>DATGPC010000033.1:0-3754 GCA_035305265.1 Thermomicrobiales bacterium | reverse complement strand
GCGATCCCGATCCAGCCTTCCATGACCACCGTGCCCCACGCGGCGCATGTGTCGACGTGGGAGTCGCGCCGGCCAGTCGAGAGCCGCCGGGGGCTCGTGCTTGGCTGGATCGCAGGCGTCCTCATCCTGCTGGTGATCGCGTGGCTGGGCTGGACGAGCTTCCTCGATCCCGGCATCCGGGATGACATCCTCGGGCTATTCAGCTAGCGCTGATGTCGAATAGCCATGGACCGCGACCGCCGGACCTTGTGTCCGGCGGTACGACACCTCATGACGTCGCGGAGGCAGCGGCCGCCTCATCGGGCTTCGGCTCGGGTTCCGGGGCGACGAGCGGGTCCATGCCAGGCTCCCAGGCAGGGCCATCCGGGCGCTGCACACGAATCCCGAGGCGCTCCAGCAGGTCAGCTGACCAGGCGGCGCGGAACGGACGTGGATCGACCGGGACGCCGGGTCCATGCGAGTCCGAGCCGGTGCCGATAAGGAGCCCGCGCTCTTCTGCCAGCGAGCGGTAGAACGTCGTCTCCTTGTCGGTGTAGCTGCGGTAGTGACACTCGATGCCGTCCACCGGCGCGTCGGCGAGCATGCGGTCCAGCGTCTCCTCGGTCATCGCCGGACCGAGGTCGGCCCGGCCCGGGTGGGCGATGATGCAAATACCGCCACCCTTGTGCGCCGCCTCGACAACGTCTTCCAGCGGCGTATCCGTCGTGAAGTGCCCACCCAGCTCGACCACCAGCTCCGCCGCCTCCTTCAGACGTGGGACGTGCTTGTCGGCGATCATCGCGCGGAGCACGTGTACGGGCATTAAGGGGCCGTGGATCTCGAGGGTTCGCAGCGACGGGATCGGGCGGCCGCTCAACTCGACTCGCCGGCGCGCATCCGCCGCCAGCTCCTGGAAGACCGCGTCCTGTCGCGCGACGACGTCCAGGAAGGGCTTCGCCTCCTCCCGCTCATCGTCCGGCCGGATGCCGTAGACGAGCATGTGCCACTGCCGTTTATCCCAGCGAATCGTCATCTCGATGCCGGGGATAACATGTACGCCCCGCCGCTGCCCGTACTCGATCGCCTCGACGACCGAGCGCTGGTTGTCGTGGTCGCAGACCGCCGCGACGCGGATACCGTCCTGGTCCAGCCGGTCGACGAGATCACGAGGGTGCCAGATGCCATCGCTGACGAAGGTGTGAAGGTGCAAATCGACCGGGGCATCGGGCGCGAGAGGCGTCTGGATAGGGGGCGTAGTGTCGTGATACGTCACGAAAAACGAGCTCCTGGTGCGAAAACCCACAATTTCCGGGCAGGAATGCGAGTTGCGTATCGAATCCCCATTATAGTTACGGACATGGGTGGGCCGCGTGAGGATGTTCCGCGGGCCCGGCACGAGCACCAGGGAGGACTTCTATGACCGACTCTGACGCGAACCAGACCTACGACGTTTCCACGCCGCTCGACCCCGAGGTCGGGGCGCTCTTCAAGGCGTACGACATCCGGGGCATTGTCCCGCAAGAGCTGAACCCGGATATCGCCTACCGCATCGGGCGGGCTATGGTCAGCTTCCTGGACGTCGACACCGTCGTCGTCGGCCGCGACATGCGCGTCTCCGGGCCGGACCTGCAGGCCGCGCTGATGGACGGCATCATGGACCAGGGCGCGCATGTCGTCGACATCGGCCTCGTCTCCACCGACACGCTCTACTTCGCGGTCGGCAAATACGATTATCCGGCCGGCGTCATGATCACCGCATCGCACAACCCGGCCGCCTACAACGGTTTCAAGATCTGCAAGGAAGGGGCACGCGCCCTTTCGATGGACACGGGCATCGGCGATATCCGTGATCTCGTTCTCAGCGGGGACTTCGGCGAGCCGCGCGGAGGCAAGCGCGGGACGTCGGAAGAACGCGACGTGCTGGAGGCCTACGCCGAGCACGCCCTCAGCATGATCGATACGGACAAGATCAAGCCGCTGAAGATTGCGGTCGACGCCGGCAACGGCATGGCCGGGAAGCTGGCCCCGCCAGTCTTCGAGAAGCTCCCGGTGGAGATCGTGCCGCTTTACTTCGATCTGGACGGCACCTTCCCGAACCACGAGGCGAACCCGATCGAGCCGGAGAATATCCGTGATCTCCAGCGCACGGTTGTCGAGCAGGGTTGCGACCTCGGTGTTGCCTTCGACGGCGATGCCGACCGCATGTTCCTGATCGACGAGAACGGTGAGTTCATCGGCGGTGACATGACCACGGCGATGGTCACGCTGCAGATGCTGAAGAAGCATCCGGGGTCGGCGATCGTCTACAACCTGATCTGCTCGCGGACGGTGCCCGAGATCATCGAGGAGAACGGTGGCCGGGCTATCAGGTCCCGCGTCGGCCACTCCTTTATCAAGGCTCTGATGCGCGAGGAAGACGCCATCTTCGGCGGCGAGCACTCCGGTCACTTCTACTTCCGCGACAACTGGTACGCGGACAGCGGCTTGATCGCGATGCTGACGGTCGTCGAGCTGATCTCGGAGGAAGACCAGTCGCTCTCCGCCATCCTCGAACCGATCGACAGCCGCTTCCGCTCCGGAGAGATCAACTCCGAGGTAGAGGACACGCAGGCCACGATCGACAAGGTCGAGAAGCACTACGCCGAACAGGGTGCCGATATCGACCATCTCGACGGCCTCACTGTCGGGTTCGACGATTGGTGGTTCAATCTCCGTGCTTCGAACACGCAGCCGCTGCTGCGCCTGAACGTCGAGGCAGAGGACAAGTCGGTGCTCGAGGAGAAGACCTCCGAAGTCCTGAGGATGATCCGGGGAACCGCGTGACGCAAGACCTCAGCGCGCGCCGCGCAACGATCGACGACGCGGCGCGCATCGCGGAGATTTACAACCAGGGCATCCGCGACCGTGTCGCGACCTTCGAAACCGAGCCACGGACGGAGGACGCCATCCGTGGCTGGTTCGACCTGCCCTACCCGATCGTCGTGGTCGAAGCGGACGGCGAGGTCATTGCCTGGGCCGCGACGTCGTCGTACCGCCCGCGCGCCTGCTACGCCGGGAACGCCGAGTTCTCGGTCTATGTCGATCGCGCATGGCGAGGACGGGGCGCCGGCCGGGTCGCGATGAGCGCCCTGATCGAGGAAGCACGCGCCGCCGGATACGAAAAGCTGGTCTCGCGCGTCTTTGTCGAGAACACCGCAAGCCTGCGGATGCTCGGCAAGCTCGGCTTTCGGGACGTCGGCGTGTACAAACGTCACGCGATGCTGGACGGTGTCTGGCGGGACGTGGTCATCGTCGAGCGCTTGTTGCAGGACCATGACGGCGAGCCGGAAGGCGCCCTGTGGCAGCCCGACCCGGCGACGCTGGATTTATGGCCGGAGCTGCGAGCGGGCCTCGACATCCAGATCGAGAAGCACTTCCCGGAGCCGGGCCGCGAGCCGATCCGGTACGACGCCACGGTCCTCCAGACGAGCATGCCGGAGCCCTGGGTGGAATGCCGGGGCATCTGGACCTTCGACACGGTCGATGTCTCCGGACTGGTCTTCGAGCGCGGCGGCGAGCTGCGGGAGTTCTTCTCGCCACGGCATCCGTTCAATGTCTTCGCCGTCTACGGGGCGTCGGGTGACCTCAACGGCTGGTATGCGAACCTGACCAGGACGGCGCGACTCTATCGCGACGGCGAGACACTGATCCTCGCCTGGCCGGATCTGGTCCTGGACGTCGTGATGCTGCCGGACGGATCGTATTCACTGCTCGACGAAGACGAGATCGAGGCGAC
>DATGPC010000032.1:0-9520 GCA_035305265.1 Thermomicrobiales bacterium | reverse complement strand
TACCGTCTGGAACAGGACCGCGGAGCGCTGGGTGCTCGTCTGCTCCAACGCGTTGCCGGTGTCGGTCGCGACCGCGCGATACTCGCGGGCGGTTTCGGGGACGAGCCCGGCGTCGACGTCGTCGCGCAGGGTGGTCAGGAGTGCGTTGACGCCGTCAGTGGCGACAGGATCGACGTCGATATTGACGATGCGCCGGGAGTTCTCCGCGAAGTAGCCGACGAGCTTACCCGGGACGTTGACCTGGTACTCGGCGCGGGAGCGGTAATTCCACTGGTTCGGCGAGGCGTGGACCCGGATATCGGGGATCGGGTCCAGCTTGGCGATGCGGCGCAGGCTGTCCTGGATGATGGCGGCCTTCGTCTTCAGCTGGTCCTCGTAGCTGATGTGCATGAGGTCGCAGCCGACGCCGTTGTGGGCGTGCGGATGATCTGGCTCGATGCGTATCGGCGAGGGCTCGATGATCTCCTCGGGAACGGCGTGAATGGTGGTACGCTGCTGCCTGAGAATCCGGGCGCGGACGACGTCGCCCGGCGCCGTGCGGGAGACGAAGACCGTCTTGCCGTCGGCGAAACCGATGCCCTTGCCGTCGCCGACGATGCGGTCGATCGTGACGTCGATAGTGCCGTGCTGGACGTTGGGTTGACGGGTTCGGGCGGGCATGGCGGAGACTCCGGATAGTGAAGAGAGGACGCGTCGCGTTGTGACCGATACTACCCGATATCGTGTTCCAGGCGTTTGGACGGAGAGGAACGAGGTCGGATGAACGGGGCGAACGACGCCAATTCACGGCCGTGGCGGCTTGGCATCCTGATCTCGGGATCCGGGCGGACGCTGAAGAACCTGCTGGACGTGATCGGGCGGGGAGAGCTGGACGCAGAGATCGTCGCGGTCGTCAGCTCGGTCGAGGGGGTGCGCGGGCTGGAGATCGCGCAGGAGGCCGGGATCCCGGCGTTCACGGTGACCCGGCGCGACGCGTCCGGCGTCGAGGCGTATTCGCGGCGGGTATACGAGCGGTTCGCGCCCTATGCGCCGGATCTCATCATCATGGCCGGTTTCCTCCGCCGGGTGCTCGTCCTTCCGGGATGGGAAGGACGGATCCTCAACATCCACCCGGCGCTGTTGCCGGACGCGGCGGAATACGCCGCCGGGCGCGGGCGCTACGGCGATTTCGTCCACGAGGCGGTGATCGCGCACGGCGATACGGTGTCGGGCGCGACGGTGCATGTCGTGACGGACGCCTACGACGAAGGACCGCCGCTGATGCGGGCGGAGGTGCCCGTGTTGCCGGAGGATACGGCGGCGACGCTCGCGGCGCGGGTCTTCGAGGCGGAGTGCGCGTTGTACCCGGAGGCGATTCGCCGGTACCTGGCGGCGCACCCGGACCTCAGGCGCGATGGCCAGGGTGATACACGATCAAGGTGATCATGATCACGCTCTTCCCCGACCGCGGTCGTTGATCGTGATATCCCTGCCGGAGGGGTGGGCGGTGCTGTTCTGCACCTTCTCTAGTCTTAATACGCAACGAGCGAGAGAAAACGCGCCACGGGATTGCGATAGCCGGTGGTCCTTTCACCACCACGAATTGCAGCGGGGCGAGCGATGTCGCGGGACGTCACCCATGGCCTGAGAGCCCTGCTGCCATACGGAAGATTCCTCCACGCATGCCTCACTTCCTGGTGCTGCGAGCGACGGATGAGTGACAAAAGAAAACCGGATTACCTCCCGTAAGCGTAGGAATAGGTACGTTGGTACGAATCGCCGGATGGGGCGATGCCAGCGGTGATCCCAAGACGAGGAGGCTGGGAATGCGTCAAGGATCTTATCCGGTCCAGGATCGTGAGGATGGCGCGATCGATAGTGGCTTGCTGCTGCTTCGGGTCGCGACGGGGTTGGTCTTCTTCATGCATGGCTGGCAGAAGTTGATCGACCAGGGAATCAGCGCCACGCAGTCCGGGTTCGACATGATGGGCGCGCCGTTGCCGGATGTGACGGCGGTGATCGTGACATTCGTCGAGCTGATCGGCGGGGCGTTCCTCATCGCCGGCGCCCTGACGCGGATCGTCGGTGTGTTGCTGGCGATCGATATGGCCGGGGCGTTCTTCATCGTGCACGTCGAGAACGGCTTCTTCGTGTCGAACGGCGGATTCGAGCTGGTGCTCTTGCTGGGGCTGGCGGCGTTGTCGCTGGTTATCGCGGGGCCGGGACGGTTTTCGGTCGACGCCATGCTCGGGCTGACCGGGCAATCATCATGGATACGGATGCCCACGCGGACGGCGTGACGCGGCAGGAAGAACACAGGAACGGGCCGCCGGAGAAAATCCCGGCGGCCCGTTCTTCATGCCTTCCGGAGGTAGACGGTGTCGCCGATTCGAATGATCGCGCCTTGCGGCTGGTCAGCGCGATAGGTGCCGTTGAACCCGCGCATGCCGTTCTCGAGAAACTGCAGCGTCTCCGTCACGCGCCGGTCGGCTTTCTGGCCCTCCGGGAAGCGGAGGCAGAACTTGCTGAACGGGGCACAGGGATGCGCGACATCCCAGGTATCGATCTCGATGACCCGCTCATCGGTTCCGGTCAGCACGATGCCGTTGGTCAAATCCGCGAGTGAGACGAGGCCGGCATTCTCGACGAGGATGCTTTCCCCGGCAATCCCGTCGACCAGATGCTCGCCGAAGCGCTCGCGCATTCGCGCGTAGTGGCCGGTGAACCCCATCGACACGCCATTCTCCCCCCGGAAACGGGAGCGGGGATGGTCGCGGTGATGGACATCCGGGATGGTTTCGCCCGATTCCGTGACGCCTGTGACGCCACCGCTGTCGATGTGAATGGCAGCGACGGAGATGAGGTGGTCGTGTGGCGTGTAGCGCTCGTCCGGGCCCTTGCCGGACTTGATCTTTTCCCGCTGGACCTGCAGCCGGACGATCCTGCCGAGCGGGACGAGCCCGTTGGCGGCGGCATCGATTCGTCCCTGGATCTCGCGTACCACGTCGTCCTTCGCGTTCGCGTAGGCGCTCATGGTTTCCCAGTGACCGGACGCGATCCGGCGCTTCCCGGCAGCGTAGAAATCCCGGTCATCGTCGTGGTGACGGAGCCAGTCACGGAACGCGATGTGCCGCGCGATCTCGGGATCGCCGAAGGACCACACATGAAGGTTCAGGTTGATGTCGGAGCCCTTGAAGACCCGGTGCTCGTTCCAGTCTGGCTCGCGGATACGCAAGACGTATCCGGCGGCTTCCAGTGCCGGTACGTAGGCATCCTCATCGGCGGCGTCCTCCACGCCGAGCACGATGTCGATACAGGGCTTCGCGCAGAGCCCCGGTACCGCTGTCGACCCGATGTGCTCGACCAGGAGCACGCGGTCGCCGAGCGCCTGGCGGATGCGGGCCTCCTCGCGGGCATACATCTCCGGCCATGCCGGGTCGTAGTCGACGAGGATTACCTGGCCATTCACCGGTGTCGGCGTATTGACCGGCACTGACGGATCGGCATTGGGGGCATGTGGATCGTAGGACGGGGTGCTCACGATACAGGCTCCGGTGTGGGTTCGCTCCATACGGGCGAACGCGATGATTCGGTTTTCTGGCCGTAGCGCAGCAGTCCATCTTACCGCAAGGGCTGGTCGAAACTGTATTCAACCAAGAGGTTGACAAAGATTCGGACGGTCGCTAGTATGGGAATGTATTCAACCGAGTAGTTGAGTACGGAAGGACGGGGCTTGGATGTCATCGAATGATCTCGACAAGGTGTTTTCCGCGCTCGCTGACCCGGTACGGCGCCAGATCCTGGCGCGGTTGGCGGACGGCGACGCGACGGTAAACGAGCTTGCCGAGCCGTTCGATATCTCGTTGCAAGCGATCTCCAAACACATCAAGGTGCTGGAACGAGCCGGGCTCATCACCCGGGGACGCGACGCCCAGCGACGGCCATGCAGCCTCAACGCGGACGCACTTGCCGCGGCGACGGACTGGATCCAGCTGCACCGGCGACGCAAGGAACAGCAGCACGATCGGTTGGAGGCGCTGCTCACGGAAGACCGTAGCCAGAAGGAGCACCAGTCATGACCGTCGGTAACAAGACCACCATCACGGCCGAGCCGAACACCCAGAACATCGTCACCACGCGCGTCATCAATGCACCGCGGGATCGGGTGTTCCAGGCATATGTCGACCCGGAGCTGTACAAGCAGTGGGTCGGTCCGCGAAACCTGACGATGGACCTGCAGGAGTTCAACTGCACTCCGGGCGGCTCGTACCGGTTCGTCCACACGGATCCGGACGGCAATGCGTATGGCTTCAAGGGGGTGTTCCACGACGTCGTCGAGAACGAGCGAATCGTGCAGACGTTCGAGTTCGATGGCTATCCGGGCCATATCAGCCTGGAGGAGCTGACGCTGGAGGATGTCGAGGGCGGCACCCTGATCACGACGAATTCCGTGTACCAAAGCGTGGAGGATCGCGACGGTATGGCGCAATCCGGTATGGAAGTGGGCCTCAACGATGGCTACGAGCGGCTCGAGGAGCTGCTGGGCGCGAAATAGGTACATGACAAAGCCCCGGTCGAGACGTCTCGACCGGGGCTTTTGCGTTGTCGCTAGAGCGGCTCGATCGCGAACCGGCCGACCGTGACGGCGATGGCCAGGAGGAGGAGTGCCAGCGGAAGGCCGACCGCGGACTGCTCGCCCCGGCGGAGATGCACCACCACGCCGCCAGCGAGGAGGATTGCGAGGCAGGCCGCCGCGATCGGCACGAGGATTGGCGCGATGTCGAGGACGCCCGGCAGGATCAACCCGACCGCGCCGACAACCTCGGCGATGCCGATGAGCTTGATGGTCTGGTCATCGAAGTCTTCAACGTAGGCCATGCCGGGGCCAGACGCGACGAGCTTTTCCCGGGGCTGGAGGGCTTTCGTCAACCCCGCGACTGTCATCATGGCGGCGAGGATGCCGGTGGCAATCCAGAGAGCGGTATCCAATTCGTGAACTCCTTTCGGGCGCAGCGGAACGGCACATGCTGTTTCGCTGCGTCTTCCTTCGTGTCAATGGACGGAAGGCAGTGTACCGGGAGGATGTGTCGAAAGGATCACAGGGCATGATGGAATCGGAAAATCCCGAGCAGGTTGTGCGGGCGTGGATCGACGCGGTGAACGCCGGGAATGTCGATGAGGCCGGGACGTTCGTGACGGAGGATGTGGCGATCGTCGGGCCACGGGGGACGACCAGCGGACGGGAGGCTGTCGCCGACTGGATCGGGCACACGGGGATCCAGCTGGAGCCGGTATCGGTGCGGGCCGACGGGAGTCGCGTGACGGTCGATGCCGAGGGGACGTGGCGAACCGGGGAGGGTGGGCGAACGCCACCGGCGACGATCGCGATGGCGTTCGAAGTCGAAGATGGGCGGATTGCGTCGATTGAACGGCTGTGATGCCGAGGGAGCATGACGTTTCAGGTACGGCGTGATGCCTGCGACGTCGCTTCGCGTCGGGTCCTTCGCGTTCGCTCAGGATGACGAAGCTCTTGGTGCGGAAAAAGGGACGACGATGCGATTACGGGCTGACCTGTTGCTATGGCGGCGCGTGACTGCACGTCGTCCCTGCGAGTGGTGGGGTTACCGGCTTACGATCGCTTCACCGACGATCTCGCGGACGGCGGGGGCAACTTCCGATGCGTACATCTCGATGGAGTAGGGATCGTCGGCGGCGAGGATGAAGCCGGAGATGCCGTATTCCGTGGCGACCTCGGCGATCTGCTGCGCCCACTGCTGCGGCGGGCCGACGAGGAATCCTCCGGATTGCTGGGCAAACTGGCCGTTGATATTGAGCATGCGACGGATGGCGGAGGGTTCGCGCCCGGCCTTCTCCGCGCCATCATCGATGTACTTGTTCATCTCGGCGAGAGCGGCCGGGCCGCCTTCGAGGTAGCCGAGGGAGGGGAGCCAGCCGTCGGCGGCGCGGCCGGTCATGCGGAGGATGCGAGGCTTGTAGGCGCCGATCCAGATGCCGATGTCGTGGGCCGGTTTCGGGCCGCGCCGGGCGCCGTTGACCTTGTGGAACTCGCCGTCGACGCGCGCGCCACGCTTCTCGTCCGGGTTCCAGATCTGGCGCATGATCTCGATCCCTTCCTCGAGCGCCTGGATGGACTCGCCGGGCGTCAGGCGGTCGCCGCCCATCGCCTCGATGCCCTGCCAGAAGGCACCGGCACCGATCCCCATCTCGACGCGGCCTCCGGAGAGGAGGTCGAGGCTGGCCGCAGAGCGGGCGAGGACCGCCGGGTTACGCAGCGGCAGGTTGAGGACGTTACCGGCGAGATGGACGTTCTCGGTGCGCGATGCGGCGTAGGAGATGAGCGTCCAGGTGTCGTGGAAGCCGGCGTTGTAGGGGTGGTCCTGGAAGGTGACGAGATCCAGGCCGGCCTTGTCGGCGATGATGGCCAGTTCGACGGCCTGATGCGGGGGCTGGGCCGTGGGTGTGGTGAAGGTGCCGAAGATGAGGTTGTGTCCGTAGGTTGGCATGGGTGGTCGCTTCCTTTCGTGAATAGTGTCCTGAGGTCGATGGGCGCCGCACACCGGCCGCAACTGCGAGATGCGGCGGTACGGGGAACGGTTTCGTGCCCTGCTAGCGGACAGCGGCGAGCGGCTTGACGTTGAAGTTGTCGCGGAAGACGTTGTCCGGGTCGTACTTCATCTTCAGGTCGCGGAGGCGCCGGAGCGTTTGGGGCGGGAAGGCGTCGTTCAGCCGCTCGATGCTGCGATCCGTCTCGAAGCTCAGGTATATGCCGCTGAAGTGATCCCGCAGGTTCTCCCACTGTGGGTCGATCTGGCGCCGGCTCGCGCCCATCGCCGCCACGTTGAAATTCGCCGAGCGATCACCGTAGGCCGTGGCGTCCGGATCGACGTCGGAAACGGCGCCGCCGACCGTGCGGACCTGGAAGAAGTAGGTGGCGCCACTGTGGATGAGCCGAGCCGCGGCGGCGGCGAACTCCGGCGTGATGTGCTCGACATTCCCGTTGTGGGATGTTGGCTCGCCGCGACCCTGGTGGTAGCCGGTGTCGGGCGCGTTGGCGATGATGCTGGCATAGGGCGCGATGACGATGCGCTGGTCGTACAGCGGCGCGATCTCCGCGATCGGCTGCAGGCGGCTGATGATCGTGTCGGGGTCGTCCGAGTTCACGAGCAGCAATGCCTGCGCGATCATCGGCTGGCCCGGACGTGGACCGCCCATGATGATCTGGCCCGAGACATCCCTGGGCGACGCCTCGATGGCCGCGCCCCACTTTTCGAGGAAGCCGGCGGTGTCGCTGGCGTCGAAGACGAACTGGGCCCAACCGACGTTACCGACCTCCTGCACCTGGAAGTCGAACGACGTCACGATGCCGAAGTTCGCGCCGGCGCCACGGACCGCCCAGAAGAGATCGGGGTTCTCGTCGTCGCTGGCGCGGACGACCGAACCGTCCGCGAGGACCATCGTGACGGCGCGGAGATGATCGATCGTCAGGCCATGCTGCCGGGCGAAGAAGCCGATGCCACCGGCGGTCGCGAGACCTCCGACGCCGACCCCGCCGTAATCGCCCGAGGTCAGTGCCCAGCCGTAGGGCGCGAGGAACGCCGCGACGTCCATCCAGCGCGCGCCCGGCTCGATCCGGACGATCCGGTTCCCTTCGTCGATGACCTCCATGCGGTTCATGTCGCCGAGGTCGATGACGATGCCGCCGTCGTTGGTGCTGCGGCCGCTGATGCCGTGGCCGCCGGAGCGGATGCCAAGCGGCAGGTGGGCGTGCTCACGCGCGAACTCCAGCGCGTAGACGACCTGCTGCGTGTTCTTCACGCGGAAGACGAGGCCCGGGGAGCCGCCGCGCATGTAGGTGCTCTTCACGCGGGCGTAGGCATGGTCGCCCGGCTCGATCGCGACGTCGGCGAGCGCGGCCGGGATGTTGTCGTAGTCGATGCCCTCGCGGCGCTTCGCGCGGACAGACGCGCGCTTGACGGGGGCAGCATCGAAGCCGCCCGGCAGGGCTTTTTCTGCCGCGAGCCGAAGGGCGGGGGCGACTTCTCGCGCGAACGTCTCCATCTGCGCCTCGTCGTCGGTCATCAGGATGAAGGTCCCGACGCCGTCCTCGACAACCAGCGGCAGGAGATCCTCGACCCAGCTCGTGGCGGGGCCGTTGAGGAAGCCCTCGCGAGTCTCGGCGAAGGTGCCGGAGATGTTCAGGATGCGGCGGATCTCGCGCGGATCTCGTCCGGCCGCCGTGGCTGCCTCGTCGATGCGGGCGTTGCCGGCGCGGAAATCGTCAACGGAGAGATAGCGGCCGCCGAGGGAGACGACCCAGCCGTCGGCTTGCTCGCCGAGGAGCTTCAGCATGCGCGGCTTGTAGGCGCCGAGCCAGATGGGGATGTCGTGGGCCGCGAGCGGGCCGGGCTGGGCGCCACGGACCTCGTAGTGCTCGCCGGCGAAGCGCACGGACTGGCGGTTGCCGACATCCCACATGCCGCGAATGATCGCGATCGCCTCTTCCAGCGCCTCGCGGGCATCGCCGGGGGAGCGGTTGGGGCCGCCCATCGACTCGACGCCCTGCCAGAAGGCGCCCGCACCGACCCCGAGCGTGAGGCGTCCGTTGGAGAGCAGGTCGAGGCTGGCGGCGGAGCGGGCGAGAAGGGCCGGCGGGCGAAGCGGCAGGCTGACGACGTTCGGGGCGAGGCGGATGCGATCCGTCACGCCGGCGACCCAGGAGAGGAGCGTCCACGTGTCGAGGTTCTCGGCGACGTAGGGGTGGTCCTGGAAGGTGACGATGTCGTAGCCAAGGTCCTCGCTTCGCCTGGCGAGGTCGACGGTGCGTTGCGGATCGTCATTTTTCGGGGTGATGAAGGTTCCGAATTCGAGCGGGTGTCCGTAGTTCATGATGTGCTGATGGATCCCTTCCAGATGTCGCGGCATACGCGTCTCCGTTGGTTGACGCGTCAACTGTAATCGACAAGAGGTTGATGTGTCAACTATACTGGCCGTATGAATGAGCAGCTTCTCGCACCGTCCCATCTTGAAACGTGGTTGGCGTACCAGCGCATGCGGGTCCGCCTCGCTGACCGGATCAACCGTGAGCTCTCCCGGGAGACCGGGGTCTCCGAGGCTGAATTCGAGGTCTTGATGGCGTTGATGGAGGCGCCGGACGAGCCGATGCGGGCGCTTGCGTTGCGCTGTGGCCTCGAGTGGGAGAAGAGCCGTCTCTCACACCAGCTTCGCCGCATGGAGCAACGGGGCCTGGTGAGGCGCGACAACTGTGCCGAGGACAACCGGGGCGCGGTTGTCGTCCTTACCGAGGAAGGGCGCAAGCTGGCCGCGAAAGCCCGTCGCGTCCACGACGAGGCCGTTCGACGTTACTTTATCGACGTTCTCAGCGCCGAGCAGGTAAATGCGCTCGAAGATATCGCCCGGACGGTGCTCGACCGCCTGCCAACGACGCAGGCCACCTGACGCGCGGTATCCGTCAGCGACGGGCGCCTCAGGCGGTCTGCGTCCTGACGGAGCGGATGGCGCC
>DATGPC010000031.1:0-11005 GCA_035305265.1 Thermomicrobiales bacterium | reverse complement strand
GACAAGGAACGGGATCTGGTACCCGACGTAGTTCAGGACGAACCCGGTGACGATCGGCACGATGACGGCCGCCGCGTGCTGCATCGTCAGGCCCATCGCGAGGGACGGCGCGACATCACGCGCCGGGGCGATCTTGCGCAGATACACTGACGCACCCATCGCTGACAGCGGGAAGATGAACGAGTAGATCACGTAGCAGAGGATCGCGACTCCTACCTGGTCAACCAATGCGTAGCCGAGCAGGGCAACGATGTAGGCGACATTGACAAGCCCGAGCATCGTCCGCTCGCCGTGCGCGTCGATCTGGCGACCGATCCACGGTCCGGCGAACATCGCGATCGCCGCCGTCACCAGCATGATCGCGGAGATGGCCGGCACGCCGAGGTCGAAATGATCGACCAGCACCCAGAGACCGAACGAGAAGAAGATCTGTTGCCGGGCACCGTCGAGCAGGCTGAGCCAGTAGTAGAGGTTGTAGTCCTTCCGGAAGACGATCCGGTCACGCTTGACCGCCCGCTCGACCAACTCGCCGTCGTGCATGTTGGGCATGCGCGCGACGAGAAGCGCGGCGAGCAGTGCGAAAAGTCCGCAGATGACGAACGTCTGTCGGAAGTCCAGCCACTCGAAGTGGAAGGCAACGAGGACAAACGCCATCGCGACGAGTGCGCCGGCCTGGTTGATCGCGCCCAGCCGGCCAAGGATGCCGCCGGATTTGTTTTCCGTCGTCAGGCTCATGCCGAGCGCGGCCTGGGTCTGCAGGAACGTGTGATAGCCCATCGACGAGATGATCACCCACGGGGTGACCGTCCAGAACGACGTGGACGCGCCGAAGAAGCCGTAGCCAACGGCCAGCAAACCCAGTGCGAGCGCCGTCAGGTGTGGCAGGGAAAGACGATAGAACAGGGCGGTCAGGAAGATGAGCAGGAAGCCGGGAATCTCGCGAATGGCGGTGATGTAACCGAATTCCGGGCCAGCGAGACCGAGCTCGTTTTCGAAGTAGTTCGAGACGATGTTTTGTTGCGCGGCCATCGCGAAGCCGAAGGCAGCCGTTGCCCCTGCCAGCAGGAGGAACCCACGCCCCGCAGGCGTGCTTGTACCTGAACGGAGCAGGCTCCGGACAGACTGCGATTGTTCGGTCTTCGTGCGGACTGCCATGATTCCCGCCTGATGAGGGCCTGTTTGGCCGCTGTGAATCCTCCCGGCAGTATAGGCGCAGTGAGGGGTTCTGGAAACAGCCGTCGCCGTTTAGGGAAGGGCTTCGGCGATCGCGTCGAGGTAGCCGGCCGGCTCCTGACGAACGATGCGGGTCGTGTACTGTCGTGCCTCGCGCAGATGCTCGTCGTTGGTCGTATCCATCGTCTGGACGACTCCCGCTGGCGAGATCTCCACGTCGATGGTTCCGGAACCGGTGGAACGGTGGGTAAACGCGATGGAAAGCACTCCGCCCTCCTCCTCGGTCGCAGCGCCTTCGACGCCGGTGATGGTCGCGTCCAGCCATCCCCAGCCGGCGCGCGCGAAGACCTCGGCTTCGGCGATCTGCCACAACGGCTCGGGGAGCGCGGCCCATCCTCTGTAATACGGGCGCAGGTCGCTCGATGCGACCCGGCGGTGGACGAGGTTCGCCAGCATATCGGCCTTGAGCCGGCCCCAGTACCGACCGTTCGGAGCTTCGAGCGCCGTTGCCGCGAAGCGATGGCCACCGAAGTGGGTGCAGCGCCACACGCGCACCGGCTCTGCAGCCCGGTCAGCCATGGCACGCATCAGCTTGTATATCGGGTACCCCATCGTCGCGCAGCAGGCGTCGACCGAACCGTGCGTGCAGATGAAGAAGTCGCGCGAACGCTGGTCGTCCGGCTGTCGGGTGGCGATAAGGTCGGGATGTTCCGGCTCGAATGTCAGCAGGCGCAGGTAACGCACGGTTTCGCCGCTCGGGACGAGGTAGGTATCGCGATGATAGGTGCTGGCAAGGCCGTCCCGCTGTTGCAGGTCGAAGATCAGTGTCATGCCGTCGACGCTGTATGCCGGATCCGGCGCGATGCCGATCATTCCCCAGGGTTCGGGAAGCTCGCGATACATCTCCCACATGAAGTCCTCGAGGCCTTCCGGCGCATTGCGGGATTGCAGCGAGTTCTCCGGCCACGGAAGCGGCAGCTCGAAGAGGATATAGCGGCGGACGGCCCACGATGACCCGGCCGGGTCTTCTCCCGCCGCTTCCGAGACCGTGGAGCAGAAGGTCATGCGCTGTCTTGTCGATTCGTTGTTCGTGGTCATCGTCCATACCTGATGCGGCGGGAGCGCCAGAGTAGCCAGAGGAAGTAGGGCGTGCCGAGCGCGGCGGCGACGAGTCCGGACGGGATCTCGTCTGGCGCCATGAGCGACCGCCCGACAGTGTCAGCTCCGATCAGCAACGCGGCGCCGGTGAGCGCAGAGAACGGGATGAGCAGCCGATGGCGGTTCGGTACCAGCATCCGACTCGCGTGTGGGGAGAGTAAGCCAATGAAGCCGATCGCGCCGACCACGGAGACCGCCGACGCGGCCAACGCAACGGCGATCGCGAGCGTCGCGAGGCGAGTCCGATCAAGCGACATGCCCAGCGACCGGGGCGCATCCTCGCCGAGCGCGAAGAGATCGAGCCAGCGGCTGGCGATCCACGCCAGCGGGAGCAAGACGACGATCCATGGCAGGAGTTGGAAGAGCTGGTTCCATCCGCGCGCGTAGGTGCTGCCGGAAAGCCAGGTCAGCGCCGTCGAGAGTTGCATCGGGTTTCTGATGATGATGAGGTTCGTGATCGCCCCGGCGGCGGCCGAAGCACCGATGCCAACGAGTGCCAGACGAGTAGGGGAGACGCCATGGGACCACGATAGCCCGTAGACGATCAGGAAACTGATCCACGCTCCCGCAAAGGCCGCGAATGGCAGCAGGCCGATCGGCACCTCCGGCAAGACGACCAGGACGACCAGAGCGGCGACGCTCGCTCCCGGGGAGATGCCCACGAGGTCCGGCGCGGCGAGCGGGTTCCGGACCACACCCTGCACGATCAGGCCGCTGACGGCGAGCGCGGCGCCGGCGATTCCGGCGACCAACATACGCGGCATCCGGTAATGGAGGACGGTGTCGCTTGTCACGCTATCCGGCGCGTTACCGGTCAGCGACCGCAGGACATCCATCAGCGTCAGGTCACGGTCGCCGAACAATAGTGCCGCAAAGATCATCGTTGCGAGCACTGCGCCGGCTCCGGCCCACGCGATCCACTGCCGGGCCGGCCGGTTCGACGGAACGAGTGCCTCGGCCTGGAGTGCCCCGGCGCCACGTTGGCTCCCGACGCGGCGGGCGAGCCAGATCATCCACGGCGCGCCTACCAACGCGGTGAAGATGCCGGCTGGAACTTCGTTGTATTGGCCGGCGAACCAGCGTCCGACTACATCCGCGCCGACAAGGATCACCGCACCCCACAGCGCTGATGCCGGGATCAGCCAACGGTGCCTCCGGACGCCCGCGAGTCGCACGAGATGTGGCGCGATCAGTCCGACGAAGCTGATCGAGCCGGCAATGGACACGGCGATCGCCGCCGCCATGACCCCGAGCATCGTTGAGGTCATCCGGATGACCCCGACGTTTTGCCCGAGCGACGTGGCTGCATCGTCGCCGAGGCCGAGCAGGTCGAGTGGACGTGCCAGGGCGATGGTGACAAGTACGCCGATGAGCGCGATCCAGAACCAAGTCCCGTCGAGCGTGCTCCAGCCCTGCTGAATCAGGGTGCCGGAGCCCCAGAAATAGAGGCCACTGATCGTGTACTCGTTGAAGAGGATCAGGGTGGACGTCAGTGAGCCGAGCCCGAGGGTGATCGCCATCCCTGCAAGTGCCAGCCTGGTCGGTGTCCCGGTAGAGCCGGCGGCGAGGGCGTAGACGACGATCGCGGCGACGAGACCGCCGCTGAACGCGACGAGCGGCGAAGAGAATGCCAGTAGGCCGGGAGCGAAGATCGCCGCCGCAACCACGGCGAGGTACGCGCCGGCATTGACGCCAATCGTGCTTGCCGACGCCAGGGGATTGCGCGTCACGGCCTGGAGCAGGACGCCGGAGATCCCCAGCGCGGCGCCGGCGACGATACCGGCGGCCACGCGGGGGAGCCGGGCGTGGCGAACAACCTGGTGAACGGGGCTCCCGTCGGGCGCGACGATCGCATCGACGATCTCCCCGGGTGAAATTGTGGCGCCACCCTGGCGAACATGGATCACCACCAGTGTCGCGAGCGAGATCAGTCCAAGGAGCAGGACGATCGCTGCCGGTGCGAGGCGCGTCCGGGCGACAGTCTGTGCATGTGTGGGGTGAGCCATGTTCTGCATGCCGCTCGTGCGTTCCTGCCTATGCGTCCTGCGCCGTGCCGGTGATCTGCTCCGTCGAGCGGTTCACGATGCGTTGGACTGATTCGGTGCTGCCGAAGGTCCATGTGTCGCCACCAAGCGGGAAGAACCGGCCCTCCTGAACGAACGAAAGCGACTGCCAGATCGGGTCGTCGGCGAGGACACCTTCGACGATGTTGTCGGTGTCGTTGACGATGTAGAAGACATTGACGTCTTCCGGGAGCTCGATGAAGTTCTCGACCGAGTTCGTGGTGAATCCCCAGTCGCCTCCGTCAACGGTCCAAGCGTTGACGAGACCGGTCGCGGATATCGCGTCACCCACGAGGGCCTGGTCGGTAAAGATGCGCCACACGGGAGCGCTCTCCGACGTATACCCCTGGATCACCACGTACGGTGCGCCGGTGAGTCCTGCATCGTCGATGGCGGCAGCCTTTTCATCGATTGTCGCGTCCATAGCCCCGATCGCCGCCTCGGCCTCGGCGTGCCGGTTGAGGTAGCCGGCCTCCCGGTGCAGGCGCTGGCGAAGGTCATCCAGCGGAGTGACACCTTTTTCTGTCGGGAATTCTGTTTCGAGGATGGTCGGCGCGATCCCGCTGAGCTGGTCGTAGATCGGCATGTCCCGCCCGGCGGTCCCGAGAATCAGGTCCGGCTCGGCGCCGGCGATGGATTCCAAGCTCGGCTCCTGGCGAAGGCCGACATCCTGGACATCGTCGGCAAGCTCTGTCTCGATGGTGACCCAGGTGCGGAACCCATCGACATCCGCAATGGCTACTGGCTGAATACCGAGCACCAACAGGTCCTCGACGAGACTCCACTCCAGAGCCACGATGCGTTGCGGCTCCTGCTCAAGGACGGTCTCGCCGCCAGCGTGGGACACCGTCAACGGGTACTGCGCACCACCTGCTGGCGATGCCGCGGGGCTGGCGTCTTGGGCCAGGGTGGAACGGGCGAATGCGCTGCTGCTCGCGAGCGCGGCGCCGGCGGTGATAATCTGACGTCGGTTCCATCGTGGTGTGTGCATCGGGTGCTCCTCATCGATCGTACATGAGTCGACTTCGGTCTGACGGACGTGTTCGCGAACGGATCCTGCTCCTCCTGTTCCAGGGCGTAACAGTCCTGCCCGGTCCTGCGTGGGCCGGAATCAACGATTTGTGCGCTGTCTCTGGTGCCTTTAATCGGCAGGCATGGATATCGGGTTGCCTGTCGCTTCTCTGTCCTGACGCGGTGTGCGGGCCAGCAATGGGCAAAAGCCGTTCGGGACGCAGACCGGGACGTTGCCCATCGGGTGCTGGATGACGCTGCAATCGATGCCGAAGACGTCGTGGATGGACGATGGGGTCATGACCCGGTGCGGCTCGCCCTGGCAGACGACTTTGCCGTCCCGGAGCATGATGATCTTGTCGCTGTACGCGGCGGCCTGGTTGAGGTCGTGTAGAACCCAGCCCACGGTGATGCCGTGGTTCAGGTTGAGGTCGCGAACGAGCGAAAGAACCTCCATCTGGTAATGGATATCGAGGTAGGTCGTCGGCTCGTCGAGAAGGAGGACATCCGTCTTTTGGGCCAACGACATGGCGATCCAGGCCCGCTGGCGCTCACCGCCGGACAGAGAGTCGACCTCGCGGTCGCTCATCGATGTCATGTTCGTGACCTCGAGCGCCCAATCGATGGCTTCGCGGTCGTCTCGCGAGGCGGAGCGCAGAAGTCCCTGGTGCGGGAAGCGCCCATACGCGACCAGCTCGCGGACGGTAATACCGGAGGGTGTCAGCGGTGATTGCGGCAGGATCGCGAGCTCGCGGGCCAGTTCCCTGGTCCGCGCCCGTTGGATATCCGTTCCGTTCAGCAGGATCGTGCCTTCGGCAGGACGCAACAACCGGGCAAGCGATCGAAGGAATGTGCTCTTGCCGCATCCGTTCGGGCCCACGATTGCGGTGATCTTGCCGCGCGGCAGCTCGATGGTCAGGTCCTCGACGATGGTGCGGTCGCCGTAGCCGAGGGAGAGCCGGTCTGTTGCGAGGCTCGGTGTCGATGGTATGGCCGCTGGTGCTGTTGCCACAGGCGCTTTATCTCCCGGTTTGTACGGATCGACTCGGGACATGGATCCATGAAGACCGACTGCGTGTGCCGGAATCGACTATACCCTACTCAAAAGGTCGGGATTCGGCAACGCATGGTCTTGGTGTGCACCTGACGATTATTCGGTGATTCAGATTAATACCCTCGTATCACGTTCGTGACCGGCGCGCATCAGGTCGAATCGGCAGGACGATGTCGTCATGTATCTCGCGATAATTCCGAAGCGGAAGGAGGTGATCTGTCGTTTCGACATCGCCTTCACCAGGGTTTTTGCACAGGCGTTCCTGGATGGAAAGACGTTGCCTTGCGCGAGGTATCGATCTTGCCCCGCAAGGTGGGGACCCTGTCAGGGACCGGAAGACCCAACACAAGGAGCGAAACTCATCATGGCAGATAACAAGCTCGTCATTGCCTGGTTGAACGATGCGCATGCCTTCGAGAAGACCCTTGCCGCCACGCTCGAGGAGCAGGTAAAGGTCGCGGCGGACCATCCCGCTGTGCAGCAGGGAATCGAGCGGCACCTCGAGCAGACGAAGCAGCATGCGGAAACGCTCGAAGGTTGCTTGCAGGAGCTGGGAGAGAGTCCGTCCAGCGTCAAGGATGCAATGGGAACCATCGGTGGCAAGATCCAGAGCATGATGCCGGGAGCGGCGAAGGACGACCTCCTCAAGGCAGCGCTCAACGACTATTCCGCAGAGCACATGGAGATCGCATCCTACCAGTCGCTCATCGTCGCGGCGAACGAGCTGGGGCTTTCCGGGATCGCGACCCGGCTCGAGGGCATCCTGGCAGAAGAGCAGGCGATGGCGACGTGGCTCGAGGAGAGCATTCCGCTGCTGACGCGAGAAGCGCTCGCCAAGGGCGGGAACCAGGGCTGATCCGGAATCCCGGGGCCGATCGTTTGTGAGAGGCACCCGGCAACCCGGCTGCCTTCGTGTTTGTTCAACACGGAAGCTGAACGAAGGAGAACCGCATGCGTCTCGAAGGGTACGTCGCTCTCGTCACGGGCGCGGATAGTGGAATCGGGCGGGCGACGGCGCTGACATTCGCCCGCGAAGGGGCGGACGTTGCGGTCCACTACAACACGGACGAGCGCGGCGCGGAGCAGGTGGCGGAAGGTATTCGCCAGCATGGTCGCCGGGTTGAGATCTTCCAGGCGGACTTCTCGGATCCCTCGGCGGCGGAACGTCTCGTCGCGGAGACGATTGCCCGGCTTGGCGATCTCGACATCCTCGTCAACAACGCCGGGAAAGGCGAGGGCGAAGAGTCGTCGCTCGATATCGACACCGAGACGTTCGTGAACGTCATCAGTGTGGACCTCGTCGCCCCGTTCATCCTGGCCCGCGAGGCCGCGAAGCACATGGCCGGGAAGGGGAAAGGGTCCATCATCAATGTCACATCCGTCCATGAAGCGATCCCGCAGGAGGGCGCGGCGGCTTATTGCGGTGCGAAGGGCGGTCTCAAGATGGTGACGAAGACGATGGCGCTGGAGTTGGCGCCGAAGGGTGTCCGCATCAACACCATCGCCCCCGGCATGATCGCGACGCCGATGACCGTCTCTACCTTGCATGACACGGAGGCCGCAGAGCAGGCCGAGGCCCGGATCCCGATGGGGAGAGCAGGGGAGCAGCAGGAGATCGCCAATGTCGCGCTCTTCCTGGCGTCGGACGAATCCAGTTACATCACCGGCAGCTCCTTCTTCGCGGACGGTGGGCTGACGCTCAACATCCAGGGCACCTGACAATGGCATATGTTGTGCACGTTCGGCGACCAGACCGGAAAGGAGGCGCAGCATGGGCATGTTCAGCCGGTCAGAGGCGCGCCGGAATAGCCGGAAGCGAGATCTCGGGGTCCTTGTCGTTCGCGCAACCGTTGGTGGCCTCCTCGCGGGGCATGGAGCGCAGAAGCTCTTCGGAGCGTTCGGTGGTCCGGGCCTGGAGGGAACCTCCGGCTGGCTCGAATCGATGGGCTTCAAGCCGGGGACCCAGTGGGCGCTCCTTGCGGGAGCGTCGGAGTTCGGTGGCGGCGTGATGACCGCGGCGGGCCTGATGCATCCTCTTGGCCCGATCGCGACGATCGGCGCGATGGTGACGGCCGCCCGGGTCGGCCATTCCGGCAAGCCGATCTGGGTAACGGAAGGCGGCGCCGAGCTGCCGGTGACGAATATCGCCGTCGCGTTCGCTCTCGCGATGGTCTCGCCGGGTCGGTATTCGCTGGATCACATGCTGGGCATCAAGGTGCCGGATTCCCTTGCGGCGATCGCTGCCGCGGCGGTTGGCGTCGGCGTCCTCGCGGGTGAGGCAGCGCAGGCCACGGCCGATGAGGGACAGGGCCGGGAAGGCGACGCGCAAGCATAGGGGCATCATCATATACATGCAGAGGAGGCGGTGCCCCACCTGTCGGGGCATCGCTTCACTGTCCCCTGCGCGGAGCCTCCCGGCAGGCGCGCGCTGTATGATGAAGCCGGGGCGCCATTGTGACGAGATTTTCGTGATATCGACGAGGATATGGCATGACCATCCGGAACTTGACCGATTTCTCAGAGATCGAGCCGGCGTTTCGCGAGCGCATCGACAAGATGGTCTGGTGCGCGGTGGCGACCGTGGATACACACGGACGTCCGGCAAACCGGCTCCTGCATCCGAACTGGGAAGGAGATACCGGTTGGATACTGACCTATCGGAATTCGGTGAAGCGGTTGCATTTGGCGAAGAATCCGTACGTCTCCCTGGCGTATGTCTCGGATGTTGTGAATCCCGTGTACGTCGAAGCCATTGCCGGTTGGGAAGAGGATCCGGAGGTGAGGCGACGGGTGTGGGAGTTGTTCAAATCCAATCCGGAGCCGCTCGGTTATGATCCCGAGCCGATGTTCGGATCTCCCGACCACGAGAATACGGGCCTGCTGCGAATCGAGCCGTGGAAAATCACCCTTGCCACGCTTGGGGGCGATCCGTGGCAGATCGTCTGGCGTAAGGTCGACGATGACGAGTCGGACGACATGCCCTGAATTGCGCAGGAAAGCGGCCAGCCATCTGCGGCAGGCCGCTTTCCTGTTGCGTGACTCCATTCGCTTCCCACCCGGCGGGTTGGCGGTTACGTCGTCTCCGGGCGCTCGATGCTCGCCTCGTCGTCGCGGCCGGCAATCTCGTTCCAGAGCTCGTAGTCGGTCATCTTCTTGGCGATGATTCGCTGCTTCGCGCCGATCTCCTGTCCACCGATTGCCTTGAATGGCCCCTTCTCCCGATCATCAAGGTCGAGATAGACGGCACCCTGCTCGAGCGGCGTGCCCGGCTCGAGGATCGAGAGTTGGGAGAGCTGGTCGCCGGTGAGCTCTGGCAACAGCTTCCCAACCCGCTTGTCGGAACTGCCGGCGTCCGCCTCCAGATGCTGCTCGCGGACGCGTTGCGGCGTTTGCTCCGCGATGTCTTCCGCGAAGCTCTCGTCAACTGGGTCGGCACCGGTTGGATTGGTTTGCTGCTCCCTGCGAACGTCATGCGTCTCGGCGTGGCGCGCCTGCGGGCCACCGATATCGGAGTAGGGCTTGCGGGCATCGCCGGGGCTATGATCGTCAGACATGCGTGCATCCTCCGTGTGCTGACTGGATGGGGCCTTCTCAGGCACCCGTATGTGCCCCTACCTGCACACGGGGTGCCATGGTCCGGATCGGGCTAACGCCCTCCCGCGTTTCCGGCGATAATGACGCGGGGCGGTTCTTCCGGCGCGCGGGCGCCACACCGCTTCCCCACGGGACCCAACGCCTGATGCAGACACTGTTATCCGAACGACGCCTATGGCGCGGTCGGCGAATCCATCCGGAAAGCGCCACGATTGCATCCGGTTACTTCTGGTTCTACGCCGGCGTCGGCGCGTTCACTCCCTATACGGCGCTCTATTACCAACATCTCGGATTCAGCGGCATCGAACTGGGCCTGCTGACCGCCTTGCCGGCGCTCGGGACGGCCCTCACCGGACCGTTCTGGGGCATGGCCGCGGACGCGCTCTCCGCGCACCGGGCGATTCTCCGTACCGTTCTCGCCATTGCCGCGGTGGTGTCGCTCGCGCTGGCGCAGATCACGTCCTACCTGCCGTTCCTGCTTACCCTTGGCATCCTCGCGTTCGCACTGGTCCCCGTTCCCTCGCTCATGGACAGCTACGCCGTCTCTGTGGCGGAGCGGGGCGGCCACGGTTACGGGGTGCTCAGGATATTCGGCTCGATCGGCTTCACCGTCATGGTGCTCATCATGGGCGCGGTGATGGCGGGCGGGATGTCGAATCGATTCATTTACGCCTACGCGGTGTGCCACATGCTGGCGCTCGGGGCGGTGTTCCTGCTCCCTCGCCTTGGTGAGCGGCGGCCACGGAAGATCATGGACGGCGTCGGCGCGATTTGGTCGAGGAAGCCATTTCTCTTGCTTCTGCTCGTGGCCTACATGATGGCGTCCGGCGTCGCGATCCTGAACATGTATCTCGGCATCCATATCCGTAGCCTCGGGAGCGGCACGGATGTCGTCGGCACTGCTTTCGCGGTCAGCGCCATGAGCGAGCTGCCGGTCATCGGGTTCGGGACG
>DATGPC010000030.1:0-29394 GCA_035305265.1 Thermomicrobiales bacterium | reverse complement strand
GGCTGAATTCGCCTCTCGGCATCGGATGCAGGTCGTAGATCGTCGGCGCGGCCAGGACAACAGCCGAGATACCTGCGGCCGGGGAAGCGAACGAGAGCAACACGGCGATGGCGACCAGCGCGAGGCCGACGAGCAGCTCCTCGCCGAATCCCTTTGAGATCGCGTATCCGATCGCGACCAGGGCGGATGTCGCGACGACATCCAGCGCCAACATCCTGGTGGACGACGCTCGTGATTCCTGCATCATATTCGCCGATCTGGTCGCCAGTCAGGCATGCGGGGAAGCGATGGGTCGGCGACATCCTCGCGCCGCGCAACGTGCCCCGAACGGATAGCCACGAGATAGATGAACGACCGAACGCCGATGAACAGGACACCTAGGGCGCTGACCGTGAGAAGGATCACGGGCCACGTGAACGGCGGCTCCCGCTCCACCACCAGGCCACCGAGCGTCAGCTCTCCCGGCTCCATCAGGGTGATGCGAACCGTGTGCTCGGTGTCATCGAGGTCCGACAGGAGTCGCCTCGGAAGGTCGTTCGTTTCGTAGGGGTAATAGAAGCTCCAGTAGGACTCGTTATCCCCGTATCCTCCCGGCACCACCTCGCCGTCGAGCTCGATCTGGAACGCACCCGACTGCGGCCCCGATCGAATGAACGCGATTAGACCCGTTCCCTGGAACCGGAAGGTCGCGCTCGAGCCAATCTGGCTGGTGGTGCGGAATGTCCGGCCTTCGAGATGCTGGTCCGCCCAGTTACCCTCGTACGCGATCGCATCGGCGTCCATCGGCGCAAAACCAGTATTCGCCAATCCGGCGCGCCGGACCACGTCCGGATCACTCAATCGCCGGTACAACGGCGTCGATGCGCCTTCAGGGGCGATGGCGTACGCGGAGGCCGGGTCTCCCGGTTGCGTCGCAAAGGCCCAGTTAATCATGAGTCCCATCCAGGGCCATTCCGACCATGCTCGATGGAGCCCGCGCACCACGTACTCCGCCTGTTCGTCCCGGGAGACCTCATCGCCGGCCGCCCAACCATAGGTCGTCGCCCAGATCGGCGTCTCGATGTCTCCTTGCTGGACCATCAACTCGCGGTACAGGATGCTGCGGGAGATATTCTGGCGCTCCGGACTCACCAGCCTGTCATCTGGAGACGCTTCTCCACCATCGAGCCGAATGCCGACGATATCGAAAACGTTCTCCGCACCCGCCTCATAGAGGCTCTCGAGGAATTCGAGATCGGTCAGCCCCTCGGGCACATCAGGGTCAGCAGCCAGCTCCGGGGTGATGATGCGGATCTCCGGGTTCCCTTCACGCGCGCCATAGAAGGCGGCGGCAAGGTAGGGCTCGAATTCCTCGCCCGTTGCCGGTCGCCCGCCCCACTCCGACGCCAGGTTCGGGCTGTCCCACACCTGGACGAAGGGAATGTCGTCGCCATAGCGGGCCGTCAGGGCCTGCATGAAGTCGCCGAGTAGACCTGGGTCGGATGGTGGCTGCCTGTTGCTCTGCACAAGGTCGCCGGGGACGGCCCAGGCTGGTGCATCGCGGACGACCGCAATCACCGCGACGCCCTCGCTGGACATGGAATTGACGATGGTGTCGTAGGTTTCCCAGTTGTACTGCCCTTGCTGGGCCTCGATCTCCGCCCATGAGAACTCCTGGCGGGCGAAGCTGAAGCCGGATCCCGCCAGCGTCGCCGCCACATCGACGGCGTCCTCTTCCGAGAAAAGTCGCAGGTCGACGTTCGTGGCGAGCTCGCGCCCCGACGGTTGGACGACGTACGGGAATTCGACACCCGACTCCACCCCGCGGTGCAGGTAGTTGTCCGTGATAGCAGCGGTGGTGATGAGCGCGATGCCAAGCAGGATGAGGAGTGACGACTCGAGGAGATGCGCCAGGTCGCGACGACGCCGACGAAGATCGATCAGCCACAGCACGGCGCCCGCGACCACATTCGCAAGCTCCGACGCGAGGCCGCCCCGTCCGTTTCGGGACGTCTTTGATTGGACCGGTCGATCCACGTCCTCGGGATCGAGTGGGTATCGTCTCACAGTGTCCCTGGCTCGTCGCGGGGAATCAGGCCATCCACCGGTGTGCCCGGTGAATTCGATTCGAGATCCATCGGTGCGTGTATCAGCACCTGAGAGAGTATAGAGGACAGGCCCTGATAGGACCGGAAATGTCCATTGAGCACCTGACCGGGGTCAAGTATGCTGCCACGCAGGTATGGTCACACCGGAACACGAAGGAGCACGCATGTCCGACTCACAGGAAAAACGCCTGATCACGCTCGAGGACCTCTCCAGCATTGCCCTAGTCTCCGATCCACAGGCCCAGCCCGGCGGCACGCTCATCGCCTGGGTGGTTACCCGGATGGACGATGACCAGGACACCTACAAGAGCGCGATCTGGGTTGCGGAAAACGATGGCGGAAATGCGCGCCAGCTGACATCCGGTAACCATCGCGACGCCTCGCCTCGCTGGTCGCCGGACGGACAGTCAATCGCGTTCGTCTCGAACCGCACGCCGATGCTGCACCCACCGAAGACCGAGAAGGACGAGGAGACTCCGGACGACAAGAAGACGTCCTCCAGGAAGAAGGACGATAAGGAAAAGAACGGAAAGCCCAAGCCCCAAATCTGGACGATCCGGATCGATGGCGGTGAGGCGCTCCAGGTCACGAACCACCCGAATGGTGCATCCTCCCCTTCCTGGTCACCGGACGGCAAAGAGATCGCGTTCACCGCATCCGACGATGTGAAGGACGACGACGATTTCAAGGCGCCGATGACCAACGGCGGCGTGGCCGATGAGCGGATCGTCCGGGACCTTAGCTACCGGTTCGACGGAGCAGGTTACCTCGAACGTTACGGGCACATTTGGAAGGTATCCGTCGAATCCGGCGAAATGACACAACTCACGTTTGGCGACGTCAATGACCGGGATCCGCAGTGGTCGCCGGACGGCTCGCGCATCGCCTACACAGGCAACCTCCGGGCGGATCGCAAGCGACTCCTGGGCGCCCGATCGATCCTGACCGTGCCGGCGGATGGTGGGCTGCCCACGGTGCTGACCGCCGATGACGCATCCTTCGACTCGCCGTCCTGGTCCCCGGACGGATCTCGCCTTGCGTTCGTTGGCCACCTCGATTCGCAACACAACTCGAAGAACGACACCCTTTGGACCGTCGCGATCGACGGCTCGGAGCCGGTGAACCATACGATCGAGTGGGACACATCGGTCGGCGATTACGGCATGGGAGACATGCACGCGGGCAGCGAAAACCGGCCCCGTTGGCACGACGAGACCACCGTCCGCTTCCTCGCGTCGCAGCGCGGCGAGACGCAGATCTTCTCCTGTGACCTGGGCACGAACGAGGTGACCGCGGTCACCACCGGCAAACGCCGCATCTCCGGGTTCACGCAGACCGCTGACGGGCTGGTGTATGTCTCGGGCATGATCCATCGGCCCGCCGAGCTCTTCGCCAGCAGCGCGAGCGGCACCGGCGAGCGACAGATCACGTTCACGAACGAGGCATTCCTGAACGAGGTCGCGTTGTCCGAGGCGATCGATCTCGAGGTCACGGCTCCAGACGACTGGAGCATCCAGGCGTGGGTGCTGCCGCCGACGAACAAGGACCTCGACAGCGGCGAGAAATACCCGCTCATCGTGCAGATCCATGGCGGGCCTCACGGCATGTACGGCTACGGATTCTTCCATGAGATGCAGCTTATGGCGGCGAAGGGCTACGGCGTAGTTTTCTGCAATCCGCGTGGATCGGCGGGATATGGCGAGCACTTCAACGGCTGCACTCGCGCGCGTTGGGGCGAAAGTGACATGCCCGACGTCATCGCGTCCCTCGAAACGGCGATCGACCGGTTCTCGTGGATCGATACGGACCGCCTTGGCGTCACCGGCGGCTCGTATGGTGGATACCTCACGAACTGGATCGTCTCGCACGATGACCGGTTCAAGGCAGCCGTCACCCAGCGGTGCGTCTCCAACTTCTACTCGTTCTTCGGCACGAGCGACATCGGCGTGGACTTCGGCGAATTCGAGTTCGGAGGGATTCCCTGGAAGGATGCCGAGCTGCTCCTCAAGTACAGCCCGATCTCATACGTGGACCGGATCACCACGCCGCTGCTGATCATCCACAGCGAGAACGACCTTCGCTGCCCGATCGAGCAGGCGGAGCAGATGTTCACGGCGCTGAAGTACCTCGAGCGGGAGGTCGAGTTCGTGAGGATTCCAGAGGAGAGCCACGACCTGAGCCGGTCCGGCACGCCCAGCCGGCGTCGCGCCCGCCTGCACCACATCGTTGGCTGGTTCGACGCTCATCTCTAATGAGTCAAGGCGGACCACGCCGGTAACTGAAAGGCGGCAATCATGCCTGTCAACGTCCCACTCCAAAGCCTTTCGGAGCGCCTGAGTGCCGAACTGGCGGCATCGTACGAGCCGCATGCGACCGGACCGGTCGCCGGCGGCGAGGCGATGGTCCGCGCCTTCGAGCGCTTCGGCATCGCCACGCGGAACGCCGGAATCACGCTGTCGGATGCACTGGGTGCCGCCTGTCAGGCGCTCGACAGCGTGACCCGGCGCTTTGGCCGACCGCTCCCGGAGGACGATCACTATCACGCCGCAGGGATCGTCCTCGCGACTGTCGCCACGGCGCACGCGAATTCGGCGCAATCCGTCGAGCCGCCGGTGGATCGATTCCCGGAAACCCAGCACTCCCGACTGGAGGCGCTGCACCAGATCAATCGCGCGGCAACATCCAACCTCCAGCTCTCGGAGATGCTGGACACGGTGGCCACGGTGGTAAAGACCACCACCGACAGTGATGCGAGCGCGGTCTTTCTCTATGACGAGTCGACCGGCCTCCTCTCCCTGGAGGCGACGGATGGCCTGAATCCCGCCGCGGCCGGGAACGTCACGGTCAGGATTGGCGAGGGCATCGTCGGTCGCGCGGCCATTGAAGGAAAGATCATCTACGCGCCGAATGCGCGGGAGCACGAGAGTTTCCTCGCGCACCCGGCGATCGGCGATGACCAATATGCATCACAGGTATCCGTACCGATGCTGATGCAGGGGCAGAACCGGCTGGTCGGCGTGTTGAATATCCATTCGGTAGAGCGGCGTCAGTTCGACCAGGATGAGCTGGAGTTCCTCCGCACGGTGGCCGGCGAGCTCGCCATCGCAATCGACAACGCTCGGCAATACAGCAGCACGGACGAGAAGCTACACCAGAAGATCGAGCAACTGGGAACGCTTCAGCGCGTCTCGAGGATGCTGGCGTCCACGCTGGACGCGACGTCGGTGCTCCGGATGATCACCGAGAACGCGCTGGAGATCGCGCAGGCGGAGGCCGCGGCAATCTTCCGGCCGGGAACCGGTTCGAACGGCCCCGAGCCGATCATCGATGCCCGGGCCGGCAAGGTCCGCCGTCTCGGGGATGTGCAGGACCGCGACAACATCGTCGAGGAAGTCTTCCGCACCGGGGCGGCGATGCGCGCCACGCTGAACTATGCGGACGGGGACGCAACACTCTACTGCCTGCCGCTCCGCTCGGCACGCGGTCTGGTGGGTGCGCTCTGCTTCCGCCTCGCGCCGGACGCCGGTTTGGACAAGGACACGGTCGGCGTCCTGCAGGCGTTCTCCGATTCCGCCGCGATGGCCATCGAGAATGCGGAGCTCTACCAGAACGCGATGATGAGCCTGCAAACCCAGCGTACGCTGGTGCAGGAGATGCACCATCGGGTCCGGAACAACCTCCAGACGGTGGCCGCCCTCCTCTCGCTCCAGCTTCGCCGGGCACAGGATGCCCCATGGGCCTTCGAGGTACGCGAGGCGGTCAGCCGGATCCAGTCCATCGCCGCCGTGCACGATCTCCTCAGCGACGAGAAGCGCCTCGGAGGAACGACCGTGGACGTGCTCGCGCGCATGGTCGCCGAGGACGCCCACAGCACACTGATCCCACCCGGACTCAAGGTGCGGTTCGATATCCGGCCGTCGACGCTCGAGGTGCCGTCGCGCCAGGCGACCATCATGTCGTTGCTCATCAACGAACTGACCGCCAACGCGATCAGCCACGGGTTCCGCGGCCGGGAGCACGGCTATGTGCGAATCCGGGCATGGGAGGATGACGGCATGGCGAATGTCGAAATCTTCAACGACGGCGCGAAGGTTCCGGAAGGGTTCGAGCCGGCCCAAAGTGAGGGCCTCGGCATGAAGATCACGCACCGGCTGGTCACGTCGGATCTCAACGGTACGTTCTCGATCGGCTCCGACGAGGAAGGGACGACCGCCCTCATCCGGTTCCCGATCGTGCGAGACCCGTACGAAGACGACCAGCCATAGTCAATCGCCAGAACACGAAGAGAACCGCCCCGGAGCCATTTCCGGGGCGGTTCTCTTCGTGTTGAATCGTGGTGCAGGCTGATCAGGCCTGCGTCCTGTCAATGGCCCAATGGCCATCCCGCCCGGACGACTTCCCGCCATAGGCCTCGTCCAGGATCTCGACGATATGGCGTACCGGCATCTCGCTCCCGTTCCGGATGAGCGAGGTACGCAGCTGCATGTGACAGCCGGGGTTCGAGGTCAGGACCTGATCGGCGCCGCTGGCGACAACGTGTTGCGCTTTCCGGTCACCGAGCTCATTCGCCATCTTCGGCCGGGTGATGTTGTAGATGCCGGCGCTGCCGCAGCAAAGCGACGACTCCTTCATCTCGACCAGCTCGAGCCCGGGAACCTGCTTCAGGAGGGCGCGCGGCTGGGCCGTGATGCGCTGGGCATGCGCCAGGTGACATGGCTCCTGATACGTGACGGAGCCCTCGACGCGTCGTGTCGGCGGCACCAGGGGCTTCTCCGCCAGCACCTCGTTGACGTCCTTCACACGAGCACTGAACGCCTTCGCACGCTCCGCATATGCCGGATCATCCTTCAGCAGGTGACTGTACTCCTTGAGCGCCGATCCGCAGCCGGCGGCGTTGACGACAATCGGACCGTCTCCCGCCTTTTCGAAGGCATCGATGTTCTTCCGGGCGAGGTCGCGGGCGTCGTCGAGCAAACCGGTGTGAGAGTAAATCGCTCCACAGCATTGCTGTGCGACCGGAACGTCGGTGGCGTATCCGTTATGCGCCAGCACGCGACCGGTCGCGCGGTTCACATCCGGGAAGACGGAGCTCATGACGCAGCCGCTGAACACATGGGCCTTGCCATTGGCATTCTTCGGCGTCCATGCCTCGCGTCCTGGACGCATCGGCGCTTCCTTCAACGGGGGAAGCATCCGCTCGAGGTTCTCCAGCCGGAAAAACCGCAGCACGCCGGACTTCCGCAGCAGAGCCGAGACGCCAAGACGCTGGTACGCCCGCAGGACCTGCACGCCGGCCTGCATTCGCTTCACATCGCCGAACGGCCACGACATGACCGTGGAGCGCAGGACCCGCTCGACCAACGGCCGCTTGCGATGCTGCTCCAGCTGCGAGCGCGACGCCTCGACCAACGGCCCGTACTGCACACCCGAGGGGCAAACCGCCTCGCAAGCACGGCAGTTGAGGCACTGATACATCTGCTCGCCGAACTCCTCGTCGAGCAGGCTCAGCCGACCATCGCTGACCGCCTTCATCAGCCAAAGCCTTCCACGCGGGGATGACGCCTCCTGCCCGGTAATCCGATAGGTCGGACACGTCGACAGGCACATGCCGCAGTGGACGCACGCCCGGAGCAGATCATCATCCGGGACATCATGTCCCGAAAACGGAACGGGCTTCTGCAGTTCCTCTACCAGTGAAATCGCCATTGATCATCCCGTTCTCAGATAAAGAGTCGTCCACGATTCAATACATTCGCCGGATCGAATTCGGCCTTGATGGCTCGCGCAAGCCCGATATCGCCGCGCGACGGCCCCCAGACCGACCCATTGCCAATCCAAGACGGAGGAGCCGATTCCACCACCCAACTCACGCCAGGCAGGCGCAACCGGGCCTCGACGTCCTCGCGGGAGACCGATGACGGATCGAGCCCGATTCTCAGGGTGCCGGTGCCGAGCGAGACGGACATTGCCACAGGAGCCAGCGCCTGCTCGACCTGGATCGCCAGGTCGCGGAGAATTCCCGATCGCCCGCTGACGACGTAACGCGCCAGATGGTCAACTGCCCCCCAACGCTCGTTGTGCTGCTCCCAGTACGCCGACCCGTCGCTCGTTTCCGTATGCGATCCGAGCTCGTTCCGGAACGATGCGAGCTGGGCGTCGAGCGAGGCCCTCCGGCCCATGAGGCGCACGGCCATAACCCAGCCCGATGCCACCTTCTCGGATACGACGGCGACGATGCCGGGATGCGATCTCAGGAGCCCGAGCTGACCATCGAGGGACGCTTCGAGTCGATCCTCGATGTGGACGAAGGTGACGTCCGCTTTCGGCTTCGGGACGACCTTGAGGTTGATGGAGGTCAGGACGGCAAGGGAACCCCATGACCCGTGAAGGAACCGGGGAATCTCGAAGCCGCTGACATTCTTCACCAGCATGCCGCCGGCTTTCGCGACCAGTCCATCCCCGCGCACGTACTCGCAGCCGATGATCAGGTCCTTCAGCGTGCCGGCACCGAGACGGCGAGGACCGGCGAACCCGGTCGCGACCATGCCGCCAAGCGTCGCCGTCGCCGGCCTGACCATGTCGACCGGAAGCTCCTGCCCATGCTCACCAAGAGCCGCCTGCACATCTGCGAGCGTTGTTCCCGCATTGATCGACACGGTCAGGTCGGTCGGATGGTACTCGCGAATACCCGACAGCCCGGACATGTCCAGCGCGAGGTACGACTCATCAGTCGGGTTCCCGGTATGCAGGACCGTACCGCCACCAACCGGGATAACAGGCTTCCCGCTTTCCGTCGCTTCCCGCAGGGCCGCCGCAACCTCGGCGGGGGAACCTGTACGAATTGTTTCTTCAATCCGGGGCGCGCCCGGACGCGATTGCGTTTCCATGCGCTCCCCTCCTACATCGGCACAATGCCGTGCTTCTGGGCCATGCGCTGCATATGGAGGTCACGGACCTCGCCACACATGGTTCCCTTCGGCAGGACCTTCTGCGGATTGAACCGCTCGTCCGGGTCGAACGCGCGCTTCAGGCCGGCCATAGCTCGCAGGTCATCCTCGTTGTAAATAAGGGGCATAAAGTCGCGCTTCTCGCTCCCGATCCCGTGCTCGCCGGAGAGCGTGCCGCCGAGGCTGACGCACGTCTCGATGATCGTGTGACTGGCCTCCAGCACCCGCTCGATCGCGCCCTTCTCACGGCGGTCGAACAGCATGAGTGGATGCAGATTCCCGTCACCAGCGTGGAAAACGTTCGCAATGGGAAGCTTGAAGTCCCTGGAAATGTCATCGAGGCGCGAGAGCGTCGTCACAAGTTTCGACCGGGGCACCACCGTGTCATGCAGGTAATAATTCGGTGCGATTCGGCCCATGGACGCAAGCGACATCTTGCGACCCTTCCAGAGCAGCTCCTGCTCGACGGGGTCGGATGCCTGGCGGAAGAGCGTCGCGCCCGCCTGCTCACAGACCCGACGCACCTCCTCGCCCGACTCATGAACATCGAGCGGATGCCCATCGACCTCGATCAGCAGTACGGCGGCGGCGTCCAGCGGATAACCGGCGTGGTAGGCCGGCTCGACTGCCTGGATCGTGAGGTTGTCGATCATCTCCAGCGACGCCGGCAGGTTACCCGTCGCGATGATATTGGTGACCGCCTGGGCCGCGTCCTCCATGGTGCCGAAGGCGGCCAGCATGACGCTCACCGATTCCGGAAGGGGGGTCAGCTTCACCAGCGCCTTCGTCACGATGCCGAACATGCCTTCGGATCCGACAATGGCGGCGGTGAGATCCAGCCCGCCGTACCCGTCCTGCGTCGAGTCCAGCCAGACCACCGAGCCATCCGAGAGCACGACCTCAGCGCCAAGGATGTGGTTCGTTGTCACGCCGTACTTGAGGCAGTGGGGCCCGCCGGCATTCTCGGCGATGTTCCCTCCGATCGTGCTCGCCTTCTGGCTGGAGGGATCCGGGGCGAAGAACATTCCCTGCGAATGGACGTGCTGGGAGAGCTCGAGGTTGATCACGCCCGGCTCGACCAACGCGATCCGGTCGATCGGATCGACCTCGATGACACGCTCCATGCGCGTCATCGACACGATGATTCCGCCCTGCTGGGCAACCGCGCCGCCCGAAAGCCCGGTACCGGCGCCGCGGGCGACGATCGGGACGCCTGCCCGCTTCGCGACCCTGACGATCGCGGCCACCTGCTCGGTCGTCGTCGGGAGCACGGCGGCCATCGGGGTCGCCGTATCGACCGCGCCGTCTACCGACCCGTCGTACTCGAAGACCATGAGGTCGACCGGCCGATGACGGACGCCGTCAGGACCGACGATCCGTTCAAGCTCGTCGATGATGCGTTGCCGCTCCATATGCCTGTTCCCTGGTGATGGTATCGCCGCGGAGCGCGCCAATACGCCGATGTTTCCTGTATGCAGTATCGCCCCGCCCGGATGCCGTCGCAACCGCAATGCGCTTTCCCACCCATGTGCCACTGGCACCCAGGCACCCTTACCGGCCAAAATATGATGTGCCAATCAATGCACCAACGAACGACCAGGAGCAAGGTCAGGACATGAGGAAGCAACCGCACATCGATATCGACCCCTCGGACCTGTCACTCCCACTCGTGGACGACGCCATCGAGCATCAGCATCTCGACGAAAAGCCGAGCTGGCGCGGCTGGATCCATGCGGGCACTTTTCCCGTTGCTGTCGTCCTCGGGATTATCCTGGTCATCGCCGCCGATGGCGCTACCGCCACGATGGGATCCGCGGTCTTCTTCGCGTCTTCCCTGCTCCTCTTCGGCATCAGCGCCCTCTATCACCGGGTGAACTGGAGTCCCGGTGTGAAGGCCGTCTTCCGACGTATCGACCACGCCAACATCCTGTTGCTGATTGCCGGCACCTATACCCCGCTGAGCCTGCTGCTCCTGCCGGATGACAAGGCACGGCTGCTGCTGGTGATGGTCTGGACCGGGGCGCTGCTCGGGATCGGGTTCCGCATTTTCTGGCTTGGCGCGCCGCGATGGCTCTACGTTGCGCTATACCTCCTGCTTGGCTGGGCAGCGGTCGTCTACATCGTCGATTTCTTCCGCGCCAACTGGATCACGATGACACTTGTGGCGATCGGGGGGCTGTGCTACTCCCTCGGCGCGGTGGTATACGGGCTGAAGCGGCCAAATCCGTTCCCTCGGGCGTTCGGGTTCCACGAGATCTTCCACTCCCTGACGGTGATCGCGTTCATCTGCCACTGGGTGGGTGTCCTGCTCGTCGCGATCGATCCGCCGTTCGCCTGAACGTCGGAAACAAGAAATGAGCACGAAAAAGGCGCCCTCTGCGGGCGCCTTCTCATTTCTGGTGGAGATGGGGGGAATCGAACCCCCGTCCAGAATCGTCTACCGGACATCTACTACACGCTTAGTCGGCGTTTTGTGTGCCATATGACGCTCCCACCGACAGGATCGTCATACGGTGAGTTGGACTGCCTTTGGCGATTGCGCTCCAACGGACTAGATCGCCGCACCCCGTCTTTGGTGGCGCCCCGTATCGATCCCGACAGGGAGAAGATCGTGGGACGCGCTACCTAGAGGTCTTTGACTTAGGCAGCGTAAGCAAGCTGGTTGTTGTCAGCTATTGTTTTGCCCGTTTTTACGAGGCCTCGGGCGCCTCGGCGTGCAATGGCCTGGCGTTCGACCCTGTCGAAACCGGACATCCCCATTGCCGTCGCGCAACAACTCTCGCGACAGCCTTATTCTAGCAAATACCGGGGGGAATTGCGAACAGGTGTGCGGATCAGCGACGGGCTTCTCGCATCGCGCGGTCGATCTGACGCTTCGCGTCACGCTCCGACGCGGCCTGACGCTTGTCGTAGAGCTTCTTGCCCCGCGCCACGCCGATATCGACCTTTGCCCGGCCGTTCTTCAAGCGCACGCGCAACGGGACAAGCGTCATCCCCTTCTGCTCCGTCGCCCGAACCAGGTCGTCGATTTGACGACCATGCGCGAGGAGCTTGCGCGGCCGATCCGGATCATGGTTCGTCCAGCTACCGTGCGTATAAGGCGTAATATGGCTGCCGACCAGCCACAGTTCGCCGTTATCGATGCGCACATAAGCCTCGGAGATGGTGATCTTGCCATCCCGAATCGACTTGATCTCTGTTCCTGTCAACACGATGCCGGTCTCGAGCTGTTCCTCGATGAAGTAATCGTGAAACGCGCGCCGGTTCTGTGTCACCACCCGATCGCCGCCGGGCGATTCGGCAGTGGATTTTGCGCCCTTCTTCTTCGCCATAGCGGAAATCTTACACGGTTTGCGCCCTTAACGCGGCAGGAATCACACCCATATCCGGATTGTGACAGATTGCACAATCAATTGCATACCGGATACACTTATGGTGGATCGGGTCGCGGCTCCCGTGCCGGAAGGGATACCAGGGACACACTCTCACCGGCGCGCCAGCGCCGGGTGGCGCCATCGCACGCGGCCACGGGGAAGGCCATTTCATGGGCCAGGTCGTCGCTGTCGTCCTTCTGGCACTCATCTTCGGCATCTCGATGTGGCGGAACATCAGCATGGGGGCGGTCGCCCTCGTAGCCGCCTACCTTGCCGGTGTCCTCTACTTCGACCTCACGTCCGCCGAGATCTCCGCAGGGTTCCCCGGAGCCATGCTCATCACCCTTTTGGGCGTGACGTACTTCTTCGGCATCGGCCGCGCCAACGGCACGGTAGACCAGGTGGTGCGCTCGGTCGTGCATGCGGTGCATGGCAACGTGGTCTGGATCCCGTGGGTGTTCTTCCTGTTGGCGGCGGCGATCACCGCGTCCGGCGCGCTCAGCATCGCGACCTACTCCATCCTGATCCCTGTAGGCCTGGCGTTCGCGCGAAGTCACCGGATCAGCCCGCTCCTGATGGGACTCTCGATCCTTAACGGGACAAATGCCGGCGGATTCTCGCCCGTGGCGGTCTATTACCAGATCGTCAGCGGCGTCCTCGAGGACAATGGCGTCACGATCGAGCCGATTCCCATCTTCATCGCGACGTTCCTCGTCAACGCGTTGCTGAACGTCTTCGTGTTCTTCCTGCTCGACGGCCGCCGCATCCTCCAGAATCATCGTCGGGGAACGACTCCGCCACTCAGAACGAACCTTGATGGCATGGAGAACGTTGCCGATGTGCCGAAAGCTCGCTGGACCGCGGCCCAGATGCTGACGATCGGTCTGATGGCGTGCATCGTGACCGGCGCACTTGGATTCGGGATGGATGTCGGGTTCCTCACGCTCTCTGCGGCGGTCATACTGGCCATCATCTCGCCCGACGATGGCGCGAAGGGGTTGGTCGAGATTGGCTGGGGCGTCATCCTGCTGATCGGCGGCATGGTGACCTACATCAACACGCTCGACCACGCAGGCGTCATCGAAGAGCTCGCGCTATCCGTCGCCGGGGTCGGCACCCCGCTGTTTGCCTCGTTGCTGATGCTGTTCATTGCCGGTGTCGTCTCGGCCTTCGCCTCGACCAATGCCATGTTCGTCGTGCTGGTGCCGCTGGCCGCGCCGCTCCTCGTGTCGGGCGAGGTGTCGTCGCTCGGGTTCGCGATCGCCCTCTGCATCGCCGCATCCGTTGTGGACTCCAGTCCCTTCTCGACCGCGGGCGCACTGGTGCTGGCGAACACGGAGGAGCACCGACGGGACAAGACGTTCAGGGGACTGGCGACCTGGGCATTCTCGATGATCGGCATCGCGCCGGTACTTGGCTGGCTCTTTTTCGTGGTCCTGACCTCGTAAGGAGGCGCGCCCCCTCGAAGGCCAGCGACCGAAGGATAGCGTTAAGACGAGGCCAGGAATGCCTCTCACCATAGAAAGGAAGGCATGGATCAACTCATCGGCGTCGTCGGATTCATCCTCATCTTCACGCTGGCCATCTGGCGGAGCCTCCACATGGGGGCGGTCGCGCTCGGGATCGCGTACATCGTCGGCACACTCTACTTCGGACTCCGTGCGGAGGATGTCTCCGCCGGCTTCCCCGGCCAGCTGGTCATCACGCTGATCGGCGTCACCTACTTCTTCGGACTCGGCCGTATCAACGGAACGGTCGACCGGATCGTCGAGACCCTCGTCACCGCCGTTCGAGGGCGCGTGGTCCTGCTGCCGTGGGTGTTCTTCGTGCTGGCGGCGTCGATCGCGGCATCGGGCGCGCTGACGGTCGCGGTGCTCTCGATCCTGATGCCGATCGGGATGGCCTTTGCCCGCACCCACAAGATCAACCCGCTCCTGATGGGCCTGTCGATCATCAATGGCACGAACGCCGGCGGATTCTCCCCCGTCGCGATCTACTACATCATCCTCTCCAGCCTGTTCGAGGAGCACGGAATCATCATTGACCCGATTCCCATGTTCTTCTGGACCTTTACCGGCAGCCTGGTCATCAACATCGTCATCTTCTTCCTGTTCGGGGGCCGCGACCTGATCGGCGTTCGCATCCCGCCGATCGACCCCGCCAGTGCAACGCCAGACGATCCAATATCAGCCGACACGACAGGGTGGACCGGAACGCAGCGCATCACCATCGGCATCATGATCGCCATCCTCATCGGTGCCCTCGCCTTCAAGCTCGATGTGGGCTACATGGCAATCATCGGCGCGCTTATCCTCGCCTCCCTGCAGCCGCAGCACGCGCAGGCTGGTTTGCAACAGATCGGTTGGGGTGTCGTTCTCCTGATCGGCGGGATGGTCACTTACGTGAACCTGCTCAACACAACCGGTGTCATCGAGAGCCTGGCGCACCAGGTCGCCTCGATCGGGACGCCGCTTGTCGCCGCGCTGCTGTTGCTCTGGGTATCCGGGTTCATCACCTCGTTCGCCTCCAGCAACGCCATGTTCGTGATTTTGGCGCCGCTATCCGCGCCACTCCTGGTGCAGGGCGACCTGCCCGCACTCGGTTTCGCCATCGCGCTCGCACTCGCCGTGGTGCCAAGCGACTGCAGCCCTTTCTCAACCGCCGGCGCGCTCGTCGTGGCGAACTCCGAGGAACATCGTCGCGATCGCGTGCACCAACGTCTGATGATCTGGGCATTCAGCCTCGTGGTGGCGACCCCGTTCCTGGCGTGGGTGTTCTTCGTGGTCATACCGTCGTGATTTCGGGTCGACAGTGCCCTCGACCGGGTAAGATTCCTGCATGAGTGACGCATCACGGGTTCCTGACGACCCATACGCCAACATCGCAGAGCTGTACGACCTCGAGCACGAGGGCTTCGGCGCCGATATCGAGCTGCTGCTCAACTTCGCCGAGGTCGTGGGAGACCCGATCCTGGAGCTGGGTTGCGGCTCGGGCCGGCTGCTGCTGCCGCTTGCTCGCGCAGGGTTCAACGTCACCGGCCTCGACTCGTCCCAACCTATGCTGGACCGGGCGCGTACCGCCATTGACGCAGAGGAGCTCGGGGAGCGAATCACGTTGTACGAGGGTGACATGCTTCGCGCCGACGAAGCGCCGGGCGGCCCGTTCGGACTCGTGATCTTCTCGCTGAACAGCCTGATGCACCTGACGACGCCGGGCCAGCAACGGGCGGCGCTCGCCGCCGCGCGGAAGGCGCTCGATCCTCGGGGCCAACTGATCATCGACACGATGAACCCGTCGCCGGAGACGATCCGCCACCTCATGGACGGCCCACACCTCGAAGGGAGCTGGACCCTTGCGGACGGCTCCGTGGTCGACAAGTGGTCGCACCGCCGGGCCGGCACCGAACCACAGGTGATCGACACGCTGCTCTGGTATGACCGCACCGCACCGGACGGTTCGCTGACACGCACCCGGAGCGCCTTCCCACTTCGTTACGTGCATGCATCCGAGCTGGCGCTGATGCTGGAGCTGGCGGGGTTTGTCGAGCCGATGTTCTACGGCAGCTACGACCTGGATCCGTTCGATACGGAATCCGAGCGCCTGCTCGTGACCGCCGAGGTCACGGCATCACCGCGTCGTTAGCGTTTGCGGCCGGTCTCGCGGGCGGCTAGTATGGCCGGGGGACCGGGCTGTCCCTACGTAGACCGAGCCACCATCCGGGGAGTCCTATGCATCTTCGTTACCTGACCGTCACCTCATGGGGCATGACGATCCTCGGCGTGCTTGCGATCGTCGCCGCGGCGATGCTCGACATCGACCCGGTCTGGATGCTGCTCGGGATCATGCTGCTCCTTGCCGGCGTCGTAAAGCTCGGCATGATGCTGATCTGGACGCGCGTCGCCAAGATGGGCACCGACCAGCATCGCCCGATCGACGCACTTTAGTCGGAGGCTGTAGAGCCATGAGCCAGAGACAACCACGACAGCGACGACCACGGCAGCAAAGCGACCGCGTGCGCCATACGCGCCAGGTGCTCGCGGGCGACGCCGTGCGTCCCGACCCGGATCCCTGGGCTGCCAACCAGGGCGGCATCCCGTTGACGCCGCTCCAGCGCAACTTCGTGATCATCCTCGCCGCCCTGCTCCTCATCGGCGGTATCCTCGCCATGGCGGATTTCCTCCTGTTGGCGACCATCCCGTTTTTCATCCTTGCCATCGGCCTGATCGCCGCTCGTTTCGTCTTTTGATGCACGAAGAAAGCGCCTGCCGGATGTATCCGGCGGGCGCTTTCACGTTGTAGCGGAATGACTGTTACGGGACCTCGATCACGGCCACGTCCACTTCATTCACCACCACGGTCTCGACGCCCGCATTGGCGTTGATCGTGTGAACGGTGATCGAGAACGTCCAGGTGCCCGACTCCCAACCCGTGGGCGGGATGTACCGATCCTCGACGCTTGTCGTCCCGACCGGTAGCGGCAGGTTGTCGTCGATCGCGAATTCGTCGACCAACTCGCCGTCGTGGCTAACGGCCAGTTTCACACGCGACCGCGAGATGTGGTTGCCGGTGTTCTCGATCTCGAATGCCACGTTTGCAAACTGGATCGGGTCGGCATTCCCTACGATCTCAATCGACTGGACCGTGACCGGCGCAACCGGCTCTGGAGTAGCGGCAGGCACGACCACCGGCACACTCTCGACCTCTGGCTCGGGAGTCGGCTCCGGCACAACGTTGACCGATATCTCCTCGAAGGAAGCGGTTGCCTCGGTATCCGCATCAGTCAACTCGACGGAGACAAGATATTCCCCGACCGGCAATGCGTTGGGCAGCCATATTTCGAAAGGAGTAGTATCGCCCATATACACAGAGCCCATCGCAACTTCGCCAGTGGCAACCTCTGCTCCACTTGAATCGTGCAACGTTACGTTCCCAGCCGGACGGACCCGGATATTCCCGGTGTTCTCAACCGGTGTCCTCAGCACCGTCTGCCCCTGCTGAATCAAGACTTCGGGTTCACCGAGCGAAAACGAAGGTTGGGCTTCACCGGGTACGAGGACGACGACCGCCACTACCTTCCGGAGCACCTGACGAAACGCTCCACCCTCATCTCCAATGGCAAAGGAGTCCGCGGTTTCGACCGCGATCGCTGTCACGTACTGGCCCGGCGACGTGCCCTCCGGAACGGTCACTGTAAACGGCTGAAGCAACTCCTCACCGCTGGCAATGTCGAAGGTTCCTTCTGAAACATCGAGCCACGTCGTTGGCTCGGTCCGCTCCTGGTCCTGGAAGTTCACCCCCATGCCTCCGTTCGTCATCGAGTAGACGTCAGCGGGATAAACAAGGAGCTTCAGGTCCGATGTTCCAGCATTTTCCAACGCGAGCGTGAACTCGTGGCTTTCACCAGGCTCTACGAAATCCTCGAAGTACACTCCCTCCTGCGTTCCTGCCGGATACACGCCAAATACCACTTCAGGTGACGGGGATTCCTCAGCGACCGGAGTGCCCTGACCTGAAGCTCCTTGCATACCAGCCACAGGAAGGGATAAGAGCCCTATGACCAATCCAATCCATGACGCTCGTAGTGTCTTGAAGTTCATATGGCTTCTCATCCTATACAGGTGCATCAGGTAACACGACCATCGTTCAGATTCGTCCCCTACATGGTTATGCCCAACTCGATTGCACCGTTGTCCGATTCATTTGTCCCGGCTGCGACGGTACCCCGGGCAGGACTCACCTTGCCCGGGGATCTTATGTGCGTCCCGCCAGGACTATGGGTTGACGGGGGTGTAGGTCATCGTCATTTCTGCCGTGTACACGCCTGGTGGTGTATCGGTGATGTTCTCGATACCTCCCCAGCGAACTCCCCAGACTCCGATGATGGGACCCACGGCCGTTTCATTGCCTGAGAGGATGGGGTGAGTGCTCAGTGCGGAGTAGACCGGGCCATTACCCCCGAATCGAACGTCCGAGCCGTACGCACCCGGCCCAGACACATTGCCGGCCGGCCCCCATGTTCCCGTGTGTTCGAGCTCTGACGAGAAGCATCCGAACTGTGGAATGCAGCTCTGGCCAGGATAGAGGGCCTTACCATTGTGGGTGTTCACCCGCAGGTAGAAGTGGTCCGGCGTCGAGATCACATTCCCCTCTGGTGAGATGAAATCTGTCATGCTCGCGCTGACTGACCACCCCAGAACGCACTCATTGACATCCATCACCAACCTGGCGTGATTGGTCGAACTCGTTGATCCGATCCAGGCGCCAGGTGATGCGGTATCAGGATCCCAGGTCGGATTCATCGTCACGTTGAGCGATAAAGACGTCGGATCGTCCACACATCCTGTGTCCAGCACCGTAATGCTCGTTTCGATCTGCCGCGCTGCGCCAGATGTGCTGAGCATCGCCAAGCTCGACCCTATCAACGCCACCAGAGCGGTGAGTACGAAGAGTCCTTTTCTCAGTTTCATGATCACGTCCTCGTTCCAGGCTGCATCCGGATCGATTCCCCGGAGTGCGGCCAAATCAAGCGAGAAAAACTACGGGTTGTCGCCGCTGAAGGTGACTGTGATCTCCGCGGTGTAGGTTCCCGGCTCGACAGTGTTGTCAAGACCGGACAGCATGCCGGTGAGGTCGACATACATCTCACCGCGCACGGGGGTCGTACCGTCGTGGCTGGCGATAGGAGCAGACCCTGACCAAATGGTTCGGCCCTCTGTATCGGTGGTGTTGGTAGAGTTGAACGTGACGTTCGCGGCCGGACCGGCGACACCAGGCACAACATCCCCGCCCGGCGTCATTGCATTCTCCGATGCATTTGGTTCGCCACCTGGAAGACTGAACTTTCCGCCGGGAATCGTCGCATCCTCCTCCGAAGTGAAGTCAGTGATGCTCGCGCTGAAGGACCAACCTGCTTCCTCGCAGGGGGCGATGTCCATCGACAGTCGAAGAGCTCCTTGCTCAGTTGTCGAAGACGAAGCGCCTTCAACAGAAGGGTCGAACTCCGAAAAAACCGTGCTCGAAGCGCCTGGATTCTGTCCGATCGAGTACGTGGTGGTCCCGGCGTTGTCATCCCCACACAGAACGGTGAGAGACACGTTCGCCGAACCGGACGTCGATACGTCTTGCGCCGACGCACTCCCGACCATCAGGGTCCCGGCGAGCGCCATCGCGCCCGCGATCCCAATGAACTTCCGTTTCATGTTCATGATCTGTCCTTGTCTCGTGACGCGCGTACGATCGGACCACGGCACGCTACAATGGACACGTGCCGAAAAACGTGGGAAAGAAGCGTGTTTTCTGCACACCACCCTTTCTGTGCCGCGCGCCTGGCTGCTACCCGGACGCGCGGTACGGACATCTTTCCTGGTCCCGGTCCCCCACAAAATTGGATGACAGGGGCGCTACGGAGCGCCGGCTGTCGACGTGATAGTGGTCGCGTAGTCACCGCCCGAGGCGGTCGCCGGTACTGGTACCGATACCGTCAGGGTGATCGTGCCGCTGATTGGGAAATCGCCTCCCGGCTGGGAGTGGATCGTGATGGCCCCGCCGTCCTGGGATGATCGAGCGCCGTCGACTCCGGAAGCGTCGATGAGCGTCATGCTACTGGCCGGGATCAAACCGTCAGGGGAAACGAAGTCGTCGACGACGGTCGTGATCGTCCAGCCACAATGGGCGGACGCATTGGCATAGTTCAGCGTTATCGTCCCGATCGAAACCTCTGCGCCGTCGGCGACGTCGACCGTCGAGAACAAGGCAGACGTCAGTTGCACCTCAGGCAATGCGGCCGGGACGGCGTTGATCGTCAACTCACGGACGACGGTCTCCTCCATCCCCGTGTGGCCTGAGGTTGCCACGAACTCAAGCGAGAACGTCGAGGTCGGCGTTGCCTCACAGGCGAGTCGTGAGGCGATCGCGAACCGGCTCGAGAAGAACCCGGCGTCCGAGGGGTCATCATCGAGCAGAACGAGATCGAGTTCATTCCGCGCCAACTCGACTGGATCATCAAATCCACGGTCATTGACCGGAACGATCTCCCACCCGCTCACCGGGTCGATCGGCCGGATCTTCACGGAGGCCACATCCTTCGTCGCCCAGGTGATCGTGCAGTCCAGCCAGGACCAGTTGGTGGCGCCTGCGACTGGTGGCGTATCGCCTCCACCAGGGTTGCACGTCAGGGTCGGATCGAACGGGACAGGAGGCTCGATTGTTGGTGTTGGGGTTGGAGCCGGTGTTGGCGTGGGTTCGAGTGTCGGTTCAGGATGCTGCGTCGGGATCTCGGTCGGCACGATCGTCGCGGTGGGCTCGGGAATCTGGGTTGGCTCTATAACTTCGTCCGGAACCACCACAACGGTCGACTCCGGCGCTGGCACTTTTGGGTCGAGCTCCGTCTCAACCGTCGTGTTCTCTGGATTGGTGGGTTCGGCTGGCTGGGCCTCCAACTGGGCCGCAGCCGGCATGCCCCAGTTCCCCATGACCAGGAACGCTATCACTGCGACGGTTCCGACGACCGCAATCAACCGTTTCCGTTCACGCACGCGCAAACTTTCCCCTTTCGACACCTGCCTCTCGATGATCGGCGGTTGTCGATTTCCCTGCAGCGCAGTTCGTGGTTCTCGAACTTCCGTGGCCCGTGGATCGTTAACTTTTCGTTATTGGTCTCCCGATATTGTTATGTCATTTTACACGCCTACTGCTGAGATGCAACCCCCTTTCAGTTGGGAATCTGTTCTGGAGGAAACCCGCGTTATCGAACGATTCTCTGCCCCAAGCACGAAACAACCGTCGTTTCGGAATCCCGAAAGACGGTTGCCTTCGCCAATTATTGATATTGACAAAAGAATATACTCAGTCCCGGAAAAGCGGCAGCACCCATTCATCGTGGCGCGACGACCATGCCGGAATGTCGTCTGATAGCCCGTATACAGCGACGAGATTCCAGAGCCACACCGCCGCGGCGTCCTCATGCATGACGCGAGCGAGCTGCTGGTAGAGTGAGCGGCGCTCGTCCCGGTCTGGTTCTACGGCCGCTTCCCTGATCAGCTCGTCGGCTTCGTCATTGCTGTATCGCGATAGCACGCCATCCGACGCCCAAACGAGGCTCAGCAACGTATGAGGATCGAACAGCGGGCTCCATGTCGCCATCTTCAGTGGCGGCGCGGCAGGATCGGACCAATCGGCATTGAACTGTGCGTAGTCCGCAACCTGGAGCTCGACATTGATGCCAACTTCTCCCCACTGCGCGGCAATCGCTTCCGCCACCGACTGGTTGGAACCCGTCGTCATCTGCAGCACCGTGTCCAGACCTTCCCCGTACCCGGCATCGGACAGCAGTGATGCCGCCTGCTCGGGATCGTACGCCCAGGGCTCCAGATCGGGGTCGAACCCGAGGGACTCCTCCCCTGGATGGATCGACGCGAGGCGCCGGGAATCCTCGAAGATGAGCGCGCCAGGGAATTTGTCGATGTCCAGCGCAAGATTCAGCGCCTGCCTAACGCGAACGTCCGAGAATGGCTCAACGTCGGTAGCAATCCGTATCCACGCCGAGCCTGCGAGCGACTGTGACCGGACCAGTGCTCCGTCATCCTCGACGGTCGACTGCATATCGAACGGCACATCGGTGATGAGCTGCGATCCACCAGAAAGCAGGTTCGAGATCCGCGTCGATGCGTCCGGCACGAAGTGATACCGGACCACATCCGCGATCGCCACTCCCTTTGCGGGAGCCGGCGCGTAATCCTCGAATCGCTCCAGGGCGATCTCGCTCCCCCGTTCCCAGGACGCCAGTCGGTACGGACCTGACCCGATCGGCTCCGTGGCCATGGAGTCAGGCGTGGCGCCTTCGGGAAGCAATACATGCCAGGTCGCCATCTGTGCAGGGAGCCAGGGGCTCGGTTCACTGCAGACGATGTGGACCGTCAGGTCGTCGACGCGGCGAACCTCTTCAACCGTCGAGAATAGATCGACGACGAGCGAGTCCCCTCCTCGAACATGGTCCATCCCGCGGATCACCGCGTCGGCGGTCACCGCGGAACCATCGTGGAAGGTCATTCCCTCGCGCAACGTCGCCTCGAAGGTCAATTCATCGACGACCTCGAAGCGTTCGGCAGCGATGGGCTGGATCTCACCCTTCGCGTCGAACCCGACCAATGCATCGTAGATCGCATGCACAATCGACCAATCGGTCGGCGAGTACGCGATAGCCGGGTCGATGCTCACCGGTTCACCGGAGAGGTCGATCACCAACTCCGGCAAGGTGTTCGCGATCACCGGTGTCCCCTGTGCTTGAAGCAGTCGTGTCCCAACGGGCATCGCGGCCAGGCTGGCGCTGGCCCACGCGAGTGCCTTGCGCCGCGAGATTCGTCGTCCGGTCATGATCAGGCTCCTTCCGCAACCGGCGGTCGCACCGGGATGATGTACTCGTCGCCGCGCGGTCGCCAACCGGTGACGTTGCGGTTCACACCGTAGGTCGAAACGAGATTCCAGAGGTAGATCGCAGCAGGGTTCTCCTGCAGCTCCCTGCCAAGTTCGTGATAAATCGCCGCGCGCTCCTCGGCAGACGGGGCAACGGACCCGTCATCGATCAACTCCGCGGCGACCGGGTTCTCGTAGCGGGACAGGAAGCCGTCGCGATGGATCACAAGGCCGAGGAACGACTGCGGATCGTAGAACGGCCGCCAGGTCGCATACCGTAGCGGCGGGGCGGAATCGTCGGGCCATCCCTGGTTGAACGCCGCAAGCTCTGACGACACGATCGATACCCGTACCCCGATGTCGCCGAGATAAGCGACGATGGACTCGACCACATCGCTTCGCGATCCGGCGACCATTTCGAATTCGGCATCGAACCCATCCTCGAACCCGGCCTCTGCCAGCAACTCGCGCGCGCGATCCGGGTCATAGGTAAATGGCTCGAGCGACTCGTCGAAGCCAAGCCCGCGAGGATCAGGGAAGACGCTCGCCAGCCGATTCGCACCTTCTCCAACCAATGCGTCGGCGATCGCCTGGACATCGACCGCGTGGTTCAGGGCCCGGTTCACCCGGGGATCGTCGAACGGCTCGACGCCGGTGGCGATCCGCACGAACGCCGTGCCCAGGATCGGTGCCGAAAGGGCAACATGCCCCGATGATTCGACGGCATCGATCTGGTCCGCCGGCACCTCCGCAATGATGTGCGCGGCGCCAGTGGCGAGGTCGGCGACCCGCGTCGCCGCCTCGGGCACGAACCGGAACACCACCCGCTCAGCCAGCGCGGTTCCCTTCGGACTGTCCGCGAAGTAGTCCGGATTGCGCCGCAGCGTGATCGCGCTTCCCGCCTCCCAGGATTCGAAAATGTACGGACCGGACCCCACCGGAGCCGTGGCGAGCGACTCATCCGTCGCCGACTCGGGGAAGAGCACGCCCCAAACGGCGATCTGCGCCGGCAGCCAGGGGCTCGGCTCCGACGTGACGATCTCCGCGTTCAGGTCATCGATCTCACGCACCTCGGTGATGACGCTGTACAAATCCGAGATCTGCGACTCCGCGTCCTGGATATGCCTCACCGAGCGGGTGATCGCGGAGGTCGTCACCGGGGAGCCATCGTGAAATGTCATCCCCTCACGCAGCCGGACCCGGAACGTCATCGCGTCGTCCGTCGAGAACTCCCCCGCGGCGAGCGGCACGAGGTCGCCCTCCGGGCCGAAATCCAGCAGTGAGTCGTAGATCGAGTGCAAGATTGACCAGTCTCGCACGGAGTACGTCAGCGCTGGGGTCAGGTGGTCTGGAGGACCACTCAGGTCGATCACCAGCTCATCCATCACCTCCGCATCGGGCGTGGCCTGGGCGGCGATACGGCTGACTGGAGCGAGGCCCACCGCGCCGGATGCCAGCAGCAGGCGCCGCCGATCGAGCGTGAATCCGTGAAGTCGTCGTTGCATATACCGTGATCCTTTTCTAGCGAAGCGTGGGATCGAGACGATGGCGCAACCAATCGGCGCAGAGATTGAACCCGGCGACAGCAAGCGCGATCGAGAGACCGCCAAAGACGCTGACCCACCAGGCGGTGTAGATCAGCTCCTGCCCTTCGCGGACGATGCCGCCCAGCGTGACGTGATCGATGGGGAGGCCGATGCCGAGATAGGTCAACGATGCGCTCCAAAGTAGCATTGACCCCATCTGTTGGAAGAGCACGACAATCGCGGCCGGCGCGAGGTTCGGCGCAATGTGGCGCAAGGCAATCCAGGTGCGGGATGCGCCATACGACCGTGCCGCCTCCACAAAGCCGGCATGGATCAACGACCTCGCCTGGAGCCGCAGGATGCGCGCGTGGGTGATCCAGCCGGTCGCAATGAGCAAGATGAGCAGTGAGGTCATGCTCTGGCCAATGGTCGCGGTGATCATCAGGCCGATCGTAATGAACGGCACGGCCAGCAGCGTCTCGACCAGCATCGTGATCGCCCGGTCGACGATCCCTCCGATCATGCCCGCGGCGATTCCGGCAATCACCCCGATGAGGGCCGCGCCGGTCGCGGCGACCACACTCACGATGAGCGACGATCGCGCACCGATCGCGATCCGGGCGAGAAGGTCACGCCCAAGGCCGTCCGTCCCGAGCGGATGCTCCCAAGATCCACCGAACCACGCCGGCGGGGTGAGTCGCGCGGAAAGATCCTGCGCCGATGGGCTCTGCGGCAACATCACCGGCACCAGGAATCCCAATGCCAGTAACAATGCGAGCGGAATGAGGCGTACGGCGCCGCGGCCAGGAATCGGGCGCCAGATCGTCCGCACCCGGCGCGGAGCTGGTGGCGTGCTTTCGACGACCGGCGCAAGGGCGAGAGGCTGCTCAGCCACGAACAGCACCTCCGGCAAGCGACTCTCGCTGACGCGGGTCGATCGCGAAACCGATCATATCCACCACGAGGTTGAGGAGGATCACGCCGACTGCAGTGACGGAAACGAAGGCGTGGATAACGGGAAGATCATGCTGGGTCGCGCTCTGGAGCGCCAGCCGGCCAACGCCCGGCCAGGCGAAGAGCGATTCGATGACGACCGTGCCGCCAATGAGGAATCCAGCCTGGAGCCCTGCGTAGCCAAGGACCGGGAGCAGCGCATTCGGGAAGACGTGTCGCCAGGAAACGGCACGCGCCGAGAGCCCCTTGCTGTTGGCGGTTCGCACGTAGTCGGATCGCGAAATGTCCTGCATACCGGTCGACATCAACCGGGCGATGATCGACGCCGGCTGCAAAGAAAGGGTGACTGCCGGCAAGATGATAGAGGCGGGAGAATCGTTCCCGGACGCGGGAAGCCAGCCGAGCCTCACCGCGAACAGCAGCATGAGCATCGCACCGAGCCAGAACGTCGGCACGGCCTGGCCAACAATCGGGAACGACCGGACGATCCTCAGCAGGATGCCGGACCCGCGAGAGGCGGAGATCACCCCGACCAGGATGCCGAATACGAGGGAAATCAACAGGGCGCCGCCGGCGAGCGACAACGTGGCAGGAAGCCGATCGAGGACCGCAGCCAGCGCGGGTTGATGGTCGCGCCACGAGTCACCGAAGTTGCCGGTGAGCCCGTTCCCCACGAATCGGATGTACTGCTCGATGATCGGATCGTCCAACCCGAGCCGTTGCCGGACGGCGTCGCGCACTTCCGGCGACGCCCCGGGTGGCATGAATCCCTGGGTGGGGTCACCCGACGCGTGGATCAGCACGAACACCACGGTGGAGGCCAGGACCAGCGTGACAAGGATCTGGAGGATGCGTTTGAGGATCGTTGCGATCATGTATGCCGCTAGCCGGACACCCAATCCGGATGCGCGAGCCACACGCGGCAGTCACCATGCGCAGCTCGAGCCCGGATGGCACCCGGCGTGGATCTCGAAGCGGGCATAAAAATACCCGACGCCGGAGGCCATCGGGAATCATTACGGAGCGGCAGACGATTACACCCCGCGAAAACGAGGTAGGCGGAAACGGGAGTCAATCCCCTTCCCGATCGTCATGACGCCTTCTCCCATCCGGACTATACCGTCGGCTCCGGAGTCTCACCGGATCGTGCGCTCGTGCTCCCACTTGCGCTTGCGGGCTGTACCGCCGGTCAGGACTTGGCCGACATCACGCGGCGGCCTCACCAATCCCCGAAGGCTTTGTTGCAATGAATGCTACGAAATGTCCCGCGATACGTCAATGCTTCACCAGCGATAGTGGCAGTGCGGCACGACCACGGCTTGTATTTTTGCGATAGAATATGGAGAGAAGAACACAACCCTTTCATATGAGTCCGCCGGGCTTCCTGTCTGTCCACCACCTGGGGAGCGGCGAGCAATCGGCGTCGAGCAGCATGCATCCGGGAGCAAAACGGGGATGGTGGCCAACTCTGACGAATCACCGCGAACCTACGATCAGCATTGGCTCATCTGGGATGGTCAATGCGGATTCTGCCGGCGCGTCGTGGTGTGGTTCCAGCAACAGGACAACCGGCGCGCGTTCAGGATCATCCCGATGCAGTCCTGTCCGTCACCGCCGATGACACCGAAGCTGTACGCCGAATCCCAAAAGGCGATGCAGGTCATCACACGGGACGGCAAACAGATATCCGGCGGTCGAAGCGTGCTCTACGTTCTGGAGACGATTGGCTGGCACCCACTGCTGATGCGGATTGCCTCGAACCCACCGTTCGTCTGGGCGATCGATGTGGGCTACAAGATCGTCGCCCGCAACAGAACCCTTGTCTCACGGCTTCTGTTCGGGGGACGAGGCGCGGACGGCCCCACCTGCTGAGAAACTTTTCGGTAAGGTCGATCGAACAGTCATCAGCTCAGGTCTCCGACGGTGATCCTGAAATCGTGCTTGCCGGGTGCCAGCGGGGCGAGATAGATGAAACGAGCTCGGGCATGATGCCCGAGCTCGTTTCCATTCACGGAAGGTCTGTCCTCCAGGACCCTTACCGTTCCGCTCTCACGCCGCGGACGTAGAAGGCGGTTGCCGCCAGCACGCTCGCAGCAAGAGCAAAGACCATTGCGATCTCTGCTGTACCGGCCACGGACGAATTGCCCTGACCAGTGCTCGGGAGGACACTCACATTCGAGCTGCCGCCTGAGCTGCCGGAGTCTCCTCCAGTATCGCCGGCGCCGTCATCGGGCTCCGTACCATCGTCGGCCGAGTCATCCGCGGAGCCAAGCTCGCATTCGTGCTCGACGTCGACCGATGTGGTCGTCCCATCCGCAACGCTCACCTGGAACGGATCCACGAGCTCGCAACCTTCCGGTGCGACAAGCTCGGTCACCAGGTAGTCGCCGCTGGCCAACCCGTAGGTGAGGATGCCCCCATCGACGCTATCCGGAGTGGTGCCCGTGACCTGGGCGCGCATCTGCATGGTCGGGACATCGCTCACTCGCGAAGAGGGTCCCGCGCTCGCCATCAGCTGCTCGGTCTCGAGATCGAACCCGAAAATGTCCAGGTCGTCGATCACGCTATCGATCAGACCATCGACCACATCCAGCCCATCATCGATCACGCCGTCCACGAGGTCATCGACGACGTCGAGGCTGTCGTCGATAGCATCATCGATGAGGCCATCATCGCCACTGGAATCAGAATCGTCGATGAGGTCGAGACCATCATCGATGGCGTCGTCAATGAGGTCGTCGACAAGGTCGAGATCATCGACCGCCCCATCAACAAGGTCGTCAACAATGTCCAGACCGGCATCAACGACACCGTCAATGACCGTATCGTCCTCGCCATCCGCCACGTCAACGCCATCGATCAGGTCGAGGTTGTCATCGATGACACTGTCAACGAGGTCGTCGACGAGATCCAGATCGTCGATGACGCCATCGACCAGGTCATCCACGATGTCGGTCGAGTCGTCGATCAGGTCGTCCACAACAGAGTCGTCTGTACCGACGTCATCCGAGCCGCCGTCATCTATCGGGCTGCCATCGTCGATCAAGTCGAGGCCGTCATCGATCACGCCGTCAATCAGGTCATCGACAACATCCAGACCGTCAATCGAATCGTCGACGACGTCATCGACAAGGTCCAGGCCGGCGTCAACGGTACCGTCAATCACGGTGTCGTCGGCGCCATCGGGCACGTCAACGCCGTCGATCACGTCCAGGTTGTCATCGATAGCCCCGTCGATCAGGTCATCGACAATATCCAGGCCGTCGTCAATCAGATCGTCAACGACACCATCGATGACGTCCGTCGAATCATCGACGAGGTCGTCAACGATCGAGTCATCGGTACCAACGCCATCGGCGCCATCAGTGGCGTCCGCATCATCAGTCACATCCGCGGAGCCGTCCGCATCGTCGATCAGATCCAGGCCATCGTCGATGACGTCGTCAATCAGGTCATCGACGAGATCAAGGTCGTCAACGGCGTCATCCACGAGGTCATCAACGATATCTGTCGCGTCGTCGATCGCGTCATCGACAACGGTATCGTCCTCCCCGTCCGGCACATCCACGCCATCGATCAGGTCAAGGCCGTCGTCAATCGCGTCGTCGACCAGGTCATCGACAAGGTCGAGATCATCGACTGCGTCATCGACCAGGTCATCAACGATGTCAGTCGAGTCGTCAATCAGGTCATCGACGACGGAGTCGTCGGTTCCCACATCGTCCGTGACGTCGGTCGCGTCTGCGTCGCTGTCACCGTCGATCAGGTCGAGGCCGTCATCGACCACGTCGTCGACGAGATCATCAACGACATCCAGTTCGTCATCGACGGCGTCATCAACCGCTCCATCGACGACATCGGTCGTGTCATCGATGAGGTCATCGACAACGGTGTCGTCGGAGGCATCAGTAGCGTCCGTTGCGTCGGTCGCATCCGTTGCGTCGGTCGCATCCGTGGCGTCGGTGGCATCCGTCGCATCGGTCGCGTCGGTCGCATCCGTGGCGTCGGTGACATCCGTCGCATCGGTCGCGTCAGTCGCGTCGGTGGTGTCATCGACGGCATCCACTCCGTCGTCCACCGCATCATCGCCACCATC
>DATGPC010000029.1:0-14549 GCA_035305265.1 Thermomicrobiales bacterium | reverse complement strand
TACGCCGTCCTGCGACCGGAGCAGGGCGACGAGCTCCTCCACGATCGGGTGGCTGATCTCGTAGTCTGTCGCGGAACTCTCTCCTGAGGCGTTCATCAGCTCCCCGAACGCGGTCCAGTCGCCGGTCCGGGCGGCATCTTCGGCCTGTCGGACGCGAACCGTCTCCGTGACGACGTGGCGGACGCGCCTGACGAGGGCCGGGGGGAGGTGCTTCTCGATGGTCGGTTCGATGTCTGCCCAGTGTGGCTCCAGCGCAGCGAGGTTCGGCAGGTAGAGATCGTAGGCCTGGGCGAGTCGCTTGCGGGCTTCTTCGGTTTCCTCAACGCGTTTGCCGTATGAGGACGTGCGGAGCGACCGTTCGACGCCTGAATCGGCGACAGCGAAGACGTAGCCGTCGAGGTCGGGCGCGATGCTGGCATAGGTGTTGTCACGACCATCGAACAGGATGACGTTGCCGGCGACGGACGCGGATTGGTCCATGGCGCCGACCGGGGATCCCGCGCGGTGCTCCGCTTCCCGGGCAATGGCGACCATCTCGTACGGCTCGATCTCGTCGACGGTTAGCGCGAGGATCGTCGCGAGGCACAGCGCCGCCGACGAGCTCATCCCGAAGCCGGGCGGGATGTTTCCGGCAGCCGCCAGCCCGACCCCGGTGCGGATGGGGATCTTCCGGGCGAGGAGGGCAGCGACGATGCCCTTGACGTAGACGATGGGGCCCTCGTCGCCTTGAGACGATCGCCAGTCCCCGATCTCGAGCGGGGCGAACCGGGCGATTTCCTCCGTGGCGTCGGGCGCCGCAAGCGCGATTTGGCGCGGATCATCGATCGGGCCGGTGGCCATGACGATGACACGATCGATGGCGGCCGCCAGGACGGGGCCGCCGTTGTAGTCGATATGGTTGCCGATGAGCTCGATCCGGCCCGGGGCGATCGTCCAGCCATCCGGTTGCCAGGCAGGCCCGAACGCTTCGGTCCCATGCCGGGCAACCTTGGTCTTCAGCTCATCGTGCATGATTGTCATGCCCCCGTGGCTACCGCTGCATCTTGACGGATTTGAACGCTTCGGCCAGCTCGAATGGCTGGTCCTTCGCGAGCTCGACGTGGCGCTCGCGCAGGCGGTCGTAGAGATCGTCACGCGTGCCGACCTGTGAGACGTGCGCCCGGAGCGCGTCGATCTTGCCCTCGAAGGTGTCGGTGATATCGACGAAGACGTCCGGCACCTCGGACCCGAAGTACCAGATCTCGGCCGTCTTGTGCGGCTCGATCCCCGCTTCGAGGTGTTCGGGGAAGTAGAGATGGTCGCGCGCGGTCGGGTAGACGGAGTCGTGGGTGGCGAGGCCGACGCCGCGATGGTCCGGATGCATGGCGTAGGGCCGGAACGGGTCGTGGGTGATGATGACGTCCGGCTTGTGGATACGGATCTGCTTGACGATCTTCTCGCGAAGCGCGATGTCTGGCATGACATGGCCGTCGCCTTCATGCAGGAAGACGACCTCGGCCAGGCCCATGCGCTTCGCCGACTCCATGACCTCGGCCTCTCGCGTCGCCTTGAGCGTCTCGGGCGTGAAGGAGCGGTCGCCGGTTCCGCGGTCACCGGAGGTGACCTGGATGAGGATGCACCGTTTGCCGGCCCGCGCCAGCTTGATCACGGTGCCGGCGGACGAGAACTCGAGATCGTCCGGGTGCGCCACGACCCACATGAACGTCTCGTATTGCATGTACTCCGGTTCTGTCATCATTCCCCTTCCACCGCTGTTAGTTGATCCTTCAGGAGCATGTCGAGTTCCTGCGTGACGACGGCTCGCGGCACCTCGCGCTGCTCGCCTGTCGCGAGGTTCTTGATCGAAACTTCGCCTCGCGCCAACTCGTCGGCCCCGAGGATGACCGCGAAGGGGATGCCCCGGCGGTCGGCGTACTTGAGTTGGGAGCCGATGCCCTTGTTCGTCATGATCGACTGGTCGACGCGAATGCCTTCGTCGCGAAGCTCGCGAGCGAGGGCGGCGGCATCGGCGAGCGTCTCCTCGACGTAGACCATCATCGCATCGGCGACGGATTTCCGGGCCGGCAGGAGATCGAATTCCTGGATGACCTCGAGGATGCGCTCGATGCCCAGCGAGATTCCGGTCGCGGGAACGTCGCGGCCGAGGAACGTGCCGACGAGTCCATCGTACCGGCCACCTCCGGCGACCGAGCCGACCTTCGGCTCCTCGACCTGGGCCTCGTACACCGGGCCGGTGTAGTAGTCGATGCCGCGGGCGAGGGCGAGATCGATCATGTACATGTTCTTCGGCACGCCGAGGCGTTCGATGTTGTCGACCAGGTCGCGCAGCTCCTGGACCGCCTGAGCACCCTGCGGAATCGACGCCAGCTTGCCGGCGGCGAAGTCCAGCAGCTCATCGTTGGTTCCCGTCATCGTGACGATATCGAGGATCTCGTTGGCGGAATCGTCGCTGACGCCATTGCGCTGGAGGTCCGCAAGGACGCCATCCCGCCCGATCTTGTCGAGCTTGTCGATGGAGCGGTAGATCGTCGGCGCCTGGTCCGCCGGAACGCCGGCGATCGTCGCCAGCGCCTCGAGAAGCTTGCGGTGGTTGATGTGGACGACGGCGCGACCGAGGCCGATTTGCTGCAGGGCATCGGTCAGGACGTTGACGGCTTCAGCGTCGGCGAGCGGCGCGTTGGAACCGACGATATCGGCGTCGCACTGCCAGAACTCGCGGAACCGGCCACGCTGCGGCTTCTCGGCCCGCCAGACGGGAGCGACGTGATACCGCTTGAAGGGCATCACCAGGTCGTTCTGGTGCATGGCGACGACACGGGCCAGTGGCACGGTGAGGTCGTAGCGGAGCCCGATCTCACGATCACCCTGGTCCCGGAAGTGGTACATGAGCTTCTCGTTCTCGCCGGCCTTGCCGGTCAGGATCTCCATGTACTCCAGCGCCGGGGTGTCAAGCGGCTCGAAGCCGTGCTTCTCGAAGACCGAGCGAATGATGTTCAGGACCTGCTGCCTGAGCACCATGTGCTCGGGCAGGTAGTCCCGAAACCCTTTGAGGACCTGCGGTTTGCGTGGTGATGACACATTGTTCTCCAGTATGCGATCGAGATTGCTTACCCCGTACCGCCGGAGCTGGTCTCCGGCGCAGAGCGCTGCACACCGTTCGCAGCTGCGAGGTGCGGCGGTACGAGGTGGGCGTTGCCGCCTACTTCGTCAGCTCGTGAACGATATGACCCAGCTCCGGCCCGATGAGCTTCTCCATGGCGAGCTTGACGGCGTTCGACGACCCGGGCGTCGAGAAGATCACCGTGTTTCCGGCGACGCCGGCCGTGGCGCGGCTCAGCATCGCCGCTGGCCCGACTTCGTCCCATGAAAGCATGCGGAAGAGCTCACCGAAACCGGGAAGCTCCTTGTCGAGCAGCGCGGTGATTGCGCCGTAAGTGACGTCGCGCCCCGAGATCCCGGTGCCGCCGTTGGTGATGATCGCCTGGATGCTATCGTCCATGATCCATTTCGTCAGCACGTTGGTGATCTGCTCGGCGTCGTCCTTGACGATCTCGTACGCGGCGACGGGATGGTTCCGGTAGGAGAGATGCTGACGGATGAGCTGGCCGCTGCGGTCGTCGTCCTTCGTGCGCGTATCGCTGATGGTCAGGACGGCGCAGGTGATCTCGTGCTTCGCGGCGGCGCGGTGTTCTTCGGTCGAGGAGGAGGCTCCGAACGGGTTGAATGAGGAATCCAAGGCTTGGCCTTCCGTGTACAACGCGTACCCGCTTCTCGGGCGTGCCCGGGCGGGTGATTACCGGCATACATGGTATCCGATTGTGAATGATACCGGGGCCGCTCAGCCGCTCACGATCGCGTTGATGTAATGGTTCGCGGTCACGACGCCGCTCGAGGGCCCGATGGTAATGGCGACAAGGTCGATACGCCAGATCCGGTCGTGGTGCTCGGGGTGTGCCGCAACGAACCATTCGCCCGCGGCGAGGAGCTTCCGGGATTTGGCTGGGGAGATGGCATCGTCGGCCCGGCCCGCGCGATCGCCACGCCGCGTCTTGACCTCGACGAAGACCAGTTCGTCATCGTCCAGCATGACGAGGTCCAGCTCGCCGGCCCGGCAATGCCAGTTCGCGGTCACGAAGCGGTAGCCATGCGCCTCGAGCTTCAGGCGGGCGTGGCGCTCCCCGATGCGTCCGATGTCGTCCTTACTGGCGCGGACGGACACGGAGTCGCTCCTCGGCAAGACGGACCGGCGCGAACGAGCGACGATGGATGGGGCAGGGACCGTGCTCCGAGAGGGCGAGAAGGTGTGTCTTGACACCGTATCCCTTGTGCTTCGCGAAGCCGAAGACCGGCCATTCCGGGTCGTGCTCCATCATGATCGTGTCCCGGGCGACCTTGGCGATGATCGATGCTGCGGCGATGGAGAGGCAAAGAGCGTCGCCGTCGATGATACCGACCTGCGGGGTGTCGCAATCGAGCGTCATGGCGTCGATCAGGAGCAGGCCGGGCTCGTCGGACAGGCCATAGACCGCCCGCTCCATCGCGATCCGGTTTGCTGGCCCGACGCCCAGGGAGTCGAGCTCTTCGGGCGGGACAGCGGCGATGGACCAGTCGCACGCACGCTCCATGATCCCCTTCGCCAACTCACCGCGACGCTTCATGGTGATGGTCTTCGAGTCCCGCACGGCGTTCCAGAACGTCGCGTCCCGACCGATCTCCTCCAGCGAGGGCAGGACGACGGCCGCCGCCATGAGCGGACCAGCCAGCGCCCCTCGGCCTACCTCGTCGACGCCGGCGATGTGGCGCACATCGTGGCTGAGGAAGTGGCGCTCGTAGGTGAGCGTTGAGATCTGCGCGGTGTCGGAGAAGGTCATGCTGTCTCGTTCAACGTGAATAGCGTTCGTCTGGCGATCGAGAGCGTCCGGCTGGCTTCGGCCTCCAGGGTGTCCCATCGCTCGATGGATGCACTGTACCGCATCTGGCCCAGCCCGATATGCAGCATATAGCAGCGAAGACGCTGCTCCGCGTGCTCCATATCGGCGCCCGCATCGCGAAAGAACGCCAGCATCCGGGAGGTCAGGTCGAGATCGTGCCATTGTGGATACCACGGCGACCAGAACGCGAACCAGGCCACATCGTAGAGGTGATCACCGTAGAACGCGCAGCCCCAGTCGATGACCCCGGTGATCGCCCCATGTTCCACCAGGACATTGAAGTTGAGCAGGTCGGCATGGACGATGTGCCGGTATTCCGGGACGCCGTCGAGCAGGTGCATCATCTCCCGGTAACACTCATCGAACGGGCCCATGCCCACAGACGACGAGGCGAGCCTCTCGCGCCAGCCGCCGTCACGAGTTGCTGTGGTGTCGTCGGCAACCGAGGCGAGGAAACTGGCGAAGGCCGGATAGGGGGCGTCTCCGCCTTCCCGCCAGACGCCGAATCCGGACGTTGCCGAGGTGTCGGCCGTTCGCATCGCGTCCAGCGCATGGAGCAGTGACGGGAAGATCAGCCGCATTCCGTCTGCATCCAGGTCGTCGAGGAATGTGCCGGGAGCCCGCTCACTGATCGCGTAATGCATGGCGTCAATGGTGCCAATGGCGACGACGCGGGGAATCGGCAAGGTAGCCGTGTTGAACGATCGCGCAAAGCGGTCACGTTCGAAGTCATCACGCGTCTCGCTGAAGCGAATGACGTAGTGACGACCTTCAGCCCGGAACGCGTAGACGGTCGACCATGCGCCCGGCCGGAGCGGCATGAGGCCGGAGACTTCCGTGCCTATAGCGTCCCTGATGATCCCGACAACGGACTCGGCGGACAGCCGGGGTGGCATGGGACGATCCTCCTGGCGAACGACAAAGCGGCCGACAACACCGGAGTGTCGTCGGCCGCTGGTCCGATCACGTGAACCGCGAGCGGAGTCCTAGTTCTTCTCTTCCGTAGCCTCGCCCTCGGCGACTTGTTCGGCCTGCGGAGCGGCCTCGTTGGCCTCTGCCGGCTCTTCGGTCCGGGCAGCGTCGGCGGCCTCGGCCTGGGTGGCTTCAGCGGCTTCCGCCTCGGCGGCTGCAGCCTCGGCCGCGGCGGCTTCCTCAGCGGCCTGCTGCGCGGCGAGGGCCTCGGCCTCAGCAGCGGCGGCACGCTCGGACGCCTTGCGGGCGGCGGCGGTCAGGTCACGGCGGCGCTCGGTGATACGAGCGGCACGGCCGGTGAGCCCACGCAGGTAGTAGAGCTTGGCGCGGCGGACCTTACCGAAGCGGGTCACTTCGATCTTGTCGATACGCGGCGAGTGGAGGAGGAAGGTGCGCTCGACACCGACGCTGTGGGCGCCGATGCGGCGAACAGTGAAGTTCTCGTTGATCCCACCACCGCGGCGGCGAATGACGACACCTTCGAAGATCTGGATGCGCTCGCGGTTGCCCTCGACGACCTTCGCGTGGACGCGAACGGTATCGCCAGCGCTGAACTGCGGAACGTCCTTGAACTGCTCCTGTTCAATGGAGCGGATAATCTGGGCAACCATAATGCGTACGATCCTTGGATTCTTGCCAAACCGATCGACAAACGACCGGGAGATCTCTCAAATAACGGATGGAAATTCGCGCATGACCTCTCTCCCGAGATCAGCGGGCACCGGACGAGTGTACCATGCGCCTCGTAGCGAGGCCAATTAACCCACTGATTCCTGCAGGTCAAGCACCTTGATGACCTCGGCGGCCACTTCATAGCGACCGAACGACGGCATGAGGTAGACGCCTTCGGCGTGCGGCCGGAGCTGGATGAGGAGCTCTCGCGCCATGAGGATGCCTTCCTCGCGGCCGTTCTTGCCGGCCTGCCGCATTCGCTCGCGCGCTTCGTCCGTGAGTGTAATCCCCGGCACCTCATTGTGCAGGAACTCGGCGTGCTTCGAGCTCTGCAGCGGGAGGATGCCGATCATGACCGGGATCGGGAGCCGTTCCTCGCCGTAGACCTCCAGGAAATTCGTCCAGACCTCCGGCGCGAAGATGGGCTGGGTCATGACGAAGTGGGCGCCAGCGGCGATCTTCTCGCGCAGGCGCCGGGCCTCGTCCTCCAGGTCCGGCTTGGTCGGGTCGACGGCGCAGGCGATCGTGAAGTTCGCGGTCCGACCAATGGACGAGCCGGCCGAGTCCTCGCCTTCGTTCATCTTGTTGATGACCCGGATCAGGCCGATCGAGTCGAGGTCGTAGACGGGCGTCGAGTCGGCATAGTCGCCGAGACTTGGCGGATCACCGGTCAGGGCCAGGATGTTCCGGACGCCGGCGGCGTGCGCGCCGAGCAACTCCGATTGGAGGCCCATCAGCGACCGATCCCTGGTGGTGTAGTGGAGGATCGTCTCGATACCGACCTCGCGCTGGATGAGGTAGCACAGGGTCATCGCGCTCATGCGGACACGCGCCATGGGCGAGTCGGCGACGTTGATCGCGTCCACCCCGGCTTCCTTCAGGAGACGGGCACCCTCGATCGCCTTCGTCGGGTTGAGGCCCTTGGGCGGATCGATCTCGACGCAGGTGAGGAACTTCTTGCCGAGTGCCTTCCGGACCTCGGTGTCTTCCTCGACTTCCTCGGTGAAGACCAGGGTGGGAGTCGGGCGCTCTCGGACCGGCTCGGCGACTGACGCCGCACCATTCGACGCGTTGTGCTCGTTGATGATGGCGCGCATCGCGGCGGTGTGCGCCGGGGTCGTGCCGCAGCATCCCCCGACGATCCGCGCTCCGGCCGCGATCGCATCCGCTGCGAACTGGGCGAAGTACTCGGGCGTGGAGTGGTAGACAAGCCGGGTTCCGGCCTGGGTCGGCCAGCCGGCGTTCGGCATTGCCGCGATCGTCGGGCGCTTGCCATCGACGGCGGACGCTGACCGGTGCATTTTCGCGATCACCTTGAGGAGTCGCTGGGGGCCGACCGAGCAGTTCGCGCCCATGATCTCGACGCCCTGGGATGCGAGGTACCCGACGACTCGGTCAGGCGACTCGCCGGCGATGGTGAGACCGTCCTCACCGAACGTCATCATGGCCATGATCGGCAGGTCGGAGGATTCCCGGACAGCGCGGATCGCGGCGTCCATTTCCCCGAGGTAGCCGATGGTTTCGATGAGGAAAAAGTCGACACCGGCTTCGAGGAGTGCCTCGACCTGCTCTCGGAACGCGAGGAAGGCATCTTCGATAGGAAGCGTTCCCACCGGTTCCAGCCAGCGACCCGTCGGGCCGATCGAACCGGCGATGAGGACCGGACGGCCGCTGATCTCCCGCTCCTCGCGGGCGATCTTGACAGCGCGGAAGTTGATGTCGCGTACCTTGTCGGCGAGGCCGTGCTGCTCGAGGCGATAGCGGTTGGCGCCGAAGGTGTTGGTTTCGATAAAGTCCGCGCCCGCGTTGATGTTGGCGCGATGGATCTGGGCAACCTGCTGGGGATTCGTGAGGTTCAGCTCATCGAGGCAGGAGTCGGTCGCGTGACCGAAATCGAAGAGCATCGTGCCCATGGCGCTATCGCCGAGGACGATGCCGGCGTCGAGGCGTTCCGCGAGCGGGTTCGACATGTGGGGTTCCTTCGTTCGTAACCGGGGTTGGCCGTGCCTGCCGGTGAAGTCCAATCCGTCTGTCTCCCGGCCCGGGGCGTCGCTGTGTGACGGCCTGGTCGTGCCGGAGGTTGCACACCGTAGCATAGCGGAAAGGTGGGACGAGGGTCTTTTTCAATTGACTCGGTGATCAAAAAGCGGTACATTCCCGCGGAACCGGCGCCGACGCCGGCACGGAATCATGTCCGTGTGCATCGGTCGCCCCCCTCCATGCACACGTCACCAGGACCCATCTACTCATGCATTCTGAAACGACCCACCACGTTGATCCATCCACCGCTGCCTCGGCGCAGACTGCGCGAGGCTTCATCATGCCGATCGGTGGTGCCGAGGACAAACTCGACGACAAGGTGATCCTGTCCGAGTTCGTCGCTCTGGCGGGCGGTCAGGACGCACGAATCGCTATCGTCCCGACAGCGTCCTCGATCGAATCCGCCGGCCTGCGTTACAAGGCCATCTTCCTCAGCATGGGCGTCGAGAGCGCGGAAGTTGTCTACATCGGCAGCCGCGAAGACGCCAACGGCCGCGAAAGCCTCGACCTCGTCGAGAACGCGACGGGCATCTTCCTGACCGGCGGAAACCAAATGCGCCTCTCCGCGATCATCGGCGGCACCCGCTTCGAGGAGCTTGTCCGCAAGCGCAACAGTGAGGGCGCGGTGGTGGCCGGTACGAGCGCTGGCGCGTCGATCCTGTCGGCCCACATGGTGGCGCTCGGATCGAGCGGCGCGACACCGAAGCTGCGGATGGCGCAGATGTTCGCCGGCTTCGGCCTCATCAACAACGTCATCATCGACCAGCATTTCCGCCAGCGTGACCGCATCGGGCGACTCCTGTCACTGGTCGCGAGCAATCCGGGCCTGCTGGGCATCGGGATCGACGAGGACACGGCGGCCATCATCGACAGCGACAATACCCTGCGGGTCATCGGGCGCCACAGCGTGACCCTCGTCGATGGTTCCCATATGAAGTCGGACATCTTCCAGGTCAAGCGCTATGGAGAGATCACGATCAGCGATGCGCGGCTCCACGTCCTTGGATCGGGACGAAAGTTCGACATGACATCGCGGGTGATGCTCGACGATTAACCTCGCACGTTGCCAAATCACGATGAAGACGCCCCGCCGGACAGCCGGCGGGGCTTTCGTGTATATAGAGAGTCAACGTTCGACGATGCGGCGACAACTCAATTGCCAGGCGTTTGGAGGAGAAGGATCGTGCTGAATATCCGCGAAACCCACGTCTATCGTGGTCCAAATGTCTGGGCGCGCATGCCGGCGATCCACTACGTGGTGGATCTCGGCGAGCTCGAGGATCGACCCACGAACAAGATCCCGGGTTTCTACGAGAAGCTCACCGAGGCGATCCCGTCGCTCTACGACCACGGGTGCTCGATCGGCAAGCCAGGCGGTTTCCTCAAGCGACTTCGCGAGGGGACGTGGATGGGGCATGTCCTGGAGCACGTCGCGCTGGAGCTGCAGAACCTGGCAGGCGCCGATGTGTCGCGAGGAAAGACTCGCCAGACCGAAGAGCGCGGCGTCTACAACGTCGTTTTCCAGTACGAGCAGGAAGATGTGGGGCTCGCGGCCGGGCAGCTGGCGCTGCGGTGGCTGAACCACATGATCTACAACACCGAGCCGGATGCCGACTTCGTGCGGGAGCACGAGGAGAAGGTGATCAAGCTTGCGGAGCGGTTTGCCTACGGCCCGTCGACTGGCGCTATCGTCCAGGAGGCGGTCCGTCGAGGTATCCCGGTGCTGCGGCTCGATCCGCGTCGATCGCTCGTCCAGCTGGGGCATGGCAAGTACCAGCAGCGGATCTGGGCGACGGTCACCTCCGAGACCAGCAACATCGCCGTCGACATCGCGGGCAACAAGGAGCTGACAAACCGGCTCATGCACGAGATCGGCATCCCGGTTCCGCGTTCCCAGGTGGTGCGGTCCGCGGACGAGGCCGTCGCCGCGGCGAAGCGGCTGCGATATCCGGTGGTGATCAAGCCGCTCGACGGGAATCATGGCCGTGGCGTCTTCATCAACCTGGCCGATGAAGACGAGGTGCGGGAGTTCTTCCCGTCCGCCCAATCGGAGTCCCGTGACGGCCGCATCCTCGTGGAAACGTACATCCCGGGCAAGGACTACCGGGTCCTGGTGGTCAATGACCAGATCGTGGCGGTCGCGGAGCGGGTTCCGGCCCACGTGATCGGCGATGGGGAGCACACCGTCCAGGAGCTGATCGACATCGAGAACCAGGATCCGCGTCGCGGCGTTGGGCACGAGAAGATCCTGACCCGGATCTCGGTCGACAGCCAGACGATGGAGGTGCTGGAGCGGGACGGCCGCACGCTGGAGACCATTCCGGCGGAAGGGGAGTTCGTCCAGCTCAAGCTTACCGGCAACATGAGCACCGGCGGCACCTCGATCGACCGCACCGACGAGATTCATCCGGACAACGCCGAGATCGCCCGCCAGGCGGCGATGGTGGTCGGCCTCGACATCGCCGGCATCGACTTCATCACGCCGGATATCTCCAGGTCGGCACGAGAGCATGGCGGCGGGATCGTCGAGGTCAACGCTGGTCCCGGATTCCGCATGCACACCAACCCGACGGAGGGCCATCCTCGGCACGTTGGACGCGCGGTTGTGGACATGATGTTCGACCGGAACGCACCGAGCCGCGTGCCGATCATTGCCGTGACCGGGACGAACGGCAAGACGACGACGTCCCGCATGATCGCGCACATCATGAAGACGGCCGGCAAGACCGTCGGGTTGACGACGACCGACGGCATCTACATCGACGGCACGCAGATGATGTCCGGCGATATGAGCGGCCCGACCAGCGCCCGCATGGTCCTCAAGAACCCGACGATCGACTATGCGGTACTTGAAACCGCTCGCGGCGGCATCCTCCGGTCCGGCCTTGGCTACGACCGGTGCAATGTCGCGGTGGTCACGAACGTCAGCGGGGATCATCTCGGCCTCAAGGGCATCGAGACAATGGCAGAGCTGGCGCGGGTGAAGGAAGTCGTTCCAGCGAGCGCGCTCCGGGACGGCGCGTCGGTCCTGAACGCGGATAACGAGTGGACCGTGCGCATGACGCGTTCGGCTCGCGGCGAGATCATCTTCTTCAGCATGGACGAGGAGAACCCGATCATCCGGGACCATATCCGGGAGAAGGGGAGAGCGGTCCTGCTGCGGAAGACGAAGAACGGGGAGATGATCACGATCTACGAGAGCCGGCGGGAGACGTCGCTGCTGCTGGCGAGCCAGATTCCGGCAACGATGGATGGCCGGATCCGGGTGAACATCGAGAACGCGATGGCGGCAGCGGCCGCGGCGCTCGCCGATGACGTGAATCTCGACATGATCCGTCTCGGTCTCCGGACGTTCAGCAACAGCTTCTCGCAGGCGCCTGGCCGGTTCAACCTGCTCGACATGGGGACGAAGCGCGTCCTCATGGACTATTGCCACAATGTGGCTGGCCTGCAGGCGATCGCCGACTTCGTGTCGCGCATGGAGGCGGATCGCACGGTCGGCGTCTTCTCGATGCCCGGTGACCGGTCCAACAGCGATATCGAGGAGTTCGGTACGCTGGCGGCAAAGACGTTCGACAAACTGATCATCCGGGAAGACAAGAACACGCGGGGCCGGCCGTCCGGCGAGATCGCGCAGCGCCTGAAGGACGCGGCGATGGCGGCAGGAAAGCCTGAGGCGGACATCCAGATCGTTCTCGACGAGATGCAGGCGGTCAACACCGCGCTCGAGATATCCGAGAAGGGTGATCTCCTCGTGCTGCTGGTGGACAAGCCGGCGCAGGTATGGGAGATGTTGACGAACACGAAGACACAGGTCTAGCCGGCAATGGCAGGAGAAAGCGCCGGTGGCTGATGCTACCGGCGCTTTTTGCATGGGAGAGCAATTACACAATGGATCACAACTCACTGGGGGGCGTGCTCAGTCGAGAGCAGCTTCGTGCATTGATCGACTCGCCGGAGCGCTCACTCATCACCGGCATGGTCGATGTGGACTCGCAGATCCAGCCGAACGGAGTGGACCTGACGCTGCGGGAGATCTCGCGTCATGTGGGGCCGGGGACGATCGGGGTCGACAATGCCGACCGGGTGTTGCCGGACCTGGAACCGGTGCCCTTCGACGAGGATGGGTGGGCGACGCTGGAACCGGGCGTCTATCACATCCTCTACAACGAAGTCGTCGATATTCCGGAGTCGTTGACGGCCCTGGGGCGTCCGCGATCGAGCCTCAACCGGTGTGGGGTGACGATCCACACGGCGGTCTGGGATGCGGGATACAATGGCCGCTCGACGTCGATGCTGGTGGTCAACAATCCGGCCGGCTTCCGCGTCCAGAGGGATGCGCGGGTCATGCAACTCGTGTTCTTCGGGATGGCGGAAGCGACCGCGGAAGGGTACCGCGGCCGCTATCAGGGTGAGAATATCGGTTGAGGCCCGGGTCTAGGCCAGGTCGCGACGCCGGGAGAAGACGGGTCGCTTGGGCGGCACGCCGGGGACCGGGATTTGCGTCCGGCGCTGTTCACGAGTTGCGGTCTGGTTGCAGCCCTCGACCGGGCAGTAGTAGATGAAGGTGTAGGAACCTTCGGACTGGACCTGGAAGTCGGTCGGCCGTCCCACCTTGCCCCGAAGGCGCATATCGACGTGATGATCGGGGCAGTCCGGAATTTCCGGATCATTCGTGTTTCGGCGGAGAATCGTGTCCAAGAGGGATGGCATCGGAGGCGCTCCAGGTGCTTGAAAGCCAGTAAGCAACGTTCCTAGTATACGGGAAGAAGGCGCCGGGTTTCGGCAAGGGTTGCGAACCACGCGCGGCAGCGATACGGAGTACGTGAATGAAGAAACAAGCGCTTCCTTCCGAGATCTATGACGAGATCGAAGCAATGGTCATCGAGCGGTTCGATGAGGCGTGGCTGACGGACAAGACGGTCCACGGCCATTTTGTGTCGGCGATGAACGGGATTATCCAGTCATCCGACGGCGTTCACCTGATTGGCAAGCCCGAATCGGGCGATGCCGGGACGACGTTCAACCTTTGGCTGGAGTATCCGGTCGAGGAGATGTGGGATGCCGACGACCTGGCGTTCTCGATTTTCGGGCAGGTTGCGGAGGACATCTTCATCTCGACGCGGGAGATCGTCGAAGGAGGCGTTCGCTACCGGTTCCTGACCGGGACGATGGAGAACGGGCATCGCGGGAGCCTGAACCTGACCGGGCCGCACGCGAAGGAATTCGTGCACCTCTACCGGCTGCGGGTCACGGAAGGCCGGCTCTACCATGCCTGAGAACGGGCGTATCACGGTTCATGTCCAGGATGAGGGCGACGTCACCGTTGAACGGGGGCGTCGCCTCGTTCTGGGGCTGGAGGATGCCGGGATCGACATCCTGCACAGATGCGGCGGCAATGCTCGGTGTGCGACATGCCGGGTCGAGGTGATCGAGGGCGAGCCGACGCCGGTGACGCCGTGGGAGGAGACACGGCTGGCCGAGCTGAAGAATCGTCGCGAGACGACGCGCCTGGCGTGCCAGATCCGGGTGCTGGAGCCGCTGACGGTTCGAGTGGTGAACCGGCTGTCGCAGAAGCCGGAGCTGGGAGACGCGGGGCCGAGGCCGGTGGAGTGGCCGGTGGATCAGGCGCTCGAGCCGGAGCCGTAGCGACGCTCAAATGGACGCCACGCTGCCCGGGAGGACATTGCGACCAGCCCGTGCGGGCCAGGAGAGTTGCTGGCAGTCACAAGTCCTCCCGTACAATCTTGCCGCGAAGACCGTCGCTGAAGGTGGGAGCGCGGAGTCAAAACGGGTATACTTGTCGCAGTCGTGCTAGATGGGGAGTTGGCGGTGCCCTGTACCCGCAATCCGCCATAGCGGGGTTGAATTCCCTCTCGAGGTTCGGCTTTGCAGGACTGTGCCGTTACGAGGTGATGAACCCTGGGTCCCGCA
>DATGPC010000028.1:0-25505 GCA_035305265.1 Thermomicrobiales bacterium | reverse complement strand
CGGCTTCCCGCCGGTCATGACGAGCGACGTGAGAAGGGCGGGATCGGTGGCGTGGAGGGGGCCGTCCACCGCCGGGGCGACAAGCGTGATGCGGTCGGTGTGGCCCTGTGGCTCCTCCTCGCGGAGCAGCGCGTACCAGAGGCCCGCGCCGGCAAGGGCGAGGACGACCGCGGCGACGGCCGCGATCATCCACATCCTCTTGCCGGAGAGCGAAGTTGGTGTCCTCACGGAGGCCCGCCTTCCCGCGTCAGGACCGCTCGCGCGGGTCCAGCGCGTCGCGCAGGCCATCACCGACGAGGTTGAACGCCAGGACCGTGAAGGCAATGGCGAGGCCGGGGGCAATGGCGATATGCGGGTAGTTCCGGATATGGTCGCGCCCATCGGAGAGCATGGTGCCCCAGGACGGCGTCGGGCGCTGGATGCCCATGCCGAGGAACGAGAGTGCGGACTCGAAGATGATGACGCTGCCGATCGCGAGGCTGGCGAGGATGATCACCGGGCCGATCGCGTTCGGGACGATGTGCCGCAGAATGATCCGGCGGTTCGAGGCGCCGGACGCCCTCGCCGCGAGGACGTAGTCGCGCTCGCGGAGACTCAGGACCTCCGCGCGAATGACCCGGGCATAGGACGCCCAGAAGGTGACGCCGATGACGATGACGACATTGCGCAGGCTTGGGCCGAAGATCGTAGAGAGCGTCAGCAGCAGCGCGAGGATGGGGAACGCCATCAGCGCGTCGACGAGGCGGGAAAGGAACGCGTCGACCATGCCGCCGAAGTAGCCGGCGGTGGCGCCAACGACGACACCGATCATGACCGCAATCGTCGTCGCGCCGAGGCCGACAATGAGCGCGATGCGGGTGCCGTAGATGATGCGGGAGAGGATGTCGCGGCCGATGTCGTCATTCCCGAACCAGTGTTCCGCGCTCGGTGCCGCCCCCCGCAATCGGAGGTTGCTGTCGACCGGGTCGTAGGGTGCGATCCACGGCGCAAAGAGGGCCAGGATCACGAGAAAGATGATGAACAAGACGCCAACGAGAGCCGGCTTGTGATTGGTGAACCGGCGCAGCGTCCGCCGGCGTGGGCTCAGGCGGCGGTCCTGCTCAGGGGCGTCAGCGAGCGCGGCGCCGGAGCGCACGACGGTGCGCGCGGTGGACGGCTCCTGCGTTTCCCGTTCGGGAACAGTCTCGGTGTAGGTGGGGTTCTTCTCGCTCATTGGACGCGAACTCGCGGATCGATGAAGGCATAGGTCAGGTCGGTGATGATGTTCATGAGGACAACAATCGATGTCAACAGGAGCACGATCGCCTGGACCACCTGGAGGTCCTGGTTCGAGATGGCGTCGAAGAAGAGCTGGCCAAGTCCCGGCCAGGCGAAGACGGTCTCGATCACGATGGTGCCGCTGAGGATAAAGGCGATTCGGTAGCCGATGAGCGTGACCACTGGCAGGAACGCGTTGCGGACGACGTGGCGCGCCAGGATCGCGTTACGGGCGAGACCCTTGGCCTGGGCGGTCTTGATGTAGTCCTGGCCGAGCACCTCGATGGTGGTGCCGCGCATCAGGCGCATGATGGCCGCCATCTCCTCGATGGAGAGGACGACGACCGGCATGATGTAGCTCTTCCAGGAATCCGCGCCATAGGGCGGGAGCCAGCCGAGCTGCTGGGAGAAGACGACGATCGCCATGATCCCGATCCAGTAGTTGGGGATCGCGACGCCGGCGGTCGAGCCGATCGTGGTCAGGTAGTCGAGGATGGAGTTGCGTTTCGTGGCGGCGAGGATCCCGACCGGGATGGCGATGGCCAGCGAGATGAAGAACGACATGGTGGTGAGCTGGATCGTCATGCCGGAGGCACTGAGGATCATGTCACCGATGTCCTGACCCGGGCGCATCATGGATGTGCCGAGGTCTCCGCTGAGGAGATTCGTGATCCAGTTGATGAACCGCTCGTGGAAGGGGTCGTTCAGGCCCCATTTCTCACGGATCGTGTCGAGCTGTTCTTCTGTGACCCGGGCCTGGCCGACCATCGAGCGGGCCGGATCGCCGGGCATGAAGTACATGACCGTGAACGTCAGGAAACTGACAAGCGCGAGCACGAGCGCGCCTTGCAAGAGGCGTTTGATGAGATATGCCGCCATAGGAAATCCGTCTGTGAATCAGCGTACCGGGTAAGCTGCCGGCCGACGACTTCGAGTAGCCGGTCATCGGATGGTACCGGGCATCCGCAATCGGGTCCACCCCGATGCAAGCGAACGGCCCGGAGCGGGAGCCCCGGGCCGTTCCCGTCAACATGCGTGACGTGTTCTACGCTTCCTCGATCCAGAGCTGGTAGAGCTTCTGGTAGAGGTTGTCGGAGTAGAGCATATCCTCCGGCAGCCCCTTGATGCGGTTGTTGTAGAACGTAATGCTCTGGAGGTGGAGCAGCGGCAGGAACGGGAGCTCCTCAGCGATGATCTCCTGGATGCGCTTGTAGATCTCGATGCGAGCGTTCTCGTCGAGCTCCTTCACGCCGTCCATCATCAGCTGGTCGACTTCTTCGTTCGAGTAGTTGAAGAAGTTGTTCGCCGCGCCGGTCACGAGCGTGTCGCGAGTATCCGGATCACCGGTGGAGCCGCCGCCGTAGACCCAGTTGAACAGGCCCGCGTCGTATTCACCGGCCACCAGGCCGGCGAGGACGTCGGAGGTGATGCCCTCCTGGAGGTCGCACTGGACGCCGATATCGGCCCAGCGCTGCTGCGCTTCCTCAGCCTCCGGCCGGCGCTGCGTGTCGCCCTGGAAGACCATCATCGTGAACTGGGCCTTGACGCCGTCCTTCTCGCGGATGCCATCCTCGCCCTCGACCCAGCCAGCCTCGTCCAGGAGCGCCTTGGCGCCTTCGGGATCGTACTCGTACTTCACCGTATCGGCGTTGTAGTACTTCTCGATCGCCGGGGAGAGGTTGTGGTGGGCGACCTGCGCCTGCCCGAGGAAAATCGCCTCGGCGAAGAGCTCGCGGTCGAGCGCCATGAGCAGGGCCTGGCGGACTTCCTTGCTGTCGCCCAGGAACGGGTGGGTGTTGTTCAGCGGGAAGTGGTTCGTGGCCGACTGGACGGTCTCGAAGACCACGAAGTTGCCGGACTCCTTGAGGGTCTCGTTGTCCTCGGCGTTGAGGCCCCAGATGGAGTTGTCGGCCTGGCCGGACTCGAGCGCGCTCATGCGGCCAGCGGCTTCCGGAACGACGTCGACCTGGATCGAGTCGAAGTTCGGGCGCCCGCGGTAGTAGTCCTCATACGCATTCAGGACGACGCGGGACTGCGGGTTCCACTCACCGAGCATGAACGGACCGGTTCCGACCGGCTCGCCCTTGAAGGTGTCCTCACCCTTGGCCTCGTGGTCGGCGGCCGGGTAAATCAGGGTGGTGGCGACGCTGACCATGAAGGTGACGTCGTTCTCGGTGAGCTTGACGACGACAGTCTGGTCATCCGGGGCCTCGACCGACTCAACCAGGTCGAAGTTTGCCTGGCGGGTGGAGGCGTTGTCCGGGTTCATGATCCACTCATAGGTGTAGACCACGTCGTTGGCGGTGAACGCATCGCCGTTGTGGAAGGTGACACCTTCCTTCAGGCGGAAGGTGTAGGTGAGGCCATCCTCGGACGGCTCGTAGGAGTCGGCCAGCACCGGCTCGAGCTCGTAGTTCTCGTTGACCATGTAGAGGGGCTCGAACATCTGGATGATCGGCACCCACTGGGCGGTCTCACCGGTGTCCTCAGGGCTGAGCGCCTCGATCGAGTCCTGCGCGAGGGTGACGAATGTGCCGCCCTGGACCGGCTGGGCGTCCTGGCGCGCGGCGGCGCGGGCGGCGACCGTCTCCGACGAGAGCACGGGGATCAGGCCGGCCGCGGCGGCGGCCTTGAGCACAGAACGGCGATCCTGATGGATGCTCATCAAACCCTTGATCGCGTCAAGACGCTCGGTTTCCGGGAGTCTGGGCATTGCTGGAGGCTCCTTGCGTACTCTGCGACGATGACCTGCTACGGCTGCTGAGGTGGGCATTCCATCTCCGTGGCGGCAGTGGCCCGGTCAACGCCATACATGGCTCATAAAGTTGAAAAAACCTGCAAGCATTCTGGCACAGGGAACGAGCGAGGGCAACCATAAATCGCTGGTTGGCCTGCGTTCAGTGCAGGCGTGCCAGACCGCCGCGCGATTCTGGCAACGTCGGCGCCTATTTTGTGGAGTAGAACGAAGGGGAGCCTTGCTCAGCTCTCCTGGGTGCGATGAGGCGCGGATTCCGCGCGGCGCTTCGTCGCTGCCAGCAACTGCTGGAGGACCAGGCGCCCGTACCAGCTGGCCAGCGAGTACCAGGCGAGTGTGAGCTTTCGTCGCGTGGACGGGCCGAGCGCAAGGGTGCGATGGTCGACGAGGATGCGGGTGCGGCCGTCCGGAAGCGAGGTGGCCTGGAAACTGATCGCCAGCTTCTCGTATCCGGGATCGTTGAACCGCATAAAGGTGAACAGGTCAGGCAAATCGACCAGTCGGCGGTCACGGAGGTCGTGAAGCGTACCGACATAGCCGATGACACATTCCCGGTCAGGCGTCTCCCCGAGCGGAAGCGCGTTTGTCGCCTGGAGGAATGTCCTGGCCGAGGCATTGCCTTCGCCAGGTACTCCGCCTGGCCGATGGCCGAGACGCGCGAGGAGGGGGATGCCCCGGATCTCATCCAGGGTGACGTTCCGCAGCGCCTCGAAAACGATCTGCGGCGACGCGTCGATCGTGACTTTCGTGACGCCACCGACGTCGTGGCGCGGCATGATGCGGTCGATGAGCGTCGGTTCTGGCCTGGCGGGGTGGGGCTTCGGGGCTGGTATCTCCGGCAAGACCCACATGTCGTCGGGGTCGTCGTGGCCGGGGATGAAGCGACGCAAGGTAACCATCACTGACGCTCCTCGTCACAGATGAGAGGGGCGCGACCCTCAGCAAGAGCGCGCCACCGATAGTCATCGTCCCCTGGTCCCCGTCCGCCATCGGAGAGGCCTAGTCGTTGTTTCCCTTTTCGTAGAGCTCGTCCGTGCGGGCGGCCATGACGTAGTCGTTGCGGTGGAGCCCCTTGATGGCATGCGTCCACCACGAGACGGTCACCTTACCCCATTCCAGCCGGATCATCGGGTGATGCCCCTGGTCCTCGGCGAGCGCGGCGACGCGATTGGTGAAATCGACCGCGGGCATCCAATCGTCAAACCGGAATGTTCGTTTCAGCCGGCGGACGCCCTTGACCTCGACCAGCTCCCAGTCCGGTATCTGGGACGCCAGCTCCCGGTGCTCCTCATCGGTGACCATGGGTGAGCCGGGCTGGCAGGCTTCGCATACCTCGGACGCAAGTGACACGTGAGCGGCTCCTTTCGTGTACATCGTGGTCCTCGAGACGAGGACGCATGCGACGTACCTCGCAAGGACGGGGCCTCGTGAACGGGTTGCCAACGAACCCTCACCCGCTGCCGAGTGCCAGGTGGAAGGGGACCGTCAGGCGGTATTCTCGGCAGCGGTTGGAGGGCCTTACTCGCGGGAGGCTCGCTTTTCGCGGCTCCCCGGACGTTCGGGACTGTTGTTATCTTCGCCCTTCCGAGCGCGCTGCACCTTACCCGATCGGATAGTTTTCCGGGTCGATCTGCATAATTGTGCACAGTGGACTGCGTTTTGTGTGGGTCCAGCCCTGGCCGGAGAGCCTGCGACCAACCGCCCGTACGGTGACCGACGTGCACCCGGATCCCTGGGGCGGAGAGCCTCCGGCCATCCGCCCACCCGGGAAGGGGTCGTTTCCTTATTCAGCGATGACGGTTGCGGGGAAGTACCAGGGGTCCGCGCCGCCGTCGACGGTGCCCTCCGGCGAGCGGCGGATGACGACCGGGGACGCGAAGTCCGAGGTCATCAGGTGCTCCTGCCGGACCGAAACGGGATGTCCCATCGCCGCCAGCTCATCGAGGATGGCCGCGTCGATCCGCGCGCTGGCCGAGAGGGCCGGGGTCGAGGTGTCGATGCGGGGCGCGTCGATGGCCTCCTGCGCCGTCATGCCGGAGTCCACGAGATTGGCGATGACCTGGACGTTCGCGTTCTGGATGCGCCGCCCACCGCTGGAGCCAACGCTGGCGAGGGCCGCGCCCTCACGCGTGACGATCGCGGGGGCCATGTTGCTGAGCGGGCGCTTGCGTCCGGCGATGGAGTTCGGACGACCGGGCTCCGGATCGAACCACATCATGCCGTTGTTGAGGAGCACGCCGGTGCCGGGGGCGACGACGCGGCTGCCGAAGGCGGCGAGGAGCGTCTGGGTAATGGAGACGGCGTTGCCCTCGGCGTCGATGACGCCGAGATGGGTCGTGCTGCCGTCGCGGATGTACTCGGGGACGGAGCCGGGCATGTCGTGCGTGACGCCGAGGCGCGCCCGGTCGCCGGGCGTGGGCGTGACGGCGTGGTCATCCGGGAAGGATGCGAGGCATTCGCGGGCGTAGGCGGGGTCGAGCAGGGCGTCGAGTGGCACATCGACGTGGTCCGGGTCGGCCAGCCAGGCGAAGCGGTCGGCGAAGGTTTGGCGGAAGACCTGGGTGATGCGATGCCACTGGGCGGTGGTGCGCTGGCGCGGATCGGAGCCTTCGATCTCGTTGAGCATGGTCAGGCTTTGGGCGAGCGAGGTGCCGCCCGTACCGCCGCCGACGGTGTGCACGAGATGGCCGTGGTAGCCGACAGTGATCGGATCTTCTTCGACGGCCTGGTAGTCGGCGAAGTCTTCAACCGTGACGCGGGATCCGTTCTCCGCGAGGTGCGAGGCGATGGCGCGCGCGGTTTCCCCTTCATAGAAGGCCCGAGGTCCGTCGTCGGCGATGGCGCGCAGGGTCCGGGCGAGATCTGGTTGCCGGATCAGGGAAGGCTTGTGCTGCTCGACGGTCACCGGCGGGTTGCCGGCGGCGTTGAGGTAGATGCGGGCGGTCTCCGGGTATTTCTGGAGGTTGGCGAGGTCCCTGGCGATGGTGAGGGTTGTGTGCCAGGTCACCGGGAAGCCGTCTTCCGCGAGGGCGATGGCCGGTTCGAGCACCTCGCGCAGCGACATCGTGCCGTAGCGCTCCAGGGCGAGGGCGAGGCCGGAAACGGTGCCCGGAACGGCGACGGAGCGGTGGCCGATGACGTGAGCGTTGTCAACGGTGGAGGGCCACCCGAAGAGGAAGGCGTCTCCGGATCCGGATTCGGCGAGGGGGTACATATCCGGCGTCGCGGCCGCGGCTGAGATCATCGGGAAGGAGATCACGACGCTGCGCTGCTGCCGCGCCAGCCACGCGACGAGGAACCCACCGCCGCCGATGCCGTTCATCCACGGCTCACAGACGCCGATGGCGAAGGCGGTGGCAATGGCGGCGTCGATGGCGTTCCCGCCCTTGCGAAGCATGGCCGCGCCCGCCTCGGCGGCCTGGGGCATCTTGGCGCCGACCATCCCGCGATTCGTAACGGGGGATTGGCGAACGGGCTGCCAGGAGGTCGGTGCGTAGTCTTGGGGACCGGGCTGCATGGGACATCTCCTTGTCAACGTGACCGTCAACGTGACCGTGTCGTGTGAAGGCACTTTCCGGGAGATTCGCCAACCTGTCCAGAGCGGGTATGCTGAAGCCAATACATCGACGCCCGGACCTGTGGGTCCCTCTTTCACGATGGAAGGAACTGCCATGGACGCGCATGCTGACGATTTGCCGCTGGGTCTGGACGAGAACGGGGCTGACGACGACTTCTCGTTGACCTGCCCGGCCTGCGGAGCCGACCTCGTTCACGATGAGCTCTTCCTGCGGTATCGCGTCTGCGAGGACTGCGGCCGCCATTTCTCGCTGCCGGCGCGGGAGCGGGTCGGGGTGCTTGTCGACGAGGGCAGCTTCCGGCCGATTCGGGAGATGCCGACGCTCGACGAGTTCGACAACGACCAGATCTCGGCGCTCGACCGCATCGCCGACCTGCGCGAGCGCCCGGTGCTGGACGAGGCGATCGTGACCGGCACGGGCAAGATCGGCGGGACGCGCGCCGTGGTGATCGCGCTCGACGACCAGTACGTCAGCGCCCAGATCGGCGCGCTCGGCGCGGAGAAGGTGATCATCGCGCTGGAGCATGCGCACACGAGGCGGCTGCCGGTGGTGATGATCGTCGCCGGGGGCGGGGCTGGCGTGCAGGCCGGGCCGCTGGCGGCGGTCCAGGGCGCGCGCATTTCGTCGGTGGCGTCCCAGCTCCGGCGCGATGGCCTGCCGATGATCGCGGTGCTGACGCATCCGACCTCCGCATCGATCTTCAATACCATCGCGAGCCAGGCCGACATCATCTACGCCGAGCATGGCACCCATGTCGGCGTGTCGTGGTCGGCGGGGCCGTCGATCGATGATGTCGGGAAGGCAATGGCAGAGACCGAGCTGCTGAAGCATGGATGGATCGACGGCATCGTGGCCCGGCAGGATCTTCACGGTTCCCTCGCGCGGGTGCTGGGGCTGATCTCGAAGCGGCAGGACGTTGACGGGGCGGCCTCGCCGTCGCCCGACGCGTTCTCCTCGCACGGGCTCGCGCTGCTTTCGATGGTGTCCTCGTTCGTCGAGATCCGGGGCGACCGGGTGGAGACCGATGATCGCCACCTGGTCTGTGGTTTCGGCCGGCTCGACGATCATGTGGTGGCGATCGCGGTGCAGGACCCCTCGACCGAGCTGTCCGGGGACTCGCGGCCCGTGATGCGGAAGCTGCAGCGGCTGGCGCAGCTCGCCGGCCGGTTCGAGATGCCGCTGATCATGGTGGGCGATGGCCCGGCGCGGGAGCGTCCCGCCCGGGTGACGCCCGGAGAGTCGCTGGCGGCGGCCAAGCTGGGCTCGACGCTGGCGACATTGCCCGTTTCGGTGATCTCCGTCGGCGCCGGCACGGTCCAGGGCCTGGCGAGCGCGGTGATGATGAGCGGCGATCGCCGGGTGATGCTCGAAGGCGCGACGTACCACCTGCCCGTCAACACGTTGCATCGCGGCGGGCGGGTGCCGACGCAGGCCGCCGGGCATTACTGGACGGCGCGAGAATGCGAGCGGCTCGGCCTGGTGGACGGCATCATCGAGGAGCCGCCGGCCGGGTTGTCGGACGATCCGCTGGTGACCGCGCGCATGCTGAAGGGCGAGCTGGTCTACCTGCTGACGGAGCTTTCGCGCGTGGGTCCGCGCCGGTTGGTGGAGATTCGCCAACGGCGTCACCGGATGCTCGGCCAGGAAACCGAGGCCGGGCTGGCCGCCCTGCGCGGGGAGTTGCGCGATTGGCAGGAAATGCAACAATCAGTGGCGAAATCCATCGAGGAATGGCGCGAACGGGTCGGGCAGCGGATGCAGTCGCAACCGCGGTTGTCCTTCCAGCGCCCTGACCTCGGCGAGATCGCTGCGCGCCTGAAGGCGCGACAGGAAGAGCTCCGGCACGAGCTGCTGGAGCGAACCGGACGGAGTGACCGTTCCGGCAAATAAGTCGATGAGATCAACAGTGTTGACGGGATCGGGGCGTCGTCAGGTCAGCGGTGGTTCGTGACACCACCCGGGCCGAACGTCCCTCGATCGGCGTGCGATTGTCGAGACAGATTCACCAGAAACCAGGGAGATACACGTGAAGCGAGTGGCGTTGGTACAGGTCGGGTACGGGGTCGTTGGGGGCGCGGTCATCTCGCAGGTGCTGGAGCTTCGGGAGCACTGGCGCGAGTCGCTCGGCCTCGATGTGCGCATCGCGGCGGTCGCGGGGCGTGACGGCGCGGTGGCGATCGAGCAGGGCGGCGAGATCGACGCGAATGTGCTGCGATCGCTCAGCCGCAACGGCAAGAACCGCCCGCAGGCGCTCGGTATCCCGTTGATGGAGATCACCCGGCAGATCAAGGACGCCGATGTGGTGATCGTGTCCGATGCCGCCGCCGGCGAAGGCCCGACCGACTGCCTCGTTGACGCGCTGGAGTACGGCGCGGGCGTGGTGCTGTCGAACAAGGCGCCGCTGTCGTTGCCGTGGTCGGATCCGCGGGTGCGGACGTTGTGGTCGCATGCGAAGTCGGGCGGGCGCGTGCGTTACGAGGCGACCGCTGGCGCCGGATTGCCCGTGATCTCGACGCTGCGGACGCTGCTCGATACGGGTGACGAGGTGCTGGAGATCACCGGCGCGCTTTCCGGCACGATGGGGGCGATCTTCTCGGAGGTTGCGGGTGGCATGCCGTTCTCCGAGGCGGTCACCCGCGCGAAGGAGCTTGGCTACACGGAGCCGGACCCGCGCGATGACCTGAGCGGACTGGATGTCGCGCGAAAGGCGCTGATCCTCGCGCGGACAATGGGCCGCGATCTCGACCTGGACGTGATCCCGGTGCAGTCGCTGGTGCCGGACCGGCTGGTGTCGGTGGATGTCGACACGTTCCTCGACGAGCTGGACATGAGCGACGCGGAGATCGCCCGGCTGGCACAGGAGGCTGGCGCGCGCCGGTCGTCGCTGAAGTATGTGGCGTCGCTGAAGGAGAACAATGCGGTCGAGGTCGGGCTGCGCTCGATTCCCCGGTCGACGGTGCTCGGCGCGCTGCAGGGGCCGGAGAACGTCGTGTCGTTCCGGACGCGGCGCTACGACGATTACCCGACGGTCGTGTCGGGTCCGGGCGCGGGCGCGGATGTGACGGCGGCGGGCATGCTTGGCGACGTGCTGGCGCTGGCGCGGGACATGTAGCGTTCAAGGGCCTGGTAAACCCGCCCCATGTGGGCGGGTTTCTCTGTCGGGGCGACCCGCCCACGAGCCGGTTGTGCGGAAATCCGCTAACGTGTGGCCCGGGCGGCGTTGACCATGCGGATGAGCTCGGGGCTATCGGTGGTGGCGCCGCTGACGCCGAGCTGCTCCAGCGCCTGGAGATGCTCCGGCGTGTTGACGCCCCAGCAGACGACGGTGACGCCCATGTCATTTAGCCGCGTCATGACCTCCGGGGTCGCGAGCGCGCGCCGGAGCGAGAGCGCGGGGTAGCGCATCGCCTCCAGCCGGGGCCAGGCGTCCCGCCATTCATCGATTTCACCTACTGAATAGAAGAGGATGACGTTCGGGGCGTCGATCAGCCGGTCCATCTGGGCGTAGTTGCGACCGCAGACGGCGACGAGGCGATCCGGCGCGGTGCGGCGAAGCTCCTGGAGGATGGCTGGGCCGAGGCCCATGTCGTCGCCCTTGAGGTCGAGGAAGAGCAGGCTCTCGTCGGGCGTCTCGCGGAGGAGGTCGCCCAGCAGGAGTCGCTTGTAGCCGAGATGGATCTTCCAGCGCTCCCACATGACCGGCCCGACGCGGTTCGGGTGGCGGATCTCGAGCTGGCCCTGATGGAGCCAGACATCCGTTTCGATCATGTCGGCGCCGAGACGATGCGCCTCGATGGCCCGGGCGATCGTGTTGCCGCTCCGGTGCGCAATGACGAGCGGGCGATGATCGGGCAGTCGGGGATCGGCAGTCAACATTGGTTGGCCTCGCGTGAATCGGTCGGTTCCTGACGGGAGTGTACCGCCAGATTGCCGATCGGGGGCAGGGACCGGGCGTTTGTTACACTTCGGGAGGAGCGAGAGCCCCGGAATCAGCGCTATTCACGGGGGCATCGCGCACCTGCAGCGCTGCTTCTCCACTGATCGACACCGTGGCACCGGGGCGCTGGATCGCCGGAAAGGGATATGAGTGACCGACGATACTTTTACGCAAGAAGATGGAACCGATCTCGAGAACGTGACGCGGGAACAGGGCGGCCAGTTCATCGACGAGGGTGAGGAGCTCATCCGCGTCGGCGATCCGCTCGAGGACCTCTACGATGTGCCGGGAGAGGCGCAGATCGTCCAGGGCGGCACCGGGCGGGTCAATGCTCTCCAGGTAACGATGGATCGCTCCGGCGCGGATTTCATCCATGCGCAGAAGGTGTTCCTGACGAACTCGGGCGCCCAGCAGATCACCGGGGATTCCTCGAAGCTGATCCAGTCCGGCGCCTTGCAACTCAAGGCGGATACGGCCGAGCTGCACCAGTCGTCGGCGGTGATCGCCAACGCCGGGTCGTTGACGACCGAGGGCGGGACGATCATTTCCGCGCAGGCGAAGGACGCGCAACTCGGCGCGGGGACGCATGTGTCTTTCCTGCAGGCGGCCAACGTCAAGTCCGATGGCAATGTCCATGCGTTCATGATGATGAGTGGGAGTGTCACGGCCGGTGGCAACGTCACCACAACGCTGTCGACGGCAGGGGCGGCGGCGTTCGGCGCCGTGTTCGGCGTCGTCGTCGTGATCCTGTCGAAGCTGTTGGGCCGGGGCGGCGAGTAGCGGCATCCGTCGCTCGATGATGGAGTGAATGCACCAGATGGAAGCGATCAAGCGGGTCTTCAAATTCAGCATGGGCGGCATCGTGGGCGCGGCGGTCGGCGCGGGCGTCGCGATGTTCATGGCGCCGCAGCGGGGCGAGCAGCTCCAGGCCGAAACGCAGGCGCTGATCGAACAAGCGAAGGCGGACGGCGAGGCGGCGAAGCGCGCCCGGGAGCAGGAGATGATGAACCGGTTCCGCTCCCAGGTGAACGACACGACGGCGTTCACCGAGCAGGCGCGACATCAGCCCCCGAAGCAGGTCTAGCCTGGGCGGATCGAAACAGGCAGGACCCCCGGATCCGGCGTGTACTCACACGCGCATCCGGGGGTTTCGCATGTAGATGGAGAACGAGGAATGACAGCAGGTCGGACCGTCGGCATCGTCGGAGCGGGGCAATTGGCCCGGATGATGGCGCAAGCGGCGATACCGCTCGATATCCGGATCGTGCTGCTCGCGGCGAGCGAGGACGACGGCGCGGCCAGGGTCGTCCGGGACGTGATTGTGGGCTCGCCGGACGACCCCGCCAAGGTTCGCGAGCTGGCCGAACAGTGCGATGTCCTCACGTTCGACCATGAGCTGGTGGACCCGGAGACGCTTGCGGCGCTGGAAGCGGACGGGCACGCGGTCTGGCCATCGTCCGCGACGATGGCACTGGCGCAGAACAAGCGGCGGCAGCGGAGCGAGCTCACCTCGTTGGGCCTGCCGATCCCGGCGTTCCGGGACGTGGACACCGCGGATGAGGTGATCGCGTTCGCCGGGGAGCACGCGTGGCCGGTGGTGATCAAGGCGTCCCGGGGTGGCTACGACGGTCGGGGTGTCTGGGTCGCGCACAACGAGGACGAAGCGCGGCAGGTCGTCGAGGAGGCGCACGGCGCGGGGCTGGTGCTGCTGGTTGAGGAGCATCTCGACCTCGACCTGGAGCTCGCGGTGCTGACGGCGCGGCGGCCGAACGGCGATATCGTCGTCTGGGAGCCGGTCGAGACGGTGCAGCGCGATGGCATGTGCAACGAGCTGTGCGTGCCCGCGCCGGCGGATCCAAAGGTCCTGGCCGAGGCGGTCGCCGTCGCGAGGAAGATTGCCCGGCATGTGGAGGCGGTCGGCGTGATGGCGATCGAGTTCTTCGTGTCGAAGGGCGAGCTATTCATCAACGAGCTCGCACCGCGCCCGCACAATTCCGGGCACTGGACGATCGAGGGCTCGGCGACATCGCAATTCGAGCAGCATCTCCGGGCCGTGCTGAACCTTCCGCTTGGCGATACGCGGGTACTGGCGCCTGTGGTGGCGACCGAGAACGTGCTCGGGCCGGCGGACGGCTCCAGCCCGGAGTCGCGGCTCGCGTCGGCGCTGGCCGTGCGCGGCGCGAACGTGCATTTCTATGGCAAGGGCGCGCGCCCGGGCCGGAAGCTGGGGCACGTGACCGTCCTGGGTGAGGATCGGGACGAGACGAGGCAGCGGGCGTCGCTGGCGGTGGCCCAGCTGACAGGTGAGCATCGAACCGGAGGATCGGCATGACGGAGCAGGGCACAGCGCGGGTCGGGGTCGTGATGGGGAGCGACTCCGACCTGCCAACGATGGAAGCCGCGATCGAGGCGCTGAAGGAGTTCGATCTCCCGGTGGAGGTCCGCATCCTGTCGGCGCATCGCACCCCGGACGAGATGTTCGACTATGCGCGCACGGCGGCTGACCGTGGGGTGCAGGTCATCATCGCCGGGGCGGGGGGCGCTGCGCACCTGCCGGGGATGATCGCCTCCGCGACACCGCTGCCGGTTATCGGCGTACCTGTCATCGCGACGGCGCTGGCGGGTGTGGACGCGCTGCTCTCCATCGCCCAGATGCCTGCCGGCGTGCCGGTGGCGACGGTCGCGATCGGGAATGCGCGGAACGCCGGGTTGCTGGCGGTCCGGATCCTTGCCGCGTCCGATACGTCCTTGCGGGCGCGTATGGAGGACTTCCAGCGCGCCATGCATGACCGCGTGCGGGCGAAGGATGACGATGTCCGGAATCGCTACAAATGACCCCTGACACGTACCATATTCGTGCCGGGAATGGTCTGGAAGAGTCGTGGTTTTTCGCCACTTCTGCGCTAGACTTCGAAATATCAGGCATCGTGGGCATATGGCTGTATCTGGCCGGCTCCGTGATGCCGGGTGTGATCGTGTGTCGCGCGATCGACCAGGGGTCGCCGGAGTCAATCTTCGGTAACGCCTTTCCGGACAGGATAGATCTCCGAAACCGGGGCGAAGCGGAAAAGTATGCGGCCTGGTGTGCCAGGCACGCGCCGGAAACAAGCGGGGCTGAGAGAAATGTCCGATGGCGTAGACAGACCTGACCAGGGCGCGGATCACCGCGACCGGCAAGAGGACCGGGTGACGATGGCGGAGGCCGCAAGGCTGAAGGGCGTCTCCTATCACACAGTATCCCGGGCGGTGCGCCGGGGGAAGTTGCCCGTGCTCCGGCTCGGTCGGATGGCGCTGATCTCCATGGCGGATTTGCAGGCCTGGCAGCCGATGAAGGAGCGTGCCCCGCGCAAATACCGTCGCGCGGAGCGACCGTCGTCCGGTGCCGATCCCCTGACCCTTATCGATGTCTCCCACCTCGATCTGGTTCGCCGCGTTTCGGCGTTCTACGAGCTGGTGACGACGATCGCGCATGAGGGGTCGCTGGAGGAGCTTGCCAGCGTCGTGACCACCCGCATCGCAGATGTCATCGGCATGGAGCGTTCCTCGCTGTGGCAGTTCGATCTCGAGGAAGGCATGGCCCGGCGGTTGGGCTGGCACAACGAGAAGCTGCTGGACCTCCCCGATCACCTGCCAATCGATAGCGCGCAAGTGCTGACCTTCATGGCGTCGAACGCGACCCCGTCGATCATGGAGGACGCGGGCGGACCGCTGCTGGGGCTTTCCGGATACGACGGCGACACCGCCAAGCGTGGGCCTGTCCTGGTGGCCCCGATGGTCTATCGCGACCACAAGGTTGGGGTCATCATCGCCGATCGCATGGGCGAGCCGATCGATATCTCGGACGAGCTGCTCGAGCTGTCAGGCGTCATCGCGACGCAGGCGGCGATCGCCATCGACAACGCCATGCGTCACGACCAGGAGAACCGGCGGCGTCTCCAGCTCGAGTCGATGATCGACGACCTGAACGGCGCGGTGTCGGCGTTCGATCATCGAGGACGGTTGACGTACTTCAACGAGGCCGAGCTCGATATGTTCGACCTCAGGAAGGATGAAGTCTGGATCGGCCAGGATCTTCCCGATTTCGTCTCGCGAAAGCGGCGCCTCAGCCTCACCGGCCAACCCATCGCGGTTGACGACAACCCGCTGCAGCGTGCCCTGCGAGGCGAGCGGCTCCAGGACCTGCGCCAGATCGTGGTTCGCAAGAACGGCGAGCAACGCTATGTCTCGACGTCCTCGCGGCCGGTGTTCGTCGACGGAGAGCTCACCGGGTGTGTCTCCGTGACGCGCGATGTGACGGCGGAGCGGGCGTCGGAGCACCGGGACCAGCGGTACCTGGAGCAGCTCGAGCACGCGTTGCGGCGGTCGCAGATGATCGCCGACGTCGTCGTGGAGATCAACGAGACCAGCGCATCGCTCGATGTCGACGCCCTGACCCGTTTTGCCATCGACCGTATCGCCAAGGAGTTCGACGCCGAGTATGGGCTGCTCTGGATCCTCGGTGCGGACCAGCAGTTCCATCTTGCCGCCACCCACGAGGTGCCACAGGACGGCTGGAGCGACGAAGGCTTCCGACCGGAGGATTTCGCGCTCGCCAGCGGGGCGTTGACCAGGAACAAGCCCGTCCTTGCCGATGCGAACGCGTTCCGCGACCGGGAGCAGATCATGCGCGTGAGCGAGGACGTCTCGCACGTCCTCATCATCCCGATGCGGATTCGCGGCCAGCGGACCGGCGTCGCCTACCTGGGGTTCACGTCGTTCCCGGTGCTGGACCAGACCGACGAGATCTTCGCCTCGGTCTGGGGGCGCCAGTGCGCCCAGGCCATCGATACGGCGATGCTGTTCCATCAGGTGGAATCCGCTCATGGACGCCTGATGGCGGTCATCGACCAGCTGCCGCAGGCAGTCCTTATCGTGGATCGTGACGGGATGACCGTTTCGATCGCGAACCGGGCAGCGGACGAGCTATGGGGGTTCGACGTCGAGACCGGGACGGACGCCCGACGGCTCGCCATGCTCGACAGCGAGGGTGCGAAGCTCGAGGGCCGCAAGCATCCGCTCGCGCGAACGATGGAGACGGGCCAAAAGACGGTTGGCGAGCCGTTGTTCATTCCCCAGCCGGACGGCACGCAGGTCAAGGTCCTGGGGAACCACGCCCCGATCCTGGATGCGCGCGACACGACGATCGGCGTCGTTTCCGTCCTCCAGAACCGGGCGGATTTCGAGACGCTGGATCGCGCCAAGGACGAGTTCATCTCGGTGGTCGCGCACGAACTGCGGAACCCGCTGACCTCGCTTCGCGGCAACCTGCAGCTGCTCCAGCGCCGGATGCGCAAGCGCCAGGATGAGGAAGTCCAGGCGGAGCGCCAGCGCGTCGAGACCGCGCTCCAGCAGGTGGATCGGGTTGCCGACCTCGTCAGCCGCATGCTGGATGTCTCCCGCGTCGATATGGGGAGCCTCGATGTTTCGCCCGGAGAGACGGATGCCGTCTCGCTGGTGCGGGAGGCGGTCAATTCCGCGATCGGGCTGGAGCCGTCGCGGGAGTTCCGGGTGGACGCGCCGGAGACAATGCCGGTGGTCTGGGATGCTGCGCGCATCCTCCAGGTGCTTAACAACCTCATGCAAAACGCGGCGCGATACGCGCCCGGAACGCTGGTCGAGATCTCCGTCGAGCAGCGGGCGAACTCGTCGGTGCGCATTAGCGTGCGGGACCACGGACCGGGCGTGCCGCCGCAGATCCGTCGCCGGCTCTTCAAGCAGTACTATCGCTTCGACGATGGCCGGGACGATGCCGTGCATACGGCGGCAGACGGTAGCCGGGGCCTTGGCATCGGTCTCTATATCAGCGCCCGGCTGGCGCGCGCGCATGGTGGCCGTCTCAGCGTTGACAACCACCCCGAGGGCGGCGCGATCTTCACGCTCGACCTGCCGCAGGATGCCTCGCGCGTCGAGGGGTGATCCCGACGGGACGTGCGGGCGGATTGCGCCTGGCCACGACAGGGGTTAACGACAAACGGCCCGTGGGAAGAACCCACGGGCCGTTGTTGCGTTTCAGGCGTGTTAGGCGGAGGTGACCTCGCTGGTCACGACCGGCTCTTCCGGCAGGACCGGCTCGACTTCGTCCTTCTCCAGCGGGAGGGTGCGCTGCGCGCCCTCCGGGAGGACGTCTTTCGCGGCCGCGATGAAGTCCACGAAGAGCGGGTGCGGGCGATTGGGGCGGCTGCGGAACTCGGGATGGAACTGGACGCCGACGAAGAACGGGTGGTTTTCCAGCTCCATGATCTCGGCGAGCTTGCCGTCCGGCGAGGCGCCGGAGACGATCAGGCCGGCCTTGGCGAGGTCGTCGCGGTAGGCGTTGTTCACCTCGAAGCGGTGGCGATGGCGCTCGAAGACGGTCGGCTCGCCATAGGCGTTGCCCGCCTTCGTGCCTGGTACCAGCCGGCACTCCCAGAGGCCAAGGCGCATCGTGCCGCCCATCTCGACGTCCTTCTGGTCCGGCATGAGGTCGATCACCGGGTGCGGGGTGTTGGCGTCGATCTCGGTCGAGTTCGCGCCTTCGAGGCCGAGCAGGTTGCGGGCAGCTTCGATGACCATCATATGGAGGCCATAGCAGAGCCCGAGATAGGGAATGTTGTGCTCGCGGGCGAATCGCACGCCGGCCACCTTGCCCTCGATGCCGCGGGGACCGAAGCCGCCCGGCACGAGCACGCCCGAGACACGGCGCAGCTCGCGCTCAAGCTCCTCGCCGGTGACCGTCTCGGAGTTGATCCAGTCAATCTCGACATCGACGTCGTTCGCGACCGCAGCGTGCATCAACGATTCGTTGACGCTGAGGTAGGCGTCGCGCAGCTCGACGTACTTGCCGACGAGGGCGATGCGGATGGTCTTGCGCGGCTCGTGGATCTTCTCCACCATCCGCTCCCACTGCCGGTTGTTCGCCTGCTCCGGGAGGCCGAATGCCCGGGCAACGTAACGGCCGAGACCGGCGCGCTCGAGGATCAGCGGAACCTCGTAGATCGTCGAGGCGGTCGGCATGCCGATGACGGCTTCCTTCTCGACGTCGCCGAAGAGGGCGATCTTGTCGCGGACGTCGTCCGGCATCTCCTTGTCGGCGCGGCAGATGATGATATCCGGCTGGATACCGACGCCCCGGAGGTCACGGACACTCATCTGGGTCGGCTTGGTCTTCATCTCGCCGGTGGCGCCGAGCTCGGGGAGGAGGGTGACGTGGATACTGAGGCTGTTGCCACGGCCGACCTCTCGCCGCATCTGGCGAATGGCCTCCAGGTATGCCTGGCCCTCGATATCGCCGACCGTGCCGCCGACCTCGACGATGACGACGTCGGAGTCATGCTGCCGGGCGGCAAGGCGGACGCGGCTCTTGATCTCGTTGGTGATATGCGGGATGACCTGGACGGTGCCGCCGAGGTAGTCACCACGGCGCTCCTTGGCGATGACCGAGGAGTAGATCTGGCCGGAGGTGACGTTCGACGCCCTGGAGAGGTTCTCGTCGATGAAGCGCTCGTAGTGGCCGAGGTCGAGGTCGGTCTCGGCGCCGTCATCCGTCACGAAGACCTCACCATGCTGGTAGGGCGACATCGTGCCGGGGTCGACGTTGAGATAGGGGTCGAGCTTCATGATCGAGACGCTGGCGCCACGATTCTTGATCAGCCGTCCGAGCGAGGCTGTGGTGATGCCCTTGCCGACTGACGACACCACACCACCGGTTACGAAAATGTACTTTGGCATCCAGGTCCTCCCGGGCCTATGCGGCATACACGACGCAGGGATACATCACACGCGATGATTTCGATCAGGAGACCGGCTCCATAACGACCAGCTGCATCTGGTCTGAAAGATCTGACGTCTTGACGGTCAGCTTGTCGACGGCGGGGGGAATCTCGATACCCAGGTGCTTGCAGAACGCATCGACCGGCTCGCGACCCTTGTCGCCCTTGCGAGTCTGGAACTGCATCGGGATCACCATTTTCGGCGAGATGGTCCCGACGAGCTCGGCCATCTCGGAAGGGGACAGCAGCGGTCCGCCACCGGCCGGCACGAACAGGATGTCGATCGCCTCGATCCGCTCGAGCGACTGCTCGTCCGGGACGTGCCCAAGATCACCGAGATGCGCGATCCGCATGCCCTCCATCTCGAGCTCGTAGATGGTGTTGTAGCCGCGCTCGGCGCCCTTCACCTTGTCGTGGTAGGTGCGGATGCCGGTGACGAAGATGTTGTTCAGCTCGTACTCGCCCGGCCCGTTGATGAGCGCGTACTCGGGCTTCACCATCGCCGCGTTGTTGTGGCCGGGGTGCTCGTGCGAGACGGTGACGATGTCGGCTGTCTGCTTCGACGGCGTATAGCCGGTCTTCTTGCCGACCGGATCCATCAGCACCGTCGCCTCACGCGACTTGATACGGAAACAGTTGTGTCCAAACCAGCGAATTTCAGCCATAGACCGATTGTTACTCCCTGGGCATAGCTCACCGGGACAATCCCGTGCGAACGGTTCTCCCCGCAAACCTCCGCAAACACCGAACCGCCCACCGGGCGATGTCAGGGCGCGGCCGTGGCTTTCGGGTTGGGTAGGTGATGACGATACGAAACAACACAGGGGGAGGGAGAAAGAAGAAATCTGGCGTTGAACGACGGGGATGTCTTTCTGCCGCCTCTTTCATCATACCACGCGGGTGCACGTTCAGTCGTCTGTGTCGGTTTCCGGCTCCTCGAGGGCGTCGATGACCTGGCGGATGATGTCGAATCCGTATCCGCGCCGGCCAAGGAAGCCGCTCAGGCGACGGAACCGGACGTCCCGGTCCAGCCCGCGCATGGATTCCGCCTTCTTCCGCGCAAGCTCCAGCGCATCGCCATACTCGTCGACACCGGCCTCCTCGATCGTGCGCTCGATGGTGTCCCGGTCGACGCCCTTTTGCGCCAGCTCCTGCCGCAGCATGCGCTCGGAGCGGGGCCGGCCAGCCTGGCGGGACTCGACCCAGCGCTCGGCGAACGCCTCATCGTCGAGATAGCCCAGCTCCTGCATGCGAGCGACAGCGGCCTCCGCCGCGTCCGGGGCATAGCCCTTTTCGCGGAGCTTCGAGCGGAGCTCGCCGGCGGCGCGGGGACGGTAGGACAGGAGATTGAGGGCGGCGGTGATCGCCTTCTTGGTCTCGTCTTCCTTCAGGAGACGCGCGATCGTCTCGGCATCCAGGTCGTCGCCCACCTTCAGCCAGTGTTCGAGCTGGATATCCATGTGCAGGCCGAAGGCGAACTTGCCGTCGATCGAGATGCTGACCCGGGCGTTGTCGCGCTTCTGGACCTCGATCGCGGTGATCTTGCCCGGAGCCGGCGGTTCCTTGGGCTGGTCGGTATCGCGGCGGCGAGAGCGGAAGGAGCTCATGGCGCCCTCCTGACGTCCTCCAGGGAGCGACGCTGGACACCGTGCGCGTCGAAATTGTCCGGCGAGAGCCATGCCTCGAACGCGTCGCGGATGGCCGGCCACTCCTCGTCGATGATGGAGTACCAGGCGGTGTCCCGGTTACGGTCCCGGACGACGGTGTGGTTCCGGAAGGTGCCCTCGTAAGTGAACCCGAACCGCTCCGCGGCGCGGCGTGAGCGCGCGTTGCGCGCGTGGCACTTCCATTCCAGACGACGATATCCGAGGTTGTCGAAAGCGTGCTTCGCCAGAAGGTATATGGCTTCGGTCGTCGCGGGGGAGCGTTGGATCGAGCCGCCGAACCAGATGTGCCCGATCTCGATCACGCCGTTCGCCGGATCCATGCGCATGAAGGTGGCCTGGCCAGCGGGCGTTCCACCTTCAGGGACGACGGTGAAGTAGAGCGGATCGTCCGAGGCGCTGTTCTTCTCGATCAGGGACCGGAAGGATTCGAGGTCGCCAAACGGTCCATAGGGGAGATAGCGCCAGAGCAGCGGATCAGAGCCCTCTCCTTCGGCCGCCTCGAACAGGGCGTCGGCGTGGCGCGCCGCGTCCATTGGCTCCAGGGTCACGTAGCGTCCCTGCAGCGGACGGCGATCCGGACGCTGGACCGGGGACCAGTTCAACCGGGGACCGAGTTCGTGATCGAGTGATGCGTCGTCCATGGCGGCGATCCTCCTAGAACGTCCGGTCGCGGAGCTGGTTGATCAGGAGGCGGAGCGCGCGGGCCGCCGGCTGGTCCTGGTTAGGGAGGACCTCGTCGAGGGCCTGGATGGCGCGGTCGTGCGCGTCATCGACGTATGCCGAGGTCAACGCTTCGACATTGTGCTTCTCGAGGAGCTGGAGCATCTCCGAGACGCCGTCCGGGCCGATCTCCTCCAGGCTGTAGAGATTGGAGATGCGCTCGCGGTCTTCCTCGCCGCAGCGATCGCGCAGGATCAGGATCGGCAGGGACTGCTTCCGGCGCCGGATATCGTCCGCCGCGTCCTTGCCGGTCTCCTCGGCTGGTGACCAGATCCCGAGCATGTCATCTCGGATCTGAAAGCCCATGCCGATCGCTTCGCCGACGTCGCCGAGCCGTTCGGCCACGGCCTCGCTCGCGCCGCCCACGACCGCTCCGGCCCAGGCCGAGAAGCGGAGGATCGCGGCGGTCTTTCCGCGGATCATGCGCAGGTAGTCGTCCGGCGTGACGCCGGGGCGGCCTTCGTTCTCGATGTCGAGGACCTGGCCGCGGACGATGTCGATGGTGCAGTGGTTGAATGCCGCCATGAGCCGGACGATCGCGGCCGGATCGACGGTCTTCGTGCGCAGGAGTGCGAGGTGCGCCGCAGCGAAGAGGGCATCTCCGGCGTTGATCGCCTGGGCATTGCCCCAGACGCGCCAGACGGTCGGGCGATGGCGCCGGTTCGGGCTTCGGTCCTGGATATCGTCGTGGATGAGCGTGAAGTTGTGGAGCAGCTCGATCGCGGCGGCGACGGGCGCCGCGTCCTCCGCCCGGCCGCCGACGGCCTCGGCCACGAGCATCGCGACCAGCGGCCGGATGCGTTTGCCCTGGACAGATTCGCGGGTCTCCGGCTCGGTCGGCTCCCCGGAGGAGTTCGTGAGGCCCAGATGGTATCGGGCCATCGTCTTCACGAGGGGCGCCTCGCCGTCGAGCGCGCCGAGCGCGACCTCTGTCTCACGTTCGAGGAGGGACATCAGGCGCTGTCGCTCGGCGACGCGGGAATCGTCCTGACGGAGCTGCTCTGGTGACTGCACGATGCTTTGGTCCTCACATGTTGCGGGCGCTGCGGGGTGCGCCTCGATCTCGCCCAGGATGTGATCACCCTGCCAGGAAACACATCCGAAGTGTGACTCTGTAACGTATAATAAGCACAGAGTCTGGAAACCGGATCTGGATGCAATCCTCGTTGTGGCTCTATAGATTCGGCCCGTCTTTCCGGACCCGTTTGCAAAGTATAAGGATTCACACGCCAATGTTGTTGTACTTCATTTTCTTCATCCCCGGCCTTCTGCTCATGCTCTGGGCACAAAACAAGGTCAAGAGCAGCTACAAGAAGTACTCAAAGGTGCCGAACATGGCCGGCATGACCGGCGCGCAGGCGGCCCGGCGCGTACTCGATACGAATGGCTTGCACGACGTCAAGATCGAGGCGGTTCGTGGCGAGCTGTCCGACCACTACGACCCGCGCTCGCGGGTGCTTCGCCTTTCGCAGGGCGTCTACGGCGTGCCGTCGATCGCGGCGGTCGGCATTGCTGCCCATGAGGCGGGCCACGCGATCCAACATGCCCAGAACTACGGGCCGCTGGTGGCGCGGACCAACATGGTGCCGCTGGTCAACATCGGCTCCAATCTCGGCATCTTCGTGCTGATCGCCGGCCTGTTGTTGCAGGCGACCGGGCTCGCGTGGGCGGGCGTTGCCCTCTTCGGCCTGTCGACGGTCTTCGCGCTGATGACGCTGCCGGTTGAGTTCGACGCCTCGAAGCGCGCCAAGGTGGCGCTGGTCCAGGCGGGGATCGTCGATGGCGGTGTCCAGGGTGGACAGGAGCTGCGCGGCGTGGACGACGTGCTCGACTCCGCGGCGTGGACCTACATCGCCGGCTTCGCGGCCTCGCTGCTGACGCTGCTCTACTACGTGATGATGGTGTCTGGCATGAGCCGCGGCAACGACTAACGTTCCGCTATCAATGCAGAGAAAACGCCCTTCCCGGGCAACGGGAAGGGCGTTTTGCATGGGTATTGTTTCCTGTACTCCCGGCCACAGGGGCCGGGTGGAGAGAGGGTACGCCTCAGAAGCTGGTTACATCGCGTCCCAGATGCGCTTTGCCTCAGCCATGCGCTCGAGATGCTGGCTGAACTCGGGGAAGACGGTGCCGATCGTCACGAGCGTGACGTGGCTGACATTCGCGATGCGGACCCGCTCGAAGTCACGCTTCCACGCGTCGGCATCGCCCTTTCCGACGTCGACCCGCACGTCCACGCCGTAGGTCTCCCAGGGGCGTTCGTGTTTGGCCAGCTCGTCGCGCAGGATCTCGAAGACCGGCTCCTGCGCCGCTTCGGTTGTGCCGTTGACCATGAAGCCGTCGGCCAGGCGAGCGCCTCGACGAACCGCAGGCTCGGCCGAACCGCCGATCCAGATCGGCACCGGCCGCTGGATCCCGAGCGGGAGGATGCCGGCGTGGTCGATCCGGTGCCACTTGCCGGTGTAGTCGACCACCTCATCCCGCGTCAGGTGGCGGATGACGTCGATCTGCTCCTCGAACCGGCGGGCACGGTTGCGGAAATCCTCGTTCAGGCTCTCGTACTCGACCTGGTTCCAGCCGATGCCGACGCCGAGACGGAGTTTCCCGCCGGTGAGGAAGTCCACCGTGGCGGCCTGCTTCGCGACGAGCGTGGTTTGGCGCTGGGGAAGGATGATCACGCCGCTGGCGTACTCGAGGGAGGGCGCGACGGCGGTCATGAACGAGAAGAGCGCGAAGGGCTCCACGAAGGGATCCTCGCTGGAGTAGGGACCTCGCCAGTCGGGACGTGTGGCTTTCGATGCGCCGATGACGTGATCGTACGCGAGGATGTGATCGAACCCGAGCGATTCGGTCTCGGTCGCGAATTGTCGCAGGTCGTCCTGCGTGCCGAAGAACCGGATTTGCGGGAAGACGACACCGAGGCGCGGCGCGGTGCCGCGAGGGTAGGGGATGGGTGTGTGTTCCATACGAGAAGAGACCCCTTTCCGGGCATCCATGCGTTAAGTCCAGTAAGCGATGATGCACGACCCATGCCGGACCAATCGCCTGCATGGTATGTTCGTACAACACGTACTTCACGTCGAATAAGGAGCCTCTCTTGACCGACCAGCGTCCCAGCCAGCGATCCAACCCGCGCCCTTTCCTCCAGTCTCTTAGCGGACGCCGCCTCGACCGAAGATCCGCCGTCGCGCTCGCGGCCGGTGGATTTGCCGCTCTCGGTGCGGGGCGTGCCGGGGCCCAGGAGTCGCCGCCCATCGTGCCGATTGGGCCGGAGTCCACGCTCGAGCCGATCGAGATCCAGCCGGACAGCGAGCTGCCGCCCGCCGAGGCCGACGCCATCGGTGGACAGGTCGATGCCGCGCCGGCAGGGGAAGGCGAGCTCTATTTCGCCCAGACCGGGCACAACCTCGGCGTTCCGTTCCTGACGACCTGGGAGACGCTGGGCGGGCTGGACGTCTTCGGCGCGCCACTCTCCGAGCTGCGCTACATGGCCGATGTGAACGAGTCGCACCAGACGTTCGAGACGCTGACGCTTCGCTACGATCCCGATCTGGCGTACGAGAACCGGATCCAGGGGCTCGCGCTCGATGACCGGATGCTCCGCGAGGTGATCCCCTCCGGTGCCCGCCCGGCCTCAGGCGCGACGCCCGAGGTGAGTGGCGAGATTCGCGCATGGTGGGAAAGCCATGGTGGAGTCAACATCATCGGGAATCCGGTCTCGGAGGCGTTCACCCGGAACGGGACGACGACGCAGGTCTTCGCGAACGCGATCATCGAACAGGGGGCAGACGGCAAGATCGGCTT
>DATGPC010000027.1:0-8791 GCA_035305265.1 Thermomicrobiales bacterium | reverse complement strand
GTGTTGGCGGAGACGACGGTCACCTTCGGGTTGCCGAGGATGTAGAGGATCATGTCGAGGACGTGAAGGCCGAGGTCGATCAGCGGCCCGCCGCCGGCGGCTTCCTTCGAGGTGAACCAGCTTCCGAGGCCGGGGATGCCGTTACGGCGCATCCACCAGGCCTTGGAGTAGTAGATGCGACCGAACTCGCCGTTCGCGACCGCCTCGCGGAGCAGGCGGACATCGTGGCGCGTGCGGCGCTGGAACGAGATGCCGAGGAGCTTGTTGTGCGCTTTCGCCGCCTCGACCATCTTCACGCCTTCCTCGGCATTGCGGGCGAGGGGCTTCTCGATCAGGACGTGCTTGCCAGCCTCGAAGGCAGCCAGCGCGACCGGAAGGTGCAGGATATTCGGGACCGCGACGCTGACGGCGTCGATGTCGTCCTGCGCAAGCAGGTCCTGGTAGTCGCGGTAGACCCGGGGAACGTCGAACTTGTTGGCAAGCATCTCGCAGCGGTCGGTATCGAGGCCCGCGAGGGCGACGACCTTGGCGCGCGGCTCTTCCTGATAGCCTTCAAGGTGGAAGATTCCGGCGCCACAGCCGATGACGCCGACGCGTAGTTGCTCTTTTTCGGCCACGTGACCTATCTCCGTTGATGGGGAGCCGCGATACATCGCGACATCCAGGATTCCGTTGTGCCGGGGGTACGTCACACCCGACGTTCAGGGGCAGCATGGCACCGGCGGCGACATCCGGCAAGGGGAGTGCGTGAACGCGATCACGCCACCAGCGTGAAGACGACGATCTCCGGCGGGCAATTGAAGCGGACGGGCGGGCGGTACATGCCGATGCCGTTCGAGACGAAGAGCGTCATGTCGCCGAAGGTGAACCGGCCCGAGACATATCGCTTTCCGAGCTTCGGCGTCGCGATCGGCCCGACGATCGGCAGGCGAACCTGGCCGCCGTGCGTATGGCCCGAGAGCAGCAGGAAGGGCCCGTAGGGCTCGACCAGCTCGGCGCGATCCGGCTCGTGCCACATCGCGATCCTCGGGGCGTCCGCCGGGACGCCGGCGAAGGCCGCGTCCAGATCGGCGTGGCCCAGCAGGATGTCATCGATCCCGACCAGCCAGAGTGGCCCCTTGCCGGTCTCGATCTCCACCGATTCGTTGGTGAGGATGCGGATGCCGGTCGGCTCCAGCATCTCCATGACGCGAGACCGGATGTTCGCGACATCGTGGTTCCCGAGCATGCCCCAGGATCCGATGCGCGCCGTCGACGCCATGCGGGTCAATGGCTCCTGCACGTCGGCGAGGTAGCGCGGGGATTCGGAGATGTAGTCTCCGCCGAACAGCACGATATCGGCCCGGAGGTGCCGGAGCGCCTGGATGGTCGGCTCGAGGTCCTCCGCGGTGAAGTGCGGCCCGACATGGAGATCCGTCACGAAGGCGATGGTGACGCCGTCGAGGTGCTTGTGGGCGCGCGGCAGCTCGACGAACTGGTGATTGACGCGCGGCCGGAACGGATGGATGAACCGGGCGTAGAGCCCCGCGCCGGCGACGACGCCGACCGCGCCAACGAGCGACAGCGCCGCCGCCTTGCGTAGAAGCGCCCTCATAAGTCGATCACGCCCTTGATCAGGAGGCCGAGGGTCACCAGCAGCCCGTAGCGCATGTGGAGCTTCGTGGTGAACCCGACGATGGCGCCGGTCAGCTCCCCTTCGGGGGTAGTGCGCATCATGGTCCATGCCGCGAGCGTGGCCGGAATCACCAACAGGACGACGATCAGCGGCCAGTACGAGGGCTCGAAGACGATGATCCCGAGCGTCAGCGCGAGCGGGGCGACGATCGACGCTCCGTACTCCCAGACGCCGAAGGTCCAGCCGAAGGTGTTCGCGAGCGTGTGCTTGCGGTGCATCTTGTCGACGTGGATGTCGCGCATGTTGTTGGCATGGAGGATCGCGGAGGCGTACAGGCCGACGCAGGTGGCGATGATGGCGGCGGGCCAGGTGAAGGTGCCTGTATGGACGTAGTACGCGCCGCCGACCATGACCAGGCCCATCGCGACGAAGACGCCAATCTCGCCCATACGGTTGTAGGCAAGGGGCCAGGGGCCTCCCGTGTAGAGGAAGGCGACGCCGGCGCCGACGAGGGCGAAGACGACGCCCCACCAGCCGAGCTCGGCGATGATCGGCGCGCCGAAGACGAGCGCCAGCGCGAAGGAGACGATCATGCCGTTGCGGAGGTCATGCTCACTAAGGTGACCCTCCTGCAGCATGCGGCCCTGGCCCTCCAGCTGGACCGCGTCGACGCCGGAGTGGTGGTCGAAATAGTCATTGGTCAGGTTGCAGCCAATGTGCGTCAGGATCGACGTGAGGAGCATCAGGATGGCGTACAGCGGCGAGAACCCGCCGTCCTGCCATGCCAGGACGGAAGCGAGGACGATCGGGACGACGGAGATCGTCAGGCTCCAGGGGCGGGTGGCCATGAACCAGATGCGCCAGCGGGGCAAGGTCATTGTCGACACGTCAGGCAGGCCTTTCTAGGCATCATCGGCGCGCCACGGAACGATGATGCGTTCGAGCGCGTCCACGACGAGGGTCAGGGCCCAGCCCATGATGCCGGTGATGACCAGGCCCACGAACATCTGCTTGATACGGAGCGTTTGGTAGCTCTGCCAGATCATGAAACCGATGCCCTTGTCGGCGGCGAGGAACTCGGCGCCGACAATGACGATCAGGGCGAAGCCGAGCGAGAGCCGCATGCCGGTGAAGATGGCGGGCAGGCTCCCGGGCAGGGCAACGGTCCAGAAGAGCTCCCATTTCGACGCGCCCAGGTTCCGGGCGACATCGCGAAACTGGTTATCGATCGAGAGCACGCCGCTCATCGTGTTCAGGGCGACGAGGAAGAAGATGGAGATCGCGACGATCATGATCTTCGACAGCTCGCCGATCCCGAACGCGATGATGACGAGCGGCAGGATCGCGATCTTCGGGACGGCATAGATTGCCGAGGCGATCGGCATCAGCGCGGCCCGCACCGGCCAGAAGAGGCCCATGGCGAGGCCGATCACGATGCCGGGAATCGTCCCGAGGACAAAACCCATCAGGATGCGGTAGAGGCTGATCCCGATATCGCCGAGCAGGTCCTTCTCGGTGAAGAGCTCGACCGTGGTGTCCCACAGGCTCGTCGGGGCAGGCCAGAAGAGCGGGTCGATCGTTTCGGTCCGGGAGAGCGCCTCCCAGATGAGCAGGACGATCAGGGGACCCATGATGGTCAGGAGCAGTTCGGTCCGTCGTTTGCGCATCATCCCCGGAACGCACCACCTGATTCGACCTCGTCACGGAGCGTGGTCCACGTCGTGGTGAAGAGCTCGGCGAACTGCGGATCGGAGCGCACGTCCGTCAGGCTGCGCGGCCGCGGGAACGGCACGTCGATGACCTCGCGGATCGTGCCCGGGTGCGCGCTCATGATGACGATCTTGTCGGCGAGGATCAGCGCCTCGTCGATCGAGTGCGTCACGAACAGGACGGTCTTGCCGCTCTTTTCCCAAATGCGAAGCAACTCCTCCTGGAGGATGAACCGCGTCTGCTCGTCGAGCGCGCCGAAGGGCTCATCCATGAGCAGGAGCGTCGGGTCCATGGCGAGCGCCCGGGCGATGGAGACGCGCTGGCGCATGCCCTCGGAGAGCTGGTGCGGCCAGGCGTCCCCGAAGCGGGAGAGGCCGACGAGATCGAGGAGCTCCTCGGCCCGGTTGCGCCGCCCGGATCTCGACATGCCGGACAATCGAAGCCCGTAGGCGATGTTGTCGCGGATCGTGAGCCACGGGAAGAGGGTGCGGCCATGGAAGACCATGGCGTTGGACGCCGGGGAGCCATCCTGCTGGGTGACGAGCAGCTCGCCATCGGTCGGCGAATCGAGCCCCGCGACCATTCGCAGGAAGGTCGATTTGCCGCAGCCTGACGGGCCGACGATGACCACGAACTGGCCGGGATCGACGGTGAGGTTCACATCGACGCAGGCGTCTACGGAGCCGGTCTGGGTGGTGAAGCGGCGCGAGACGTGGCGCGCGATGACCTGCGCGCCCGCCTGCGGTGTCTGGGATGAAGCTGGTTCCGGATGAATTACCTGGGCCATGGGTCCCCTTGGGATGCCGGTGGTTACTCGCCGTCGAGCAGCGCCACGGCTTCGTCGATGATGTCCTGCTCGATCACGTCGTCGGGATTGATAGTGCCCTCGAACTCCATGAGGTCACGCTCGGAGAAGAACTCCTGCAGGGTGACGAGGTTGTCGCGATTGATCTCGCCCTCGGCCTGGTAGACAGGGCGGACGGACTGCGCGATCAGCTCGAGCGGGACGTCAGTGTACTTGTTGATGATGGTCAGGTTGAGCGGGTCGTTCGGCTCATTCGTCAGGTCGCGGCAGGCCTGGAGGTAGGCCGCGACGAAGCCGACCGTGGCGTCGTGGTTCTCCTCGATCCAGTTGGCGTTGGCGTAGACCGCCGTGACCTGAATGCCCTGCACCGGGAAGTCGTCGGTCAGGATGGCGGCGATACCTTGCTGCTGCGCCTGGGTGGCCAGCGGCTCGCCGATGACCGCGCCGTCGAGCGCGCCCGAGTCAAGCGCCGTCACGGCGTCCGGGAAGGTCAGGTACTGGAGGTCGACATCGGCGATGGTCAGGCCGTCGGTGCGGAGCGCGGCGTCGAGCCAGTACTCGGTGGCGCCCGGGGCGTTGACGGAGACCTTCTTGCCGGCGAGGTCCGAGACGCGGGTGATCGAGCCGTCGTCGATGGAGCTCTGGGCGACCATCAGCGGCGTGGTGACCGGGTTCCCTTCCTCATGGCCGGGAGCGACGATCTTCAGCGGCAGGTCGGCGTCGACGGCATTCCAGAAGGCCGGGCCAACGCCGGAAATGGAAATCTGGAGCTCGTTGGTCGAGGTGAGGACGGTCAGGTCGGTGCCGCTGTTGATCGGGCTGATGTTGACGTCCAAACCGCGTTCGGCGAAGTAGCCCTTGTCGTAGGCGACGAACATCGGGGCGTAGATCATGACCGGCAGGGAGCCGATGTTCACCTCGATGGCGTCGTCGGGCACGGTGAAGGACGGGATCTCGACCGGCTCGATCGGTCCGGTCGGGCTCGCGGAGGGCGAGGCGTCCTGCGCGACAATCGCGCGGCCCGCGCCAAGGGTGACCGCGCCGGCACCCAGCGTACCGGCAAGAACACGTCGGGAAAGGGTTCGATTGAGCATGAAACTGAACACTCCTCTGTCCCGTCCGGGCGTCGTTGTCCACGGAGGGGGTGGTGTCGAGGTGGAGCGCATAGGATCCCTGAATGGTGCGCCGGTTGGCTCCGGAAAAGGCGCGGCGTCAGGCCGGAGAGGGGCTCGCCGCGGGCGCACCGCATACCGAAAGCACTCTACCACGGCAAGCCGGGCCGGGTCTTGCCGATCCTGTGGCCCCTGATGGCCGTCAATGCGACCGGGCGACGTCCCGCAGCGTGTCCTGCAGGATGCGCACGTCGTCGGGCGTTGTTGACCAGTTCACGAAGGCTGCCCGGATGCCGGCATGACCGTTCCAGCGGGTGCCGCTGATGAAGGCGCGGCCGTCGCGCTGGATCGCCTCGACGGCCCGGAGATTGATCTCGTCGTTCTCTTCGTCAGGCAGGTTCGGGTCGACGTATCGGAACGCGACGATGTTGAAGGGGTAGGCGCGCTGCCGCTCCGCATTCAGCAGCTCCATGTCCGGCTGGTCGTCGATCCAGCGGGCGAGCAATTGGGCGTTGTCGATGCAGCGCTCGACGAGATCCCGGTATCCCGATCTTCCAAGGGACTTGAGCGAGCACCAGGCGGCGAGCGAGCGGAAGCGGCGAGAGAATTCCGGCCCGTAGTCGTCGGCGTCGAAGCCGCCGGAGCGGGTCAGGTACGCGCTGGAGGTCGAGAAGGCCGCGCGGAGGTCGGCTTCATCCCGCACGAATGCGAACCCGGCGTCGTAGGGGACGTTCAGCCACTTGTGGGCGTCGGATGCGACCGAGTCGGCCCGCTCGATGCCGGCGATGCGATCGCGGTAAGCGGGCGAGGCGGCAGCGAAGAGGCCGAACGCGCCGTCGACGTGGAGCCATGCGCCTGCGGGATGGGCGTCACGGATGTCGGCCATCGCGTTCAGGTCGTCGAACTGGCCGGTGTTCACCTCGCCGGCGTTCGCGACGATGATCACCGGCCCGTCGATGGTCTGCATGTGCTGGCGGAGGGCCGGAATGTCCATCGTGCCGTCCGTCGTCGGAATCTGGACGACGGTGGATCGGCCGAGGCCCAAGGTGCCGAGCGATTTGACGGCGCTGGCGTGGATGGCGCTGCTGGAGACGACGTGGATCGGCGGGTTCCCGGCGAGACCGTCGACGGCGGCGTCGAAGCCCAGTTGCCCGGACGCCCACTGGCGGGCTGCGGCGAGGCCGACGAGGTTGCTTTGGGTGCCGCCGGAGGTGATGATGCCGAGCCAGCTTTGCGGCAGGCCGAAGAGCTCCTTCAGCCAGCGCATGACGACGACCTGCGTCTGCGCGGCGGCCGGGCTGATTATCCAGAGGCCGGTGTTCTGGTCGATGGTGCTCGCCAGCCAGTCGCCGGCCAGGGCGCCGGGCGTGACGCCGCCGTTGACGAAGCCGAAGAACCGGGGGCCGGGGTCGGAGACGATGCCGGATTCGGCACGGTGCATCCACTCTGCGATGGCGTCAGCGGGATCGGACGGATTGTCCGGCAGCGGTTCGTCGAGGGCGGCGGCCATCTCGTCCGGTGTCGCCATCCGGCTCACAACACGGTCCGGGAGGTCTCGGATAAAGGTTTCTGCCAGGTCGTGCGCCTTCGACATGGCGCGGAGGGTGTCGTCGTACCGGAATGGCGTGTTGTCGCTGGACATCGATGAAGCATCCTTCCGGGAAAAGAACAGGGGCGACCGGGAAATGCCGGCGCCCCTGTTCATCTGTTTGCACTTTTGCCCGTAGACCGGGAGGCCCTTTGGCCGGCTTACGGGGGGACAGAGCCGGCCACAAGGGCCGGCTGTACGCATTCCCTATACGGGCTGGAGGTTGATGACCGGCTTGTAGGCCATCGGGTTCGCGGGCTCCTCGTCGAAGATGCCGTTCTTGCGGTCCTCGATGACGGCGTAGATCTCCTTCGTCAGCTCCTCGAGCATGTCTTCCTCGAGGCAGTTCTTGACGATCTTGCCCTTGCGGAAGATGACGCCCTTGCCGTTGCCGGAGGCGATGCCGACGTCGGCGTCGCGGGCCTCGCCCGGGCCGTTCACGACGCAGCCCATGACGGCGACGCGGATCGGCTCGGTGATGTTCTCGAGGACCTTGTCGACGTCGTTCGCGAGCTTGAAGAGATCGACCTCAACGCGGCCGCAGGTCGGGCAGGCGATCATCGTCGCGCCCTTCTGCCGCAGCTCGAGGCTCTTGAGGATCTCGTAGCCGACGAAGACCTCTTCCTTCGGATCGGTGGTCAGCGAGACACGGATGGTGTCGCCGATGCCCATCGAGAGGAGGGTGCCGATGCCGACCGCGGAGCGGACGGAGCCGGCGCGCGGCGTGCCGGCCTCGGTGACGCCGAGGTGCAGCGGGTAGTCGTTGTCGAGCGCGGCGAAGCGGCGGTACGCCTCGATCAGCACCGGGACCTCGAAGGCCTTGAGGCTGACCTTGGTGTCGAAGAAGTCGAGATCCTCGAGGATCTTGATGTGGCCGAGCGCGGAGCGGACGAGCCACTCGGCGCGAAGCTCGACCTGCGTGGCGTTCTTCTGCGCCATCTCGTCCACGAACTCTTCGGTCATCGGGGCGACGGAGCCGAAGTTGACGCCAATGCGGATGGGGGTGCCGCGCTCCTTGGCCTTCGCGACGACCTCGCGGACATCCTCTTCCTTACGGATATTGCCCGGGTTGAGGCGCAGGCCATGAATGCCGGCGTCGAGGGCCTTGAGGGCGAGCGTGTGCTCGAAGTGAATGTCGGCGATGAGCGGGACAGGCGAGTGCGGGACGATGTCGGGCAGGGCCGCGGCGGCCTTGCGGTCCGGGACGGCGATACGGACGATCTCGCAGCCGACGTCGGCGAGCTCCTGGATCTGGGCGAGGGTGGCTTTCGGGTCGCGGGTGTCAGCGGTCGCCATCGACTGGACGCGGATCGGGTTCTGGCCACCGATTCCGACGTCGCCAACATGGAGAACGCGGGTCTTGCGGCGGGGAGCGATGAGTGACATGGAAGAATGTGCCTCCGTCAGGGGATTGGGCAGCGGCCGCATCAGCGCGACCGCTCGTGCTTACTTCTAATAATACGACGTTTCACAATCGGATGTGAGTCGAAATTGTTAAGGGCGCTCCGGGATGTCGATCGCGATTACGGCAGAATCGATTCGCCGTCGAGCAGGCGCGAGATGTCGCCGAAGGCGATGAAGAACATCAGCGCGAGCAGGAGCATCATGCCAACGAGATGCACGACACCTTCCTTCTCGGGGGCGATGCGCTTCCCGCCGCGCAGGAGCTCGATGACGACAAAGAGCAGGCGCCCGCCGTCCAAAGCCGGGATCGGGAGCAGGTTGAACAACCCGAGGGAGATCGAGATCAGGATGGTGAGCTGGATCAGGACCGACCACTCGGAGCCAGGCGCGGAGTCGAGCAGCTCGCCGGTCAATTGGCCCATACCGATCGGGCCGGTGAACTGATCGAGACCGACATCGCCGGAGAACGCCTGGCGGAGCGCCTCGATCGTCCCGGTGATGATCTCCCAGAACTCGCTCCAGCCGGTCTGGATCCATTCGGAGGGCGGAACCTCTTC
>DATGPC010000026.1:0-25703 GCA_035305265.1 Thermomicrobiales bacterium | reverse complement strand
CGTGGGAACCATCTGCCGGAGAAAGGCGTTATCTACCCAGACGCGAGCGGAAGCCTCCATCGCACGTTCGCGACGCGCCGGATCGGGCACCATACGACCAGCGCGGAACGGGACCGAACGGTCGGTTTCCGAGAGAGCCTTCTATGAAGGAATGGAGTGGGTACATGCGGAAGATGTTTACGGCGCTGCTGGCGCTTTTCATGTTGATCGGGAGCACAGCTTCCGTGGCGATGGCGCAGGATGCCACGCCCGGAGCCGATGAGCCGGTTGCTCCGTCCGGTGGCGAGACCGCCTTCGCTAGCGGCATTGGCGAGCCGGCGGCGTACTTCTCGGAGCGTGGTGACGCGATCGCCCTGATCACGGTCACCGACGTGGAGCGCGGCTGGCAGGACTACGGCGAGTACTACGAGCCGGATCCGGGCTATGAGTACGTCGCGGTGACGTTCGAGATCGAGAACCTCGCCCGCAACAACATGATCGCGGAGCCGTTCGACTTCTCCATGCTCGATGAGCTGGGCCGCAACAACTCCCGCTCCTACGTGAGCGTTGACGAGGACAGCGGCGTGACGATCTTCGAGGACGACACGGCGATCGCTTCCGGCGAGACCGTCGAGCTGACGATCATCTTCGAGCTGTATGAGCAGACCGAGACCGCGGCGCTCATGTGGCAGCCGGATAGCGGCATCATCGTCATGGTTGACCTGCGCGACGCCTAGTCCGCACATCGCCAGACGGTACGCAAAAACACCCCCGGCGGGATCTTCCCGCCGGGGGTGTTTTTGCGTGGGGCGGCAGGCAGTCCGGCGCAGCTGGATGGACTCAGGTTGAGGGCGCGATGGCGGTGCCAGCGTCCGGAGGCTGCGGCTCAGGGATGTCGCCCGTCGGGGCGGTCAGGCGAGCCAGCTCCGTCGGGCTCGACCGTTCCACGAGCTGGAGGTAGAGCAGGGTGACGGCGATGACCGAGATCGGGATCGTCAGGGCGTAGAGGATGCTGCTCGTCGCATTGGCGAAACCGACCGCTGTTCTCCCGAGTGTCAGCAGGCCGAAGCCGACAGCGATTCCCGGGATCGTCGCAAGGAGATCGAAGGCAAGGACCGCGAAGAAGGTTTTCCACCAGCGACCGCTCACAAGCGTGTGGCTGACCCGCAGGGAATCCGCGCTCGACACCTGCCCGTCGAAGACCAGGACCTGCATGAAGAAGTGCCACCGGATGGCCAGCCAGAGCGCGATCGGGATCCCGATGGCGGTGGCAAGCGGGATACCGGTGAGGATCACGAAGACCAGGAATGCGAGGGCAATCGCCGGCGTTCGGCCACTGGCCAGACGGTACGAGCGGAGGACATCCGGCTGCTGTCCCCGGGTGATGTCCGCAACCGCCTGGACAACGGCGGGCGCGATGACGAGCAACATGGCCAATTGCTGGATGCTTCCGACGAGTGACACTGCGGTCAGGCGGGCGCCGGCGGTCTCGTCGAACCAGTCAATGATGAACCGGAGCGGCTGGCGATCGATGAGAAACGCTTGCAGGACGTTGAAGACGATGCCGATCGGGATCGCGACCAGGCCGATGCCCGTGAACAGGCGCCAATGGTCGCGATAAAGCCGGAAGGCCTGGCGAAAAATCGGCCAGGATCGCCGCGTGAACCAGAGGAAGACTCCGAAGGCGAGCGCGACAGTCGGCAAGGTGATCCACGGATAGACGAGCGCGAGGATGAGCAGGCGGGAGCCGGATTCCGTCAGCGAGCAGAACGCCTCCGTCATGGTCGGGCCGAGGGCGTCGGATGCTGGAACAACGATGCTGAAGGGGCGCCAGTCTTCGGCCGCCTGCCATGGATCGATCCAGCGGGCGTTGAGGTTCATGCCGACCGGGCCGTTGAACGATGCCGGTTGACGTTCCCCCCAGCGCCCCTCATAGAGGAGCCAGGCCCACTCGCCGTCCGGGTCGATCTCGTCCGGGACGAGCACCGCAATCAACGGGACGCGTGTCGACGGGCCGGATGAGACGTCGCACCCGAAGCCGGAGTTGCGCTCGCCCCAGGCGAGAAAAGTGTCGTTGCTGAAGAAGGTGGCGTGTGACCCCGCCGCGGGATAGACGAGGGGATGCGTGCCATCCTCGAGCTGGAGCTTGTCGTCGCCCCAGTCCGCCATCTCGCCGTTGCCGTGTTGCGAATACCCGACCCGGTCGGGCGAGGTCTGGAGCGCTTCCTCGGCGCTCGCCACATCGTCCCAGAAGACCTGGATCATCTCCCAGTCGGATTCATGGGTGTTGTTCCAGTCGTTGAAGTACCAGTAGAACCAGTACTGGAGCGCCAGCCGTTGCCCGTCCTCGTCGACGACGACTCGGGCGTAGGTGGTTGGCTCGAGGCCCAGCTCCTCGATGCGCAGGCGCTCGTCGTTCTCGTAGGTGCAGCCGGGACGGCGAGGGTCTCCCGGGAAGTCCATGTATGTATCGGGGCCATAGGTCGCGAGCTCGACGGCGTCCGGGCCGGTGCCGAGGACCTGGTCCGTGGCCGAGTCGCGGATCAGTACGCGCTCGTTGTCGAGGACGATCTCGACCGGGAGCGGGAGGTAGGGCTCGCCACCGCCGGGAGGGAGCGCGCAGGCGCGATCCTGCGTGCGGAGATACGCGACGGGAACGTACCGGTCAGCGAGCTGTTGCGCGGCTGACGGACCTGCGTCCTGCGCCCGTGCCGGGGGGAGCAGGGTACCGATCGAGGCAATGAAGACCAGGACCACGAGCACGAGGCGGGACAAGCGCGTCATCGGCTACCTCCCGGAGTCGGCGTGCGCATCCAAGTGGGGGTGTGCGTGGCCATTGTAGCGACGTCGACTGGAAAAAGGGTGACGTGCCCATCATCTTGGGCGGATCATGGAGTGCTCCACGTGACGATGGTTGCTGCCGTGCCTGGCGCACGGTACGTCGTCCGAAATGTGACCATGCGAACGAATCTACCATGACATTCTGTAAGATGGTGATACATCTGGAATAGCTTTCCGGGTATATATCTTCCTCGCGACCGACGCGACCGCCGGCCACGACTCCGGGCCCTTCCTCCTTCTTGCCGGGCACCACGCCCGTATCCCATCAGAAAACGAATCGGCTCCACCCGCTGCTCCACATCGCCGGGCACCGTGTACCGCGCCCGACGCTACCGGGACCCGCATGAGATGGCTGTGCCGCCGCGCGTGGCGGTATCGGGAAGCGGAGAAACGCTATGAGCCAGGCCGCTGCGCCAGCGCCGGTGCCCTCGGACAAGACGTTCATGGAGCGCATGCTGGACGGGATCGAGAAGGTCGGGAACAAGGTGCCCCATCCGGTACTGATGTTCCTGTACCTGATCGCCTTCATCATCGTGCTCTCGGCCATCCTCGACCTGGCCAACGTCACGGTGACGGAGACGATTGCCGAGCCGGTGCCGGTGCAGACGGTGCCCAATTACTACGAGGACACGACCCAGGACCAGTTCCAGGTCGTCTATGAGGACGAGGAGTATTGGGAGGACGCGGAGTTCGAGCTTCGCGAGGTGACCGTCTCGATCAACAGCCTGCTGACGGTCGAGGGAATCCGGTTCATCTTCTCGACGTTCGTTACGAACTTCCAGGGCTTCGGCGTGGTGGCCGTGACGTTTATCGCGATGATGGGCGCCGGGGCGGCCGAGGGCGCGGGGATGATGGACGCGCTCATCCGCAAGCTGGTGCAGACGGCGCCCAGCGGATTGATCACGTTCCTGATCGTGCTCGTCGGCGCGCTCTCGAGCGTCGCGTCCGATGCCGGCTACCTGATCCTCATCCCGCTCGCCGCCGTCGCCTTCCATACCCTGGGCCGTAATCCGCTCGCGGGCATGGCCGCCGGGTTCGCCGGCGTGGCCGCGACGTTTGCCGTCAACATCATTCCCCAGCCGATCGACGCGATGATCACGGAGATCGCGAACGAAGCGATTGCGCTTACCGGTGGCGACGAGATCACCGTCGTCAGCAACTACTACTTCAGCATCGTTTCCATGTTCTTTCTTTGCATCGTCGCCACGGTCGTCACCGAGCGGATCGTCGAGCCCCGGCTCGGTCCGTGGGACCCGGCGATGGCCGGCGAAACCGACGACGAGGGATCGGCCGAGCAGACGCCGGAAGAGCAGGAGGCGGAGGCGAAGGGCCTTCGCTACGCCCTGTTCGGTTTCCTCGCTGTCCTGGTCCTCGTTCTCCTGGTCACGGTCCCTCCCGGCGCGCCGCTGCGCGAGCCGGAAACGGGCGACATCATCGGGAACACCCCGTTCATGGACAGCCTGCTGTTCATCATCACCCTGTTCTTCCTGGTGTCGGGCGTGGCGTTTGGCGTGGGCGCGGGGACGGTCACGAGCGCGAACGACGTGATCGCGTCGATCACGAAAACGTTCAGCGGCCTCGCCGGGTTGGTCTTCATGCTGCTGATGATTGCGCAGTTCATCGCGTACTTCAATTTCACCGGCATGCCCCGCTTCGCCGCCATCGGCATGTCCGATCTCCTCGAGCGGGCCGGACTGGGCGTGGTCCCGTTGCTCGTCGGGTTCATCATCGTGATCTTCGTGCTCGACTTCATCATCCCGGGCGTGATCCCGAAATGGGCGATCTTCGCGCCGGTCTTTATCCCGATCTTCGTCCGGCTCGACATCGCGCCCCAGACGCTCCTGGCGGCGTACCGGATCGGCGATACGCCCGTCAATACGCTCACGCCGTTGATGGTGTATTTCCCCTTCATCGTGCTGATCGCGCAGCGGTACCGGCGGGATGCGGGGATCGGCACCGTCATCTCCCTGATGCTCCCGTACGCGGTGATCATGGGCATCTTGTGGATCGTCCTCTTCGTCGCCTGGTTCCTCATTGGCATCCCGCTCGGCCCGGGTTACCCGGTGGAGGTTTAGGTGCCCGGGCGCGGGGAAGGCGGGTGAGATGAGCGACGAGGCGATCATCCTGACCATCCTGGCGGTCTCCGTCGTCGTGTTCGTCTGGAACCGGCTGCCTGTCGGCGTCGTGGCGCTCGGGGTCGCGCTGGCGCTGTGGGCGACGGATGTGATCACGCTGGAGGAGGCGTTCGCGGGGTTCGCCAACCCGACCGTCATCCTGATCGCGGCGCTGTTCGTAGTCGCCGAGGCGCTCGACGCGGCGGGCGTCACGACCTGGGTCGGGCAGATGGTGGTGCGGCACGCGGGCGGGAGCCGGGGCCGGCTGCTGATCCTCGTCATGGGGGCGGTCGCGGTACTGACTGCCCTGATCACGCCGAACGGATCGGTCGCCGCGCTCTATCCCATGGTCGTGGTGCTCGCCGTCCGGCTGGGCGATACGCCGTCGAAACTCCTGATGCCGGTTGCGTTCGCCGCCCATGCCGGGGCGCTCCTGATCCTCACCGGGTCGCCGGTATCGCTGCTTGTCTCCGAGGCGGCGGATGAGGCGGGCGTCGGGCGGATCGGGTTCTTCGAGATCGCGCTTGTCGGGGTGCCGCTGCTGATCGGGACGGTCACGGTGGTGATCCTGTTCGGGGAGCGACTGCTGCCGGCGCGGACGCCCCGGTCGTTCTCGCGCGACCTGAGCAAGCTGCCGTCAACGCTGAAGGGTCAGTACCTGACGGGCGATGAGCTGGAGATCTTCCTCGTTGGGCGGGAGTCGCCGTTCCTCGGTCTCCCGGCGGACCAGATCGGCGATCCGGATCATCCCGAGGTGCACGTCATCAGCGTCAAGGACGCGAGGGGCGTGCCGATGAGCCACGAGACCGTCGATACCGCCACACGCATCGTGCTCCGGGGGCGCAAGGACGACATCCGGGCGTTTGCCGCCGACAACGGGCTGATCCGGCCGAAGGAGGCGGGCGCGGCCCCGCTGGAGAGCGGGCTCGTCAATCGCGAATTTGGCGTGGCGGAGGTCATCGTCGCGCCACGGTCGGACTATATCGGGGATCGTGTCTTCCCGGGGATGGTGACGGACAGCGGCAACCTGGTCGTGCTGGGCGTCCAGCGATATGGCGAGGATGTCGGGGTGGCGGAGACGACGCTGAAGGCGGGTGACTCGTTGCTGTTGCAGGGGCGCTGGGATGCGCTGGATGAGCATACCGTCGATCCAAACGTTGTCCTGATCGACACGCCGGACGCGATCCGGCGCCAGACGGTGCCGCTCGGTCCGAGGGCGCTGCCGGCGCTGGCCGTGCTGGCGGTCATGATCGTCCTGCTCGGCACGGGCGTCGTTCCACCCGCGATCGCGTGCCTGCTGGCGGCGCTGGCGATGGTGCTGCTGCGGGTGGTGACGGTGAACCAGGCGCACCGGTCGATGTCGTGGACGACGATCATCCTCGTGGCGGCGATGATCCCGCTCTCGAACGCGATTACGGACAGCGGTGCGGCCGAATCGATCGCGACGGGGCTCATCGACGCCGTCGGCGACGGCGGCCCGTACGTGATCATGACCGGGATCTTCCTTATTACCGCGTTACTGGGGCAGATGATCAGCAATACGGCGACGGCGCTGATCCTGATCCCCATCACGGTGTCGATCGCGGCCGAAGGCTGGTATTCGCCGATGACGATGCTCATGTGCCTGAACGTCGCGGCCGCGGCGGCGCTCCTGACGCCGATCGCGACGCCGGCAAACCTGATGGTGATGGAGCCGGCTGGTTACAAATTCGGGGACTACTGGAAGCTCGGGCTGCCGGTCATGGGCGTCTACTACGTCGTTGCCGTGTTGCTCGTGCCGCTGATCTGGCCGCTATCGTGAGCGTGGGGTTCCCTGCGTTTCCGGGGTCCGGACGGAACGGTCGCGTGTCATCTCGTATCGAAAGAGGGAGCGATCATGGACATCCTTCTCGGCATCTTCCTGCTGGTCCTCGGGATCGCGGTCGCATTCATCGGGATCCAGCTGTTCTTCTTCATGCTGCCGATCATCGGTCTCGTCGCCGGGTTCTATGTTGGCGCCGAGCTGATGACGGCCCTGCTCGGGGACAACTTCCTGAGCACGGTGACCGGCTGGATCGTCGGCATTGTGGTCGGGCTACTGTTCGCGGCGATCTCCTGGTACTGGTGGTACGCGGGGGTCCTCATCTCGTCCGGCGTGGTCGGCGCCGTCCTGCTCTCCGGGATCGGCCACGCACTGGGCGCGGATTCCGGATTCGCGCTCTTCCTGTTCGGGTTGGTCGGGGCCTTCCTGTTCACCTTCGTCACGCTTACGCTGAATCTCCCGGTCTACATGGTCATCTGGAATACGGCGCTGAGCGGGGCGGCGATCGCGGTCTCCGGGGCGATGCTCCTGTTCAACCAAATCCAGCGCGAGGACCTGGAGCATGGCGCAGCGGTAGCGGCGATCCGGGAGTCGTGGGTCTGGGTGCTGGCCATGATCGCCGTGGCGGCCGTCGGGTTGGGGCGGCAGCTCCAGCTCAAGGAGCAGATCCGGCTGCCCGAGCATCGATGGACGCCGGCGCAGGGGAGCGTGTGACATGGGCGACCAGGCGGCGAGTCTCGTCAACAAGGGACTGCCGTGGCGATCCGACGTTCGCTGGCCGGTCGTCGCGGCCGAGGCCGTTGCGCTCGTCGGGCTTGGCATCCTCATGCTGGTCGATAGCGAGGCCGCCGGCAGGGCCGTCCTGCAGATCATCGGGGTGGTCCTGCTCGTTACCAGCGTTGTGCTCGGCGCGGGATCGCTCCGGGCCAGCGAGGCCAGGCTCGGCGAGTTCGATGCCTTCCGCGCCGGGATCGGCGTGACGGTAGGGCTCATCGCGACGATTAGCTGGTGGTCGGATTACATCGAGCGGGGAGCGGTCCGGCTGATCCTCGGTTGGGGGCTGGTGGCCTACAGCGTCCTGCACCTGACAGGGCTGGTCATGGCACGACAACGCGCGGGTATCCGGCCGAGCGTCGTCCTGATCGTGGTCCTCACCCTGATCCTCGGGATCATCCTGCTGACATCGGACGACAGTGTGTCCGAGGGACGGATCACCCTTCTGGGCGTGGTTTTCGTGGCGGTCGGCATCCTGCTTGGCGCGTGGGCGTACGTCCTGTACGCCCGTTCGGAGTCGCGGGTTCGCGCCTGAGCGCGGCCGCGTCAGGACAAGGCTGGAGGGTGACATCGATGGAGCACGCGAGCGAGACGGCCCGTACCTGGGCGCGAGAGCATGGCGATGAATTCCGGGAACAGCTCTTCGAGATGCTCCGGATCCCGAGCCTCAGCGGCGATCCCGCCTTCGCGACCGACGTGCGGCGGATGGCGGAATGGCTCGCCGCGCATATGCAGGATCTGGGGCTGGACAAGGTTACGGTGATGGAGACGGCGGGGCATCCGGTCGTTTACGGCGAGTGGATGGGCGCCGGCGCGGACAGGCCGACGCTGCTCGTCTATGGCCATTACGACGTGGTGCCGGCGGCGATGGAGGATGGGTGGGACACGGATCCGTTCGAGCCGGTGGTCAAGGACGGGAAGGTCTACGCGCGCGGGGCGACGGACGACAAGGGGCAGCTCTTCATTCACGTGAAGGCGCTGGAGGCGTTCCTCAAGACGTCCGACGCGGCACCGGTAAACGTGAAGTTCCTGATCGAGGGCGAGGAGGAGGTCTCGTCGCCGAACCTGACGCCGTTCATCGAGGAGCATCTCGAGCTGCTGGATGCCGATGTCTGTGTGATCAGTGACTCGTCGATGCGCGCGATCGAGGAGCCAGCGATTACGCATAGCCTGCGCGGGATGACGTACATCGAGGTCGAGGTGCGCGGGCCACGCGAGGACCTGCACAGCGGGTTCTTCGGCGGCGCGACGCACAACCCGGCGCTGGCGCTGGTCGAGATCCTCGGCTCGCTCTACAACGAGGACGGCACGATCGCCGCGGCGGGGTTCTACGACGATGTCGTGGAGTTGACCGGGCCCGAGCGGGAGATGATCGCGAAGGGCGCGATGAGCGAGGAGCAGTTCCGCGAGGCGACGGGCGTGCCGGCGGTCTGGGGCGACGATCGGTACACGATCAAGGAGCGGATCTCGGCGCGGCCGACGCTCGATATCAACGGAATCTGGGGCGGGTACAGTGGTCCCGGCCCGAAGACGATCATCCCGGCGAGCGCCGGCGCGAAGGTGAGCTCCCGGCTGGTGGGCAACCAGGATCCGGACCGGATCTTCGAGGTGCTGAAGGCGCACATCGAATCCGTGACGCCCCCGACCGTCGATGTCGAGGTGCGGCTGCTGACCACAGGCAAGCCGGCGCTGATTCCTTTCGATCTCCCGGAGATGCAGGCGGCCGCCCGGGCCTACGAGCGAGGCTGGGGACATGCGCCGGTGTTCACGCGCGGCGGCGGAAGCATCCCCGTTGTGGCGGATATCGTGGACAAGCTCGGGATCCCGGTGGTGATGATGGGCTACGGGCTGGATACCGACGGCCTGCACTCACCGAACGAGCACTACAGCCTCGAGATGTTCGAGCGCGGGATCGAGACGGCTATCGTTTATATGGATGAGCTGGCGCAGCTGTAGGACGGAATACTGAACCACCTGCCTTTGCCGCTTGGTCGGGATAACGTGGCTGAGATGCGGTGATGGCCGAGGCGAGGCTGGCAACGTCGCTTCGCGTTGGGGCTTCCGGCCGAGCCCGCAGGGCGAGAAGCGGAAGCGGGCGCTTGCTCCGCTCAGAATGACGAAGCGGGGCCCGTCGATCGACGGGCCCCGCTCTGTATGGTTACGAATCCCAATCCGCGCGGGGCATGGCGCGCCACTCGTCAGCGAGGAGGTCGAAGACGACCATGCTGCCGAAGTTGCCCTCGTAGGGGTAGAGCCAGGTCACCCGGCCGGCTTCCTTGTAGCCCTGCTTGCGCAGCGCGGCGGCCGAGCGGGTGTTCGGGAAATAGACCCACGACTCCACCATGTGCAGCCCGAGGACGTCGAACGCGTACTCCAGCAGGAGGTGCTTCGCCTCCGAGCCGTAGCCGCTGCCGCGGTAATCCGGCCGGTGGAAGAAGCTGCCCGTTTCCGCATACATGTTCACGTAGTCAACGCCGAAGAGGTTCACCGAGCCGATAAGCTCGTCGTTCTCTCGCAGGCACACGCTGAACGAGATCGTATCCGGATGGCTGTCATCCTGGATGCTGGTGATCCAGTTCGCGTGCAGGACCTCCGTCGGCAGGTGGCGCCCGACGTCGAAGAAGGTCTCCGTTTCCTTGCGGGCCCATTCGGCGACCTGCTTCGCGTCGGCCTTCTCCTCCGGCCGCAGGTAAACCCGCTTGCCGACGAGAATGGCGTTCTTCGGCGGGTCGCCCTCGAGCATCACCTTGGGTGGGACCGGGCGCGGCTCGCCGGATCCGGATTTCGGAAGCTCGGTCTCCATCGGGTCGCCGAGGGTCTCCAGCCAGCCCTTGTTGTGGTAGCTGTACATCACGTTGTCGACGCGCTGGCCGTCAACGAAGAACATCTCGCGCCAGCGCGCGCACTCGCGCATGCCGAACGCGGCCAGCGCCTCGATCACGATCGTCTCCGACGCGGGAAGCTCGGTATTGAGCGACGGCATGTGCCGCTCGTCCACCGCCCAGGCCGCGCAGAGGGTGATCGCTTCGGCTTTCCAGCGCTGCCCCTGCTCGCCGTAGAGTGGGTCGACATGGGCCTCCAGCTCCACAACCGTCTCGTAGTTGCCGGCACGGACCGAGCCGACGAGGACATCGTCGCTCTTGCGGACGATCGCGTAGTAGCTTTGCCTGTTCTTGCCGGCCTTCGGGAGCTCTTCCTCGATCCACTTCTTCATCAGCTCGGTGGATTTCGGGAAGACCGAGTTGCGCCAGGACGCCGCGTTCTTCTCGTCACCGACCTGGAAGGTGCGGAGGTAGACCTCGTTGCCAACGAGGAAGGTCTGGCCCTGATGCCCGGTGCCGGGAACCAGGGTGGGTTCGGATGTATCTGCCTGGCCGTTGCGCGCCGCGTGCGCGCCGTGCTGTGTTACTGCTGTCATGATTAGCTGTTCTCCGGGTAGGCGGTCTCGGTACGGGGCATGGCGCGCCACGTGTCGGCCAGCAGCTCGAAGGTCACGAAGCTCTCGAACCGGCCGCTCTTGCGGGTGAGCCAATGCTCCCGGCCAACCTGCGTGTAGCCCTGCTTGCGCAGCGCGGCGGCGGAGCGGGTGTTGGCGAACATGACCCACGACTGCAGCGAGTGCAGCCCGAGGGTGTTGAAGGCGTAGTCGAACATCAGGTGCTTCGCCTCGGTGCCGTAGCCGCCACCCCGGTAATCCGGACGGTGGAACTCGCTTTCCGACTCCGCGTGACGATGCTGGTAGTCGATGCCGTCGATCCCGACGGCGCCGATCATCTCGTCCGTCTCGCGCAGGCAGACGGCGAAGCGGACCCACTCCTGCGGCTCGTCCTCCTGCAGGCTTTGGAACCAGCGTTCCAGCGAAGAAACCGTCGACATGCCGCGGCCACCGCTCCAGAACCCTTCGGTTTCCTTGCGCTGCCACTCGGCGACGACTTTGGCGTCGTCCTTCTGGAGCGGGCGCAAGTAGACTCGCGGTCCGACGCGCATGGCGTTCGGCGGCGGCGTGCCTTCGACCGCCACGGGCGCGACCACCGGGCGCGGCTCGCCGGTGCCGGATATCGGCAGCTCCTCGTCCGCCGGGTCACCGAGCGTCCGGATCCACTGCTTGTTGATGTACTCGTAGTTGTGGCAATCAACCCAATGGTCGCCGCGCTTGAAGTATTCGCTGAACGTGTAACTCTGGCGGGCGCCGATCGCTTCCAGTGCCTCCATCAGGATCGGCCGGTCGGCCGGGATGTCGTTGATGTAGGTGATCACGCGGTGCTGCTCGTCGACGCGCCACGGCAGGAAGACCTGCAGCGCCTCTCCGAGCCAGCGGTCGCCCTGCTCGCCAAAGAGCGGATCGACGAACGGGGTGACCCAGGTCGCGTGGTTCCAGACCTCCATGGTGATGGAGCCAACGATGCGGTCGTCGGACTTGCGGACGACGACGAGGCGGCCGGTGTCCCGTTCCTCCTTCATTTCCTCGGTGATGTACTTCTCGGCGCGAGAGCTGGAGCGCGGAAGGATGGTGTTCATCCACGACATCGAGAATTTCGCGTCGGCCTCGACGATGGTGCGGAGGTAGACGTTCTCGCCGACGAGAAAGGTCTGCCCCATGGACCCGGTGCCGGGCTCGACAGATGTGTTGGTTTCTGCGGTTTGTGACATTGATCGTCCTCTGGCAACGGGCACATGCGGCAGGCGTGGAGGTTCCGGCACCACGACGATGCCGGGCACACCACGGCAGAGCGCCGCGATCCCGCAAAATGGCCTGGTTGTTCGTCGTCCTGGTCGAAAAGTGGATTACCGGCGGTGCCGGCAAGCCTGGTGGATGTCAGCCGCCCGTTGTTCGGGCGACGGTCTTGGTGATGGTATTGATCATCGTCATCACCCCTTTCCGTCACTGGCCGTTTGCGATGCCGGGGAGACATCGTGGCCGCGAGCTTTCCCGGCGCGAGCCGGTCATCTGCAAGGTCCACCATACATGCCGCGAGCGGTGCGACAGGCGCGCGCGTCCTCGTTCTCTGAACGCGGTGCGGCTCCCAGAATACACGAAGCGAGCGGAAAAAGGTGACGATTTTGTCACGGATTCCGGCGATCGAGGATTCTGGCTACATGTCTGATTGGTCATCTATTGTCCCGGGAGTTGTTCAGGGGAGGGTGCTTCCTGTACTCCAAGGGTGTGACGCGACGAAGCCCCTTCCGGTCATGCCGTGCGACGAGCGTGCCGCAAGACCTGCCCGCGACCCGGTCGCCGCGCCAGGGGCAGGGGTCTGCTGATGTGCTCCGCATCCCACACGCGGGGCTCCGACCTGGCGTCGAAGGGCATTCGCCATGGCTGTCACGATTTCCCGCAGGGCCTTCACCATTGGTGGTATCGCGACCATGCTCGGGATCCCGGCCGTCCCGTTGGAGCCTGCGCTCGCGCAGGGGCTGGACCTGACCGGATTCGGCCTCCCGACCCTCGACATCGGACTCTCGAACGTCGCGTATGAACACGTCCCGGCGGAGATCGAGGCGGGCCGCTACCTCGTGAACGTCGATGTCCGGGACGACGTCCAGGCGTACATCGGCACGGAGTTCATCAGCCCTCCGCCGGGGATGTCCGCCCTGGAATTCATGATGGCGATGGGGATCGTCGCCTTCCCGGGGATCCCGGCGCCGACGCCGGAGAACGGTGGCGAGGGTTTCCCGGATTTCATCTACCGGACCGCGTTCGCTGGCGGACCCGTCGGATGGCCGGGTTCCACGGCCCAGGCGATCGTGGATCTTCCGCCCGGGGAGTGGATTGTTCTCAGCGATGGTGAGGGCGCGACCCAGCCGCCGGCGATCATCAATGTGTCTGGCGAGATGCCCCTGAACCTGCCGGAGCCGAAGGCGGACATCACCGCGACGCTGGTCGATTTCAGCATCGAGCTCGAGGGGGACCTGACCGCGGGGGATCATGTGGTCCAGTTGCGGAACGAGGGCGAGGAACCGCATTTCCTGCTGTTGGGCGTGGGTCCGGACGTCATGACCGACGATCTGGTCACCAGCAGCCTGGAGCCGGGCCCCGGCCCGAACGGGTTCAACCTGAACACCGATGTGACCACCGTCATGCTCAGCTCGACGCAATCCGCCGGCACGCAGCAATGGGTGCCCCTCACGCTGGAGCACGGCACCTATGTTGGCACTTGCTACTTCCCGGCCACCGGAGGATGGGAGCCTCATGTGAACATGGGCATGCATATGGTGTTCACGGTCGACTGACACAGGAAGGGCCGGTCAGGAATGACCGGCCCTTGCGACGTGCGTCTTCTCTATGGCGTGGCGGCTGGCTCGGCGGTTGGCGCGGCCGCAGGCTCCATCAGCTGATGCAGATGCTCCATCCGGATGTAGGCGGTGTAAATCGCCTTCGTTGCCGGAGCGGCGTAGGATACGCCCTCGCCGACGTTTTCGACCATCACGACCGAGGCGATGGTCGCCTCCGAGCCGTCTCCCGGATACGGCCCGTAGGCCGCGAACCACGAGTGTGGCCGGTCGGTGCCATCGAGCTGGTTCTGCGCCGTGCCGGTCTTGCCCGAGATCGGCCAGCTGAAGTCGCCGAACACCTGATAGGAGCCGTACCCGGAGGCGTTGCTCGTCTGGTCGCGGAGCATCGCCTGGATCTGGGAGATCTGCTCGTCCGTCAGCGGCAATTCGCGGATGACGGTGCGTTCGCCGACCTGTACCGGATCCTCGCCCTCGACCTGCGTGCGATCGACGACATACGGCTGCAAGAGCGTGCCGCCGTTGGCGATGGCGGCGTAGGCGTTCGCCATCTGCAGCGGCGTCGCGAGCTGGAAGCCCTGACCGATGGAGAGGTTCACCGCGTCACCGCGCGCCCAGCCGTCGTTCATGTTCTCCAGCTTCCACTCCGGATCAGGCACGACACCCGCGATCTCCGGGAAGTAGGGGATGCCGGTCGGCGCGCCGAGCCCGAAGGCGCGGGCCATGTCCGGGAGCAGATGCTCGTCCTTCGTGTCGAGGTCGACGGCGATCTGGTAGAAGACGGTGTTGCAGGAGTTCACGAGGCCCCAGTGCAGGTTCATCATGCCCTGCGCGCCCATCCCGTTCTCCATGACCCAGTCGTTCCATTCAACGCCGGCCAGCTCGAACGACGCAGGGCAGTTGATAGGCGTTTCGGCGGTGTAGCCGAGGTCCTTCATCGCGCCGGCGGTCGTGATGAGCTTGAAGATCGATCCGGTCGGGTACGCCTGCCGCGTCGCGCGGTTCGCCTGCGCGGTCAGCAGCGGGTCGTTCATCACCGCGAGGTCCTCTTCCGAGAAGTCCCCGGTGATGAACCCGTTCGGGTCGAACGTCGGGTGGCTGACCATTGCCAGCACCCCGCCCGTGCGCGGGTCGATGACCACGGCGGAGGAGCGCTCCGCGAGCTTCTTGTCGTCATCGTCCGAGTCAGGATCATCCTTGACCAGCGCCGTGAGCGCCTTGTCGACCTCGATCTGGAAGTCGACATCCACGGTCAGGTAGATATCACGCGGAGGATCGCCTTCGGAGACGCCCAGCTCGAACCGCTCGGCGCGGGTCTCGCACTCGACGATCAGCAGGCGTCCGCCCGGCTTCCCGGTCAGCAGTTCGTTTGCGCCCAGCTCGAGTCCGGCGCGGCCGATGAGCTGGTCCGGGATGATCAGCCCCGACTCGTCCCGCTCGATATCTTCCTGCGTCGCGATGCTGACCCAGCCGACGAGATGGGCCGTGACCGGGCCGTACGGGTAGCTGCGCTGGGTTGCGCGCGTGACCTGCACGCCGTTGTACGGCTGGAGCGCGTTGATCAGGTTCGTGTTCTCACTGGCCGGGAGGTCTTTGATGGGAACCGCCCAGTCCGGCCCGCCGGCAGAGGCAACCCGCTCCTCGATCGTGCTGACCGGCACGCCGGTCACCTCGCTGACCGCCGCGTAGGTGGTCGCGGGGTCGGAGACGTTGGCCGGGATGACGCTGACGCGCGCGACGGCGGCGTCCTCCGCGAGCACCTTGCCGTTGCGGTCCAGGATGCGGCCGCGGTTCATGGACTCGGCGACGAAGTCAACGCAGCCGGACGTGCCCAAGTCGCGGAAGACGGTGCCCGGCGTCCAGACGACGCGCCAGTTGTCGCCCTCGCGGGTGAAGAAGAGCTCGTTCTCCTCCTGGATCTCGCCGACGAGGCTGGAGGTGAACGTGACCGAGAAGGGGACGGCGCCCGCAAGCGATGCCTCGCCGGTCACCTCCGCGTCGATGGCGGTAAGGCCGGCTTCGTTCTCGATCGCCTGGTACCGGCCGATGAATTCCTCTTCGGTCATCGACTGGCGGGTGGCGTCGGACGTGAGCTGGTACATGCTGGCGTAGTCGCCCGCCTCCCAGTACGACATCCAGTTCTCGGCGATCGCCGTCGGCTGGGTGACGTCGACGGCTGTCGCGGTCGGCACCGGCGTGTACGTCGCGGTCGGTTCCGGCGTCAGGGTCGCGTCGGAGTCGGCTGGTTGCGTGTTCTGGACAGCGGCGAGCTGGCGCCCGCTGTCACCTGGCTCGAGCCCGTCGTTCAGCAGCAGCGCGGTCGCGGCGATGACGGCGACGAGCAGGATCGACGCGAAGGCCCACGGCCAGCGCGGTGCGCGACGTGGGGCGGCGTAGGCGGATCGGAAGTTCGGGGGATAGGCCACGCGGCAGGTCCTCGAATAGGAGCGAACACGGGAAAGAGCGATCGAGTCGCGGTGTACGTTCATGCTAGCACGGCGCCATATGGCGTGCGCGCCTCGTTAATGTAACGCGCGCATGGCGGAGATGTTTCGACGCGGGCCCATATCGCCAGTCAGCGATTCCGGGAAGGCATTACGGCGCGGAACGTGCAGGGGGAATGGCAAAAGGAGGAAGGCCATGGACGGTATGTGGATGCTCGTCATGCTCGCGCTCATCGCTCTCCAGATCGCCGTGTTCTTCTGGATCTTCGAAGGCGGCATGCCCAGATCGCGAACCCGGGACAACCCGGGCGGTCGACACGACCCGTCCCGCGCATCGTGGACCAGTTCGGCGATGCAGGATTCCATGGACGGCGGGGAATAACCCCCGGGAATTGGAAACCGGGCGGGAGACGCCGTTGTCCCTCGCCCGGTGAGAAATGAGATGGATTGGATGCGGATTACGCCGCCGGGTTGGCCTCGATCTCGATCTCGATCTTGACCTCGTCCGACACCAGGACGCCACCAGCCTCGAGCGCGGCGTTCCAGTTCATGCCGAAGTCCTTGCGGTTCAGGGTGGTCGTGGCGGAGAAGCCGTAGACCGTCGGGCCCATCGGGGAGACGCCCTTGCCGGTGAACTCGGCATCGAGGACGACTTCCTTCGTGACGCCGTTCATGGTCAGGTCACCATAGACCTTGTAGTCGCCCGAGCCCTTGCCAGCCTCGATCCTCGTGCTCTTGAAGGTGATGACCGGGTTCTGCTCAACACCGAAGAAGTCGTTCGAGCGGAGGTGGTTATCACGGTTCTCGTCGCGCGTGTTGATGCTCGACGGATCGATCTCCACCTCAACGGAGGAGTTGAGGATGTTGCTCTCGTCAAGGTTGATGGTGCCCGAGAACTTCTCGAAGGTGCCCTTCACCTTGGCGAACATCATGTGCTTGACGATAAAGTTGATTTCGGAGTGCGCGAGATCGATAGTGAGCTGCTGAGTCATGAGTACTGTCCCTCTCCAAATGTGAAACGGGTTGTGAGAAAAGTAGGGGGCCTGCCGGCGTGATGCGCCTTTGGTTACCCAACGTTAGGTACTATAGTTTAGTTCTGTACGGTGGTCAAGGCCCAATGCGGATTGTTTAGAAGGGAACCGTTTTCGGGCCATGAATCAGGCCGTTTGAACCTGCCTCGACAACGGAAAACCCGCCCTGCTGCAGGGCGGGTTTGTCGTCCGGTCCGTCTGGTGATCAGGAGATCGGACTCGCCTCCGGGGATGCGACGTCGTCGGGGAAAAGGTCGGTCCGGAAGGCCATCGTCTCGTCGACCGATTCGTCGAGGATGCCCTCGCTCTTCGCCCACTCCGCGTAAGCGCTCCAGCGCTCGGCCGTCTGCGTGCCGAACGGGACCTGGCCGTCGTCCGTCCATAGCGGCGCGAGCAGCTCGAGCCCCTCGCGCTCGACCTCCTCGACGAGGTCCGGGCTCTCCGCAAGGAGCAGCTCCAGCGCGCCCTCCAGGTCGTCGGCCGCGTCGTGGTATCCCTGTCGCAAGGCGCCGAGGAAGGCCGTCACGGTCCCTGCCTGGCTCTCGATCGTTTCCTCGCCCGTCACGAGCACCAGCTCGTAAAAGTCGGGAACCCCGTACTCCTCGACGCGGAAGTACCGCACCGGGTTGCCTTCGCGCTCCGCGAGGATCGTCTCGTGCGTCCAGTAGACGCCGATCGCGGCGTCCGCACGCTCGGACATCACGGCCGGCATGAGGTCGAAGCCAACGTTGACCATCTCGACGTCGTCGAGCGAGAGCCCCTCGTGTCGAAGGATGGTCTCGAGATAGGCCTCGTCGCTCGGCACTCCGGTCATCGCGACCGTTTTGCCCGCAAGGTCGGCGGGAGACATGATGTCGCTCGATTCCAGCACCATGATGCTGTTCAGCGGATGCTGCACGAGCGCGGCGACGGAAACGACTGGCACCTCTTGCGATCGCGCCTGGAGGACATCGTTGTGGTAGGTGATCCCGAACGTATCGCGGCCGGCGCCGACGGTCTGCAGCACAGTCGTCGGGTCGGCGGGCGTGAATATCTCGACATCGAGCCCGGCTTCCGTGAAGTAGCCGCGATCCCGCGCCACGTAGATGCCGGCGTGATTCGCGTTCGGGTACCAGTCCAACGCGAGCGTGACCTGCGTCAGGTCCTGCGCGGCCACCTCCCGGCGTGGCATGGCGGCGGCCCCGGCGAGCGCGAGGGCGCCACCGGCCGCTCCCTGCACCAGCGCGCGGCGCGAGATCGAGCCCCCGTGCCGCCGGAGTTGGCCTTCGGCGATACGGGACGTTTGGTGAACACTGTGGGTCATGGTGTTAAAACCTCCGGTTCCTGCGCGGGTATTGCCCCGATCAGGTGCAACGGTCGGCGACGGTTCGGTCGCCCTCTCAGCCCGGCCTCCCCGAGCTCCCGTCCGAAATGCGGGTTGTGGAATTAGCGTAGCATGCCCGGTTCCAATCGCAGGTCACGACTGCTACGCTGGTACCAATCTTTGGTAACGGTATGGAGGGCCGTGATGGCACGCAATACATCCGTCTCGCTTGGCGAGCATTTCGTCGCCTTCATCGAGGAACAGGTTGAATCCGGACGATACGCGTCGGCGAGCGACGTGGTTCGGGCGGGGCTTCGGTTGCTCGAGAAAGAGGAGACGCAGTTGGCGCAACTGCGCTCCTTCATCGCTGAGGCAGAGGAGAGCTATAGGGCTGGACACGTTCATGAGGTGACCGAGGCATTTTGGGACGATCTGAACCGCGAAGTTGATGAGCGCCTGCAGCGTGGAGAAAAGCCGGGGCGCCATGTCCTCCCGTAGATTACGCGTTGTCATGACGCCCGAAGCTCGATCAGATATCGGCGATATTCTTCTCTATACGGAGTTGACCTGGGATCGAGAACAGCGCGACGAATACTGGCGCCACATAGAAGCCACCATTGAACGACTAGCAGTCATGCCCCTGATGGGGCGAATCCGTACGCATCTATCGCGCTTCGATCTGCGATGGGTGCCTGTTGGTACTCACCTCCTCTACTACTGGGTTGATGGGAACAATCTTGTGATTGCACGCGTTCTGCATCCTCGACAGGATGCCGAGGCGGTCGATTGGGATGTAGATCTCGACGAATAGCCTGTCGCCCGATACCTCTGCTGCGCCGCCGGGCCCGTGATGGCGTCGGAGCGATCCAGAACCTCGATCCGTTGGAAGACCTTGCCGCGAGCGTGACCACGGTGATCGACTTTTTCTCACGAAGAGGTGCGCGCAGGATGAGCGCCGGGTCCGGCATCTGCCTGCCCGCCGTGCGACAATACGCATAGCTATGAAGTGATGCCGGCCCGGGCCTTCGATGGAGCTCCGGGCGAGTGGGCGATATCCGGGAGAGGCCATCGTGAAGATCACCGTTGTCGGAGCCGGAGCCATGGGATCGCTGCTGGCCGCGCGCCTGACGCTGGCGATGCGCTCGCATGCGAGCGAGCCCGGCGCCGCCCCGGAGCTCGAGCGCGTCCTGCTGTACGGCCGTTCCTCGGACCACCTCGACGCGATCCGTGACCACGGGCTGGAGCTCACCGAGCGCGACGGCCAGGTCACCCGTACCCGGCTCGATGTCACCAGCGATCCCGCCGAGGTCAAGGGAAGCGATGTCGTCGTCGTGCTGGTCAAGGCCTGGGCGACCGAAGAGGCCGTCGCCCCGCTGCGCGACTACGTCTCCCGCGACACCATTGCCCTCACGTTGCAGAACGGTCTCGGGAATGCCTCCGCCCTCCGCCGCGCGCTCATGAAGAACGGCGCACGGCCGCATGTCTGGCTCGGGGTCACCACCCAGGCGGCCGTCCGCACCGAGCCCGGCAAGGTCACGCACACGACGGACGGTATCACCGCGATCGGCCGCCGGACGCCGCTGGTCAACGATGCCCTCAGCGGTCTCGCGGCGGCGTTTACCGATAACGGCTGGCGAACGGTCGCCGTGGCGGACATCCATCGCTGGGTGTGGCGCAAGCTCGCCATCAACTGCGCGATCAATCCGCTGACGGCCCTTGCCGGCGTGCCGAACCACGCCATGAGCACCGATCAGGACCTCCGGCTTGCCGCCATGGAGGTGATCGAAGAGGTTGTCGAGGTCGCCGCGTCACAGGGCGTTCGGCTGAACGCCGACGTGCTGGGTGACCTGCTGGAAGGCGTCGCCCGATCGGCGGGCAACCCGTATTCCTCGATGTACGTGGACCTCGAGCAGGGGTTGCGAACCGAGATCGACGCGATCAACGGCCAGGTCGTGCGCCACGCGAAGCGCGCGAACATCCCTGTCCCGGCCAACACGCTCCTGACCCGGCTCGTGCGCGCCCATGAGCGCGGGCACCGGCCGGCCAGCGGCTCGAAGGAAGGCCCGCTCTACACGCCGCGCGCCGATGTTCACGGACAGGCGTAGGGGAGGGGACATGCGGGAACCGGTAATCGCGGCCCTGCCGGACGAGGTGATGGACGCTGCGCTCGGCGCGATGACCATCGGGCTCGTCCCGGTGATGGGCGCGCTGCATGAGGGCCACCTGGCGCTGATTCGCCGGTCGGACCTCGAGAACGACGAGACGGTCGTCGCGATCTTCGACCCGAACGCGGAGACACCGGAAATTTCGTCGAACGATATCCGGGACGCTCACCAGGGTGGCGCGCGCATCTTCTACTGCCCGGACCCGGAGACGATCTTCCCGGACGGCTTCGCCACGCATATCCTCGTCGACGGTCTCGACGATCGGTTCGAGGGCGAGTTCCGTCCCGGACGGTCGGGTCGCACGACGGCCTACTTCGCGATCTTGCTGAACCAGCTCCAACCGACCCGGACCTATGTCGGTGAGAAGCACCTGCAGCGCCTCGCGTTGCTGCGCCGGATGAGCGAGGACCTCTCGCTGCCCGGCGAGATCGTTGGTTGCCCGACGGTACGCGACCCGGACGGGTTGCCGCTCAGCTCGTACAACGCCCGGCTGACCCCGGAGGAGCGCGAGGCGGCGCTGGCGATCCCGAAGGCGCTCTTCGCGATGCAGCTACGAGCGGTCAAGGGCGAGCGCGACGCGGAGACGCTTGTCGCGTTGGGCCGGGAGATCATCGAGGCGCAGCCGGCCGTGACGCTCCAGTACCTCGCGATCGTCGACCCGGATACCTTCGAGCCGGTCGACCCGGTGGTGGCCGGCGCCCGCGCCATCGTGGCCGGGACGGTCGGCGACGCGCGCATCATCGACAACATCTATCTCGACCCGGACGGGTCCGGAATGACCGAAGACGCATGAGTACCCCGACCGGCACCATGGCCGAACGTCCATCGCCCTTCCATATATGGTTCATCGCCGCGCGCCCGTGGACATTGCCCGCCTCCGTCGCGCCGATCCTCGTCGGGTCGGCGGTCGCATGGCACGAGGGCGGGTTCCACCTGCCGACCGCGCTCGTCGCGCTGCTGACGGCGCTGCTGCTGCAGATCGCCGCGAACTTCGCGAACGATGCCATCGACTTCAAGCGCGGAACCGACACCGAGGCCCGCGTCGGCCCAACCCGAATCACCGCCGCCGGCTACGTCACCTATGACCAGGTCATGCGCGCGACGTTCATCACGCTCGGGCTGGCGCTCCTGGCGGGGCTCTATCTCGTCTATCGAGGCGGGTGGCCCTTCCTGCTGCTCGGCGCGGCGGCGCTCGTCTGCGCCGTTGCCTACACGGGCGGGCCGTTCCCGATCTCGTACCTCGGACTCGGCGAAGTCTTCGTCTTCCTCTTTTTTGGCCTGATCGCCGTCACCGGCACCGCCTATCTCCAGACGGGTGAGCTCTCCGCGCTGGCACTGGCGGCGTCGATTCCATCCGGCGCGATGAACGTCGGCATCCTGGTCGTCAACAATTACCGGGACCTGGAGGGAGACCGGATCGCCAACAAGCGCACGGTCGCCGTCCGCATCGGCCCGGAGAAGACTCGGATCGAGTACGCGGTCATGCTGGCGGCAACGATGGTGACGCCATTCGTTTTCTGGGCGGTTGGCTGGCTGAACGCCTGGGCGCTGGTGACGGTGCTGTCGTGGCCGTTGTTCTGGCAGCTCTGGCGGCAGATGACGACCCTGCATGGTCCGGCCCTGAATCGCACGCTCGGCATGACCGGCCGCACGTCACTCGTGTTCAGCGTGCTGTTCGCGATCGCTTTGGTCTTGGCATAAGAAGGAGTCCTGTACCGCCGGTCCTCGTATCCGGCGACAGTTGCCGGATACCGTTCGCAGTTGAGAGGTCCGGCGGTACGGAGCCTGAGAGGTAGAACGTGACAACCCCGAACAACTCCCGCGAGCCCCAGAACGGCGCTATCTCCGGCCAGGCGGAGGTCCGGACGATGTTCGACCGGATCGTGCCGAAGTACGACCTGATGAACCATGTCATGACCTTCGGCATGGATTTCCGGTGGCGCAAGATGCTCGCGCGCCAGGCGGCTCACCTGGAGGATCGGAAAAGCCAGCGCGTGCTCGATGTCGCGACCGGGACGGGTGACGTTGCCTTCGAGATCCGCAAGGCCGGTGTCGCGGAGGTCGTCGGGCTGGACCTCACTCCGGGGATGATCGAGGAGGCGAAGCAGAAGGCGGCAAAGCGCCCGGACGAGGTGACGTTCATGGTCGGCGACGGCATGAACCTGCCGTTCGGGGACGGCTCGTTCGACGCCTGCACGATCTCCTTCGGCCTGCGCAACATGCCCGACTACCAGGGCTCGATCAACGAGATGGTGCGGGTGTTGAAGCCGGGCGGCAAGCTCGTCTGCCTGGAGATGACGCCGTTCCGACGCCCCTTCCTCGGGCCGTTCTTCAGGCTCTATTTCAACCAGGTCGTCCCGATCATCGGCTGGCTGCTGACGCGTGACTACAAGGCGTACAAGTACCTGCCGGATTCCGTGCGCCAGTTCCCGACGGCCGATAGTCTCGCGGACATGTACCGTGAGGCGGGGCTGCAGGACGTGAAGTACCAGCTACTGGGCTTCGGCGCCGTCGCGATGCACGTCGGCATCAAACCCTGACGGACGAACGGCCATGACCGGATTCACCTCGGACACCCGCCCCTTGTGGGCGGGTTTTCCAAACCCTCCTGATTCCCGACCGGATGTACATCGCATCATGAGGCACGATGCGCGAGACGCCGGACCTTGTGTCCGGCGGTACGGGGTCAGTGCGCCATGACGCCCATTCTGGCCCTCGGCATCATGGGCGGCGCCATCATCCTCATGCTGACGCGCCCGAAGGGCATCAACGAGGCGTGGTTCGTCCTCGCGGGGGCGGTCGCGATGGTCGCGATCGGAGCGGTGCGCATCGATGAGGTGCCGGGGATCGCCGGCGAGACGGCCGACGTCCTGCTCTTCCTGCTCGGCATGATGGTCCTCACCGGCATCGCCGAGCGCGCCGGTGTTTTCGAGGTGCTCGGGGAGTGGGTGGCCAACCTGGCGCGAGGGAGCGGCCGGGCGCTCTACGTGCTCGTGTTCCTGCTCGGGGCGACGGTGACGGCGACGCTCTCGCTCGATGTCACCGTCATTACCCTGACGCCCGTGATCTACGCGATCACCCGGCGCCGTGGACTGCCGCCTGTGCCCTTCATGTTCGCCTGCGCCTTCGTCGCGAATACGGCGTCGCTCGTCTTCCCCATGAGCAACCTGACGAACCTGTTGCTCTACGAGCCGCTCGGGCTCTCGTTCGCCGATTTCACACGAACGATGTGGCTCCCGAACGCCGTCGCGCTGGTCACGAACCTCGTGGTCTTCCTCTGGCTCTTCCGGAAGGAGGTTCCCCGCGCCATCCCGGCGATCGTGACGAACGAGGCCGACCCCGCCATGCCGCGCGAGCCGCTGGCCGCCGGCACGTGGGCGCGCATCTCCGCCTGGGGCCTTGGCGGGACGCTCGTCGCGCTCTTCGCGCTGGGCCTCGCCGGGTATCCACTGTGGTGGGCCTCGATCGCCGGTGCGGCCATCATGCTCGGCGCGGCGGCCACCACTCGCCGCATCACCCTTGGGCAGCTCTCGGACGACGTCTCCGTACCGCTTTATGTGTTCGTCATCGCGATGACGGTGCTGGTGCGCGGGGTGGAGCATACCTGGCTGGAGGGCTGGTCGCTCGCCGTTCCGGACGGCACCTTCCCTGTCATCGTCACCGGCGTGGTGGCGGGCGCGGTCGGCAGCAACGTCGTCAACAACATCCCGATGGCCGTCTTTGCCCGGTCAGCGCTGGAGACGGTGCAGGGGCAGGAGCGGGACCTGCTCGCCTACGCGACGTTGATCGGCACGAATATCGGACCGGCGCTGACGACCTACGGCTCGCTCGCCACGATGCTTTGGCTGACGCTCATCCGCAAGCGCGGCATGGACGTGACCACCAGCCACTACCTGCGGGTCAGCATCGTGACGGTGCCCATCGTCCTGCTCACGACGACCCTCGCCCTGTGGGCCGTGGCACACTGATTCGTGCTGCGAACGACTGCGTGCTCGCGTCGCGTACACTGTTCGGTGCAGGACCGCACGCCCGATCCAGCCGAGCCTCTGCAGGAGCACGTCCGCACGTGCCCTCCGGCCCTGTCGGTGTCTTCTTCAGTTCAACAGGGAGTCTTCCACCCGTGCGAGCCACACGCCGCCTCGCGTCGTTTCTCCTGAAATACCGGCTTCTCGTCATCCTCGCGCCGATCATGATGGCGATCGAGGTCGGTATGGACCTCATGCAGCCGCGCCTGACCCAGCGGATCATCGATCAGGGCATCGCCAACAACGACCTTGACGAGGTGCTTCGTACTGGCGGGCTGATGCTTCTGCTGTCCATCGTCGGTATGGTCGCGGGTGTCCTCTGCGGCATCTTCGCCGTCCGCGCCGCGCAGGGCTTCGGCGCGGATCTCCGCGCCGCGCTCTTCAGCAAGGTCCAGTCGCTGTCGTTCGCCAACCTCGACCGGCTCGAGACCGGCGGCCTCGTCACGCGGCTGACGACGGACGTTACCCAGCTCTCCGACGCGATGCAGATGCTGCTCCGGATCATGGTCCGCGCGCCACTGTTGCTCGTGGGAAGCCTCGCGCTCGGCATCGCGACCGCGCCGCGTCTCGCGCTGCTCTTCATCGTCCTGATCCCCATCATCATGATCGCGGTCAGCGTCGTCTTCAGGCGCGCGTTCCCGCTCTTCAAGCAGGTGCAGGAGCGGCTCGACCGCATCAACGGCATCATGCAGGAGAATCTCGCCGGCGTCCGCGTCGTGAAGGCGTTCGCGCGGCACGATCACGAAACCGCGCGCTTCGGCACCGGCAACGACAACCTGCGCGACATGACGATGAAGGCCGTCTACACTATCGTCGCCGTCATGCCGGTGATGATGCTGACAATCAACTTCGGACTCGTCGGTGCCCTCTGGTTCGGCGGCCGGATGGTCGATGCCGGGGATATCGAGGTCGGCGCGCTGGTCGCCTTCACGAACTACATGGTCCAGACGCTCTTCGCGCTGATGATGGTCTCGATGGTCATCGTGCGCTTCACC
>DATGPC010000025.1:0-3103 GCA_035305265.1 Thermomicrobiales bacterium | reverse complement strand
TCCGTCATCCTGGTCGCCGCGGGGGACCCCTGTGCGAAGCACGTTGTCTTGGCGCGAAGCGCCGTCCTAGACCGTCGATCCTTCGGTCAGCTCGAGGAACAGCGATTCCAGCGTGCTGCGCTTCGGCGTGATCGCGCTGGCGTAGATGCCGCGCTCCACCAGCGCCCGGTTCACTTCGGCGCCCATCGTATCCGGCGCCACGACAACCAGCACGCCATTCTCGATCGTCACCTGCTCGACGTCATGCAGGACGCGCAAGGTCTCCCGCGCGGCGTCCTGCTGCTCGGCGGGCACCGTCACCTCGATGTAACCGCCGCGCTTCAGCAGCTCGTCGACGCTGCCCTCGGTGACCAGCTTCCCGCGCCGGACGATTGCCACCCGGTCGCTCACCTGCTCGACCTCATGCAGCATGTGACTGGCGAGCAACACCGAGTGACCCGCATCCGCGAGACGCGGGATAATGCTGCGGATCTCCCGCTGTCCGGCCGGGTCAAGGCCGTTCGTCGGCTCATCGAGGATCACCAGCGCCGGGTCCGTCAGCAGCGTCGACGCGATGCCGAGCCGCTGCTTCATGCCGAGCGAGTAAGTCTTGAATTTGTCCTTGCCGCGCTCGTTGAGGTTCACCAGCGACAGCAGCTCGTCGATCCGGGCGTCAGGAACGCCACCAACAGCCAACGCATGGGCCTTCAGGTTGTCCCGGCCGCTGAGATACGGGTAGAACGCCGGATTCTCGATGATCGCGCCGACACTTTCCGACACGACGTGCTGGTTCCCGTGCACATCCGTACCGTGGATGAGGACGGAGCCCGACGTTGGCCGGATCAGCCCGAGGATCATGCCGACGGTCGTGCTCTTTCCGGCGCCGTTCGGGCCGAGGAAGCCAAGTACCTCACCGGCCTGTACCGTAAAGGAGAGGTCGTCGACCGCGGCAACGTCCTTGAATCGCTTCGTGACCCCGCGCACGTCGAGGACGGTGCCGGTAGCCCCATTTCGCTTCCCGGCGCCCGAGAGCACCGGGGGTGTTGTCTGTTGCGCCTGTGTGGTCGCCACGTTCATCCTTTCGAAACCCATTCAGATCCGTGTGTGATGCTGCGGGATCCTCCCGCGCGCACCTCTTCACATTCGAATTATTGCGCGTGCCTGTTACAGCGACGCAAACGAGATGTGTCCATTCTTCGAACATCCTGGCCGTCACATGCCGTCGGCCATTTTCTCCTGCATGAACGCCGGTTGAGGCTCCAGCGCGGGCGCTGTTTCCACGCCCGTGAGATGGGCCTGCACCTGTTCGAGGCGCCCTTCGGGACGATCGATTTCGACGACCAGCCGGTCGGTTGTCACCCGCGGGAACGCGTGCACCCGCTGGCTACCGACGGTGAACACGCCGTCTACGATGACGTCGCCGGTCCGGCCGTCCAGCACCCGGTGCCGGCCGATCCACTGGCCGTCATCGAGACGCTCACGCAACACCAGGTGATCGAGCGTCACCGGCGCATCGAAGGTCGCCTCGATCCGCGTCCCCTTCTGCGTCAGCGTCGCCACGATCGGGTTCGCGAAGCGTTCCTGGATCGAAGCCGCGAACTCCCGGAGCCGCATGGCGTCGTGGTTGTCGATCAGGCCGCGCCGGTCCGGCGGCACATTCAGCAGGAGGTTTGCCCCGAGCCCGATCGACCGGTACCAGATCGCCTCCAGGTGCTGCACGCTCTTGAGCGTCTGGAGGTCGTCCGGCTGCCAGAACCAGTGACGTCGGATCGCGACGTCGCACTCGGGCGGAAGATACCGATTTCCGCCTTCCAACCCGACCTTCGCGTCGTCGTAGATGCTCTTGCCGAGGGCGTCCACCGTGTACCAGCAGGGATCGCTGGCCAACCCGTCCTCGTTCCCGATCCAACGGATCGTCGGGTCGCCCATGTTGAAGATCATCGCGTCCGGCTGATGCGTTTTTGCGACGGCCATGATCGCGTCCCAGTCGTAAGGGTGCTGCTCCGAGCCCGCGCCGTCGAACCAGAGCTCGACCAGCGGCCCGTAGCGCGTGCACAGCTCGGTGAATTGGTCGATGTAGCGCGCATCGTAGATCTCCGGGCGATGTTCCCAGTCCGGGTCATGCCGGTCCCACGGCGAGAGGTAGAGCCCGAGCCCGAGCCCCGCCTCGCGGCACGCCTCGGCCAGCTCCCCGACGACGTCGCCCTGCCCGTCCTTCCATGGCGAGGACCGAACCGAGTAGTCCGTCGTCTCCGTCGGCCACAGGCAGAAACCGTCATGGTGCTTGGCCGTCAGGATGATGTGCGCCGCGCCGGCGTCTTTGGCGACGGCAACCCACTGGCGACAATCCAGGGCGGTCGGCGCGAACCCCGCCGGGTCCAGCGTTCCGTCGCTCCATTCCCGGCCGTAGAACGTGTTGATCCCGAAGTGGCAGAACAGCGCGAACGATCGTTCGCGCTGCCACGCCAGTTGCGTTGCCGTCGGCACCGGCCGCGCCCCTGTATCTGTCATATGGCCCTTGCCCCTACCGCGCCACGCTCTGCATCCGGCCCAGCCTGAACAGGCTCTTCCAGGACGGCGCCTGGCCGTACATCAGCACGCCCGTCCGGTACAACCGTCCGGCAAGCCACATCGCGCCCAAACACGCCAGCACCAGCAGCCCGACCGCCAGCGCGAACTCCCCGGCCGATGGATCCCCGATCAGCACGCGCGGCACCGCCACGAACGGCGACGTCATCGGGAACATGAACGTAATCCGCGCGACCAGCCCGTCCGGGTTCGTGAGCGACGTGATCGCCGCGAAATACCCGACGAACATCACCGTCGAGAGCGGCGCGATCGCCGTGTTCACCTCTTCCTGGCGGCTCACCAGAGAGCCGACGCCCGCGTACAGCGACCCGTAGAGCGTGAACCCAAGCAGGAAGAAGAGCAGGAAGGTGCCGATCGCCGTCACCGAGATCGCCCCGAAGTCCACGTCCAGGATTTCGCCAACATCGACGCCCATCAGGTCTGCGATCTGCGGGTTCAGCCCGAAGACCAGCCCGCCAACCAGCAGCATCGGCCCGAACTGGCAGAGCGCGGCCAGCATGATGCCGATCACCTTGCCCGCAAGCAGGTCCCTCGG
>DATGPC010000024.1:0-9472 GCA_035305265.1 Thermomicrobiales bacterium | reverse complement strand
GCTCGCGTCCATTGATCGTGATCCGCGTCGGGGATACGGGTGACGCCATGTCGCCTGCTCCAGGTTCATGCCTGCCTGTGGAAGGCCATGCTAGCACACCACCCTTTGTCACTCACCGGCGGGACCTTCCTGGCCAACGGGGCTACCATGTGACGGGACCCAATCTCTTCCGGACACATCCCTCCGGGATGGTACAGAGAGACCAGAGTGCATGCCCGATCCAGCAACGTCATCTGATGCAAAGCAGGCGGTCGAGGAAATCTACCGGCGGGATTCACGCCGTGTCTATGCGACGCTGGTGCGCCTGCTCGATGGAGATTTCGATCTCGCGGAAGAGTCGATGCACGAGGCGTTCGCGGTCGCCGTCGAGCGATGGGAGCAGGACGGCGTACCGGACAACCCGTTTGCGTGGCTTGTCTCGACCGGGCGCTTCAAGGCGATCGACACGATTCGGCGACGGCAACGGTTCGCGACGGCGATGCCGGAGCTGGCGCCGGAAACCGATGTCGAGGAATTGGTCGGCGTTGACCCGCTGGAAGATGACCTGCTGCGGCTCATCTTCACTTGCTGCCACCCGGCGCTCGCGGAGGACGCTCGCGTTGCGCTGACGCTCCGCGAGGTCTGCGGTCTCACGACCGAGGAGATCGCCCGTGCCTTCCTCACCGCCCCGTCGACGCTGGCGCAGCGGATCGTGCGCGCCAAGGCGAAGATCAGGAAGGAGCGAATTCCCTATCAGGTTCCTGGCCCGGAGGAATTGCCGGACCGGCTGGAGACCGTCCTGCGGGTGATCTACCTCGTCTTCAACGAAGGGTACAGCGCGTCGTTCGGGACATCGCTCACCCGGCCAGACCTCTCGACCAACGCCATCCATCTTGCCCGGCTCCTCGTCGGGCTCATGACCGAGACGGAGGTCAAGGGCCTCCTCGCGCTGATGCTCCTGATCGAGGCCCGGCGTCCGGCACGGACCTCACCGGAGGGCGACCTCGTCCCATTGGAAGAGCAGGATCGATCGCTCTGGGATCGGGAGAAGATCGCGGAGGGACGTCGGTTGATCGACGAGGTGTTCGCGACGGGCAGGATCGGGCCATACACCCTCCAGGCGGCCATCGCGGCGGAACATGCCATCGCCTCCCACACCGACACCACGAACTGGTCGCGCATCGTTGCCCTGTACGAGCTCCTCGAGATGCTGAACCCCTCGCCGGTCGTCGAGCTCAACAAGGCGGTGGCGATCGCGATGCGGGACGGTCCGGATGCGGGCCTCGCCCTGGTCGATGCGATCCTCGATCGGGGCGACCTGAACGGCTATCACCCCGCTCACGCTGCCCGGGCGGACATGCTGCACCGGCTGGGGCGCGATGATGAAGCGAAATCCGCCTACGCTCGCGCAATGGAGCTCGTGACGCAGGAGCGCGAGCGCCGGTTCCTGAAGCGACGACTAGAGGAACTGGACGGATAGCGGACGACGAGCCATGCAAAAAAACTCGTTCTGCATGCGTGTCGATTTCCGGTTGGCCCGTTCGACTACCCAATGAACGCGGGAGATTCCCGTGGCGTTTTTTCGGGAAAGGGCTCAGGAAACGCTGATGTCGAGCCCGGACAGAGGAGCGTGATTATGCGCGTGATGGTTCTTCTCAGCGCGAAGCCGGGACTTGAGGCAGGCCAGCGCGAGACGCAGGCTGAGCGGGACGCGATGGACCGGTACAACGAGGCGCTGGAGAACGCCGGGATTCGGCTCGTCGCGGAGGGGCTCCGCCCCAGCTCGATGGGCGTCCGCATCGATTTCACCGACAGCGGAACCTCAGTCACGGACGGACCGTTTGCCGAGACGAAGGAGCTGCTGCGGGGGTACTGGATCTGGCAGGTCGAGACGATGGACGAAGCCGTCGAGTGGGCGAAGAAGGCCCCGCTCGGTGCCGGAGAGCGGATCGAGCTCCGCCCGATCTACAGTTCCGAGGATGTGCAGGAGCTGCGTCAGCGCAATGACGCGAGCACGGTTTCGTCCGGGAATTGACCGGGCAAGGATGTCGATTTGACGGCATCCCGATCGACTATGAAGTGACACGGGTCGATACCGTGAGGGCTTTCTTATAGAGAGTTTCGGCCATCTGGCCGTTCGAACACGGAAGGAGCATCGACATGCGCGTGATGGTTTTCGTCAAGGCGTCCCCGGAGAGCGAAGCGGGCGCGATGCCCACCGAGCAGGAACTTGCCGAGATGGGCAAATACAACGAGGCACTGGTCAACGCGGGGATCATGGTCGACGGCGACGGCCTCAAGCCCAGCTCCAGCGCGGTCCGCATCAACTTCTCCGGATCGAAGCCGGCGGTAACGGACGGCCCCTTCGCGGAGACGAAGGAACTGGTCGCGGGCTACTGGATCTGGAACGTCGAGTCGATGGACGAGGCCGTCGAGTGGGCAAAGCGGGCGCCGTTCAAGGACGGCGAGCTGGAGCTTCGCCCGTTCGTCGAAGCGGAAGACTTCGGCGAGGCGTTCACTCCCGAGCTGCGCGAGCAGGAGCAGCGCCTGCGCGAACGGGTTCACCCCGAGAGCGCCTGACGCCCGGGGAATCGTCGTGCCGTCTCCCGGATTGGCGGTCTTAGGCACGCGATTCGCCCAGGCGTTCACGAGAGCCGGACACTTCGCACGGAGGTGTCCGGCTTTCGTCTGCCCGATCGGTTCAGTCGGTCATCCGACCAACGCCGAGCACACGCGCGTGCTGCTCCAATGCATCACGCACATGGAGATCCCAGTAGTCCCATTCGTGGGCGCCGGGGTGCTCGGCGTAGTGATGCTCGTAGCCCATCTCGTCGAGCGCGGCGTGGAAGGCGCGGTTCTCCTCGATCAGGTAGTCGTCCACACCGCAATCCAGCGAGAGCACCGGCTTGTCGTCCCGCGCGTTCGCCCTTTCGGCCAACGCCACCAGATCCACCGCCCCGGGATCGGCCACCATCGAGTAATCGAGGTCCGAGTTTTTCCAGTCGGTCTTCGACGAGTGCGCCCAGATCGACGCGAAGCGATCCGGGTACTTCAGGCCGAGGCGCAGCGAGCCGTATCCGCCCATCGACAGCCCGCCGATCGCCCACGGTCCGTCCGTGACATTGAAATGTCGCTTCAGGTGGGCTGAAATATCGGTGATGATCAGGTCCTCGTAGTTGGCCTTGCCGAGCCGCCCCGTCGATTTCCAGTTCATGTAGCAATGCGTACCGCCATCCGGGAAGACGATGACAAACGGATACCCGGCCGCATGGCGCATGATGTTCGACCGCTGGATCCACGAATTGTAGTCATCCGTGAGGCCATGCAGCTGGATCAGCACCGGGAACGGCCCCTGCCCGTCCTCCGGCACAATCGCGTTGTAGGTCGTGTACTTTCCGATCGCATCGCTGAAGAAATTGACGGTCGCGAGGCCCATGGAATCTCCCATTCGTATTGGCTACACTCTCCCACCCATCTTCCCCTGATGCGCGCATTTGCGGCAAGCGTTGTGCGCATCATGCGGCAGATGAACGGTATTAGGGGTCTGAATTTGTCCTCCCTGAAAGGAACCACATGCTCGATCTTGACCTCATCCTGAAGAACAACGAACTCTGCCTCGTCGGCGAGCCACGCGGGCGCGTGAGCCGCGCGGAGTCCGGTTTGTACCTGCGGGACACGCGCTTCCTCGACCGGCTGGAGTTCAGCTTCCGGGACGAGCCGCTCCAGACGCTCGAGGTCCAGACGCCGGCACCGGATCATGTCGTCGTGACGGCGACGAATCCGGAGTACTTCATCGGGGAGCGGCTGGTGGAGGGCCACAGCGTCCTGTTCCGGATCGACATGCAACTGACCACGACGTTGATGTGCCACGTCACGGTCGAGAACTTCGGGCGGGAGGCCGTGAGCGGCGAGGTGGACATCGTCGTCAGCGCTGACTTCCACGATATGTTCGATGTGCGCGGCAACAAGCCGCGGCATCCGGTCACCCCGCGCCCGCCGGAGATTCACGGGACCACGGCGACCCTGTCCGCGGAAGGCAGCGACGGGGTGATCGTGTCCACCATCGTGACGGGTCCGGACACGGCCCGGATCCGTGAGCTCGACGATGCGTCCGACACCAGCGGCGTCACGATGCACGTGCCGCTCGAGCTGGAGCCTCGCGGAACCTCGAATGGCATCACCCTCGAGATCGCGCCGCAGCCGTTCGGGCCGCCGCTTCATGACGCCGCGTCGCAGGAGTCCGGGCCGGGATTCGAGCCGGCGCTGACGCTGCACACGCCGTCAACGCACTTCGACGAGTTCATCGCGCAATGCGATGCGGACCTCGCCCTGCTCCAGACGTCGTTCCCGGACGGAAATATCCCGGCGGCAGGCATCCCGTGGTTCATCGCGCCATTCGGCCGCGACAGCCTGATCGTGGCGCTGCAGACGATGCAGATCTACCCGGTGCGATCGGAGCACACACTGCGGTTGCTGGCACGGCTGCAGGGCAAGAAGCACGACCCCTTCCGCGAGGAGCAGCCGGGCAAGATCCTGCACGAGATGCGCTACGGCGACATGGCGCGCACCGGCCAGATCCCGCATACGCCCTACTACGGGTCCATCGACTCCACGCCGCTCTTCGTGATGACGTTTGCCCGGCATTACCGGTCGCATCGCGATGAAGCGCTGTATGACGACCTCATCGACAACGTCCGTCGCGCGCTGACGTGGATGGAAACCGACGGCGACATGGACGGCGACGGCTTCCTCGAATTCCCGGGCGAGCAGCTCGACTACACGCACATCTCCCAGCAGGGCTGGAAGGACAGCGGCGACTCGTTGAATTTCGCGGACGGCCGTCCGGTGCGCGGACCGATCGCACTCGTCGAGGTACAGGGCTACGCCTATGCCGCATACGCCTGGCTCGCCGAAGCCGTCCGGTTGCGTGGCGACAATGCCTGGGCCGACGAGCTCGACGCAAAGGCGGACGCTATCCGGCAGAAGGTCGAGGAGATGTTCTGGATGGAGGACGAGGGGTTCTACGCGCAGGCGCTCGACGGCGAGAAACGCCAGGTCGACGCGATCAGCTCGAACCCCGGCCACCTGCTGTACTGCGGACTGCCGAGCAAGGAGCGCGCGGCGCGGGTTGCCGAACGCTTCGCGCGGCCGGACATGAACTCCGGTTGGGGCATCCGCACGCTCAGCTCAGAGATGGCGACGTACAACCCGATGAGCTACCACAACGGCAGCGTCTGGCCGCACGATGTCAGCCTGGCGATGGCGGGTCTTGCGAAGTATGGACACGTGGATCTGGCCCGGGAGCTGGCCGAGGCCATCACCACACTGGCCCTGAACGACCCCGAGCTGCGGATCGCCGAGCTCTACTGCGGATTCGGCAAGGACGAAACCAAGACCGGCCCGGTGAACTACCCGTCGAGCTGCCTGCCGCAGGCATGGGCGGCCGGGGCCGGCATCCTCGCCGCCACTGCGCTGCTGGGCGTCGATGTCGACGACCGGGGACAGCTCATCGCGTCGCCCCACCTGCCGGACGACTGGGACGCGGTGGACGCGCATGGTTTCCGCGTCGGCGATCGCACCTACGGCATCAGTGCCCGCCGCACGGCGAACGGCTGGGCGGTCTCCATCGCCGAGTCCTGATTCCACGACACGACACGCGGCCACCCTGCCTAACGAGCAGGGCGGCCGCTTGCGGCGTTCGGGCAGAGCTCCCTACGCTGTCTCCGCGCGGTTGGCCCGGCGCGCTCGCAGGGCGATCGCGATTTGGCCGATCAGCAGGATGCCGACGGAGAACGCGATGACCAGCGTCGCGATCGCGTTGATCTCCGGCGACAACAGGTAGCGAATACGGTTGTAGATGACCAGTGGCAGGGTCTGGACACCGCCGCCAGCGACGAAGAACGTCAGCACGAACTCGTCGAACGAGAGCGTGAACGCGATCAGCGCGCCGCCGAGCACGCCGGGCATCACCAGCGGCAAGGTGACGAGGCGGAAGGTCCGCCACGGCGTCGCGCCGAGATCCTGCGCCGCCTCTTCCAGCCGGGTATCGAACCCGGCGAAGCTTGTCAGGATGATCGTCAGCGTGAACGGCAGCGCGAAGACGACGTGCGCGATCAGGATCGAGAACCAGCCGAGGTCGATACCGATCCGGTTGAACCAGATGAGCATCGAGACGCCGGTCACGACGGCCGGGATCAGCATCGGCAGGTAGAACAGGCCCTGCGCGACTCCCCGGCCGGGAATGCGATAGCGGCTCAGGCCATACGCGGCGGAGAGGCCGAGCAGCGACGTGATCACCGCCGTCGTGACGCCGATCTGCAGCGACACCCACAGCGCGTCGATGAGCTGGTCGTCCTCCGCGAGGTCCCGGTACCACTGGGTGGTCAACGCGTTCGGGATCGTCGCCCGGCCGGTCGGGTTGAACGACGTCAGGACGACGACGAAGATCGGCGCGAAGAGAAAGATGTAGACGAGCGCGGTATAGGCCTTGAGCACCCATCCGCGCGACCGCGGCTCAGCTCCCATAGATCTCCTCCACATCCGCGAACCGGAAGAAGAGCGTCATCGCGACGATGACGACGAGCGTCATGATCACCGAGAGCGCCGCGCCGAACGGCCAGTTGAACGCCTCGCCAAACTGGTTGTCGATGATATTCCCCATCATCACGTCGCCCGTGCCGCCGAGCAGCTGCGGCGTGACGAACGACCCGAAGGTCGGGATGAAGAAGAGGACGATCCCGGCGACGATACCCGGCATCGTCAGCGGCAGCGTGACGCGCAGGAATGTGGAGAACGGCGATGCGCCGAGATCCTGGGCGGCCTCGATATACCGCTTGTCGAGGTTCCGTGCCGACGCGTAGATCGGCAGGATCATGATCGGCAGATAGACGTGCACGAAGCCGATGATGACCGCGGCCCGGGAATAGAGCAGGTTCGTATCGAGCCCCGGTACCCAGCCGAAGACGCTGTCGAGGAAGCCGTTGCTCTGGAGAATACCGATCCAGGCGTAGGTCCGGATGATGTAGCTCGTCCAGAATGGGATGAGCACCAGCAGCATCAGGACGCCCTGGTTCTGCGGTTTCGCGACAGCGCCGATGAAATAGCCGACCGGATACGCCAGCAGCAGGGCGATGACCGTAGCGATCGCGGCGATGGAGAGCGTGCGGATGAAAATGTTGCGATAGATCGGAGACGTCAGCACCCGCTCGTAGTTCGCCCAGGTGAAATCGCGCTGCATGAGGCCGGTCACCGGATCGAGTGAGTAGAAACTGTAGATGCCGATCAGGATGAGCGGCAGGACGACGAACAGCACCACGACGAGCGTCGGGATGCCGAGCGTCAGGATCGGCGTGAGCGAGAAGCTGCGCCGGGGGCTCGCATCGACCGGAGCCGCAAGTGTCTCGGTAGCCATCTGCGTCCCCCTTATGCCCCGTCGGGAATGAAGACCGCGTCTTCCGGCCGGAAGCTCACGCGAACAGTGTCCCCGACCTCATGCCGGTGCCGAACGTCATCGTGGGCGACCTCCGCGTCGATCTCCGTGCCATCGTCGAGCCGGATGGAATACGACATCATGACACCCTTGTAGATGCGCTCCTGCACCGTGCCCTGCCAGCCATTGGCAACGTCCAGGCGCACCTTCTCCGGCCGCACCGCAATGGCACCGGCGCTCACACCCGGCGCGACGGCGACCGGAAGGGTAACCGTGTTGGAGCCGAGGCGGAGCTTCGTCGATGATGCATCGCGATCGGCGACCTGCACGTCGATGATGTTCTGCGACCCCATGAACCCGGCGACAAAGCGGGTCTTCGGGCGGTCGAAGATCTCTTCAGCACTCCCCTCCTGCTCCACCCGGCCCTGGTTCATCACCACGATCCGGTCGGACATGGTGAGGGCCTCTTCCTGGTCGTGGGTCACATAGATGAAGGTGATGCCGACCTGCTGCTGGATGCGCTTCAGCTCGATCTGCATCTGCTTGCGGAGCTTCAGATCGAGCGCGCCGAGCGGCTCGTCGAGCAACAGTACGGTCGGCTCGATGACGAGCGACCGGGCGAGGGCGACGCGCTGCTGCTGGCCGCCAGAAAGCTGGCGGGGCTTGCGCTTGCCACGATCCTCCAGCTCGATGAGCTTGAGCATGTTGGACACCCGGCGCCGGATCTCGTCCTTCGCCATCTTGCGCTCACGCAGGCCGAAGCCGATGTTGTCCGCCACGCTCATATGCGGGAAGAGCGCGTAGTTCTGGAACACCATCGACGTATCGCGCTTGTGCGGCGGGCGACGGCCCATCGGCTCGCCCTTGAGGTAGATCTCGCCGCTGTCCGGGTGCTCGAAGCCGCCGATCATGCGGAGCGTCGTGGTCTTTCCGCAGCCTGACGGGCCAAGGAAGGTCACGAACGCGCCGCGCGGCACCTCGAGATCGATCCCGTCGACGGCGACCATGTCGCCAAAGCGCTTGACGAGCTTCCGGATACTCACATCGGATTCGGCCATCCGGTTCTCCCTGTTCTCCCCACGGCCCCGAACGCCGGTCAGGCATCCGGGGCTGTATTGTCCCTGATGCCCTGCCTAGGACAGCAGGATCTCCGTCCACATCTCTTCCATCTGCGTCCGCACCTGCGCATCGAGGTCGCGCAGCACGCGCAAATCCGCGCCTTCCGGGATGGCGAACGTCTCTTCCAGCTCCGGCTCGAGCGACTCGTGCGCCGCCTGGTTCACGGAGTCATACCCCATGATGGTCATCTGCAGGGCGTTGATCTCTGGCCGCTGGATGAAGTCGATCAGCTTGTGGGCGTTCTCGACGTTCTGCGCGTTCGCCGGGATCGCAAGGGTATCGAGCGCCACGAGCGCACCCTCCTCCGGCACCGTGTAGGCAAGCGTCGCGCCGAGGCCGTTCGCCATGCGGACACGTCCATCGCTGATCTGGCCGAGATCGACCTCCTCATTGATGAACATCTCCATCCCGATCTGGTAGTCCTTCCAGTACTTGGTGATCAGGCCGTGCTGCTCCAGCATGGAGTCCCGAATCGCGTCCCAATCATCCGGCGCGAAGGGGTCCTGGCCGAGATACAGGGCCGTCGTCCCGACGCGGGCATTGGCCTGGTCGTAGAGGGTGATCCGCCCGGCGTACTGCTCGTCCCACGTCGCGCCCCAGCTCGTCGGGGCCTCAGAGATCACCGCGGTATTCCAGGCGAGGCTGTAGATCTCGCGGGCGAAGCCTTGCGCGTACTGCTGGCCATCCTGTGTCAGCGATTCCAGCTCCTGGAAATCGGGGTGAAGATTCTCGGTGTTCGGGATGAGGTCGAGATCCAGCGGATGGAGCATGCCGGCCTTGAGGGCGCGCTCGGCCCAGTCGGCACTTGGCAGGAAGAAGTCGAAATCCTCGCCCGCCTGGAGGCGTGCCCACCACTCATCGTTGCGGGAATACGCGCCGATGCGGTTGACCTTGATGCCGGTCTCCTCCTCGAACATCGGGAGGATCTCGTCCAGCCACGGCTCG
>DATGPC010000023.1:0-2495 GCA_035305265.1 Thermomicrobiales bacterium | reverse complement strand
ACTCATCGGGCATCGTCGGGATGGCCGGGTTCCCTTCCGGGTCCCAGTTGAACGCGCCAGAGTTCTCTGGTGCCGCGTCGATCTCCGCCCGCATCTCTTCGAGCATCTGCCGGAGCTGGGCTTCCGGCATCCACGGCCCGGCGATGCCGGTCAGTTGGGTTCGGATCATGCCAGGCGAGGAGATCGCCCAGACGCGGAACGGGTCACCGGCAAGGCCGCAGCTCAGGTGTTGATCCAGCACGGACCGCAGCTCCTCGTACGTCGCCTCGTTCATCTCCGGGAGCGGGACTGGCGTTGAGGTGGTTGGCGTGGCCACTTCTCCCGTCGTCATTGCCATGACCTCATCGACGGTCAGCGGCTCGACGGTGCACATTGCCGGGTTGGGGTGGACATACGTCGCGGCCGGCAGGGAACCGGCTTCGTCTAGTTGCGCCGTTGCGGATGGGCTTGTCTCCGTTGCCGGCGTTCCCTGATCCAGCGGCTGGGCAGCGTAGCGCTCGCTGCCCGGTGGTTCCGGGCCGTTGCCCCGACTACTGAACCACGCAGTTCCGATCAGCACGATGAGCATCGCGGCGATGGCGGCGATGGAGGCAAGCGACTGAAAGCGGGATCGCCAGGACTGCTCCGGGACGGCGTTGAGCCGGGCTTTCTGGCGCGCGGAGATCGGTCGCCGGGTTTTGTCCATGGCCGCTGGAATGGGTGCTGGTATCTGCATGATGGTCCTCCAGATGTCGTCGAGGGTGTCCTCCGATGGGGTCGCGGACACGTCAGTGGCGGCGTCACCGGAAACGAGGCGGTGAACGGCGGCGAATGCGTCGGGATCGGATGCGGGACCGGCGTCCGGGACGCGCTTCCCGGAGACCAGCGCATCGAGCATGGAGTTCAGGCGATCCGCGTCGGAGGGGTGGAAGGGATGCTGGGTCATCGCGACGGTCCTTCGATATGAGGAAGCAGTGCCTTTCGCAGCGTGGCGTAGGCGCGGAACTGGGCGGATTTCACGGCGGAGAGCGTCATGCCCGTCGCCTCGGCGATCTCCTCGCCGGTTAGCCCGGCAAGACGCAGCTCGACGATGCCGCGCTGGCGATCCGGCAAGCGTTCCAACGCCGCGCGAACGGCCGATTTGTCGGTCGAGGCGATGGCGAGGTCCTCCGGTGAGCGGCCGGGATCGACGAGGTAGCGGGCAAGGTCGGCGGCCTCGTCCGGGACGTCGAGTGAGCGGTGCGTGCGGTGCGACCGGCGGTGGTCGATGACGACGTTCCCGGCAATGCGGAAGAGCCAGGCGCGGAAGGTCTTGCCGGGGTTCGTCGGGTCGGGCCGGAACGAGCGCAGGGCGGCGATGGCCTTGATGAACGTCTGCGAGGTGGCGTCAGCGGCGTTGTCGCGGTGGCCGAGCTGGCGATAGCAGTAGCGGTAGATCATCGGCGCGTAATGGCGATAGAGCGGCTCGAAGGCGGTCGGGCTCGACCGGGCAGCGTCTATGAGGCGAAGCTCGTCGTCCGGTGGCAGGGTGCCGATCTGGATTGTGTCGTGGTCGGTCATCACGCCGGGAGCCGCCTCGTCGCAACATGCTGGTGTCCGGTTCTGGATCCTTGAAACGGAGTATCGGCGAAAAGGTTGCGGTCCGACCGCTCCGGGTGCATAGCCGTCTCCACCCGGCCTTCACAACTGCGACCGGTGGTCGGGTTTAGCGCCTGTGACCCGGCCACGAGGTCCGGGTGTACGGGGGTGCTTTGTGCTGAGTGTGGTGTGTCGTGCACGGATTTATCCGGAACTGGCACCGGATGTGCATGGAACGGGGTAGAAGAGATTGTTCGAATCGTCACATCACACCGGAAAGCAGGATTCATGGCCGTTCAGGCACAACCAAGGACCGCATCCATCCCCGATACCCTGAGGATTCTCACGCAGGTCATTCTTCCCACGTATGCGAAGGGGCCGATCATCCGGCGACCGGGCGTCGTCGGGTTCGTCGACCGCTTCGATCTCGACACGAAGGCTGTGCGGACGATGCAGGGCTTGCGCGAGAAGTACGGGCCGGGGCCGTTGAAGATGGCGGTGCCCTTCATCTCGCGGGCGATGGTGATGGAGCCGGAGCACGTCAGCGACATCCTGGAGCGCACGCCGGAGCCGTTCGGGACGAGCACGGACGAGAAGGACGCGGCGCTTTCGCACTTCCAGCCGCGTGGCTCGCTGGTTTCCAGCGGCCCGGAGCGGTCGGTCCGGCGCGACCTCAACGAGCGGGCACTGCAGGCCGATCGTCCGGTGCACGACCACGGGCAGAAGTTCATGGACGTGATCAACGAGGAGGTGAGGATCCTGCTGGAGCAGGTCGACCGCAAGGGTGGCGAGCTGACGTGGGATCCGTTCTTCGACGCGTGGTTCCGGGTGGTGCGCCGGGTGGTCTTCGGCGATCACATGCGAGACGACAAGGAGATGACCGATCAGGTCTTCGAGCTGCGCCGGCAGGGCAACTGGGCCTTCTTCAAGCCGAAGAA
>DATGPC010000022.1:0-8167 GCA_035305265.1 Thermomicrobiales bacterium | reverse complement strand
ATCCACCGGGAGCTGCCGGATACGACGGTGTTCACGCACCTGGAGCCGCTGGGGGCGGAGATCTCGGAGCGGGACAAGGCGCTGGACCGGGACGTGGGTTCCTGAGGCGGGGCACGCGTGGCCGGATATCGCCCTTGCGGGCGATTGGGGCCGATCATACCGCCGGCAGATATTGAAGTTGGGCGGTCCTGGATGCACCGCGCCGGACACAAGGCCCGACGGTACGGAAGTTCCCCTGCAAAGCAGAACCCGGCCTTCGCGGCCGGGTTTTTCGTGGCGTCCGGGCGGTCAGACCTCGGGGGAGGCGTCCGGGGTGGTGTCGGTGAAGACGGGGCCGAAGACGGGGCCGGAGGGGGTTGGCTGGGGCGTGGGCTCCGGCGTCGGGGAGGGCTCCATGGTCGGGGTCGGCTCGGGCGTCGGGGTTGGCGGCGGTGGCGGCGTTGCGAAGAGCGAGGCGTCGAGCGCCGTGGTCCGGTCGTAGCGGATCTCGATCTGGGTGCTCTCGGTGATGTCGTTGAACACGGTGATGGTGCCGAGCAGGGTGTAGATGTCGTCCTGGCGCATGATGCCCTGCGGCAGGTTGGCGCACTGGCCGTCGGTGTAGTCGAGGCGGGCGAGGACCGGCCCCCAGTTCTCGGCGGAGGGTGGGGCGGCGGTGTCGTCGTAGGCGAGGGTGATGCGGCTGATGCGGCCTTCGAGGACGGCCTGCTGGGCGTCGCGGGCGCTGACGGTGGTGCAGATCGGCTGGTCGGGCAGGTCGCGATCGGACGAGAAGTAGATCACGAGCAGGAGGACGAGGAGCGAGACCACGCCGATGGCGAGGACGGCGTAGACGGCTTTCGGGCGCTGGTGGTCGGAGGATGGGCCGGCGCCGTCGTCCCGGCGACTGGTGCCGCCGGAGATGCGGTCGCGCCAGCGACTGGAGGAGCGTTCGGTCGATCGGTCCTTCGCGTCATCCGCCATGAAACGTGCCCTCGTGTGTGGCGTCGAGCCGCCTGGTGGGGCGGCTCATCGGATCTATGCCTCGTCGTCGTTGCGCCGGCGTTTCGGGAGCCGGTCGGTGAGCGTTTTCTCGCCGGTCATCGGGTCCGGCCAGGCGCGTCCTCCGCCGCGGGATCGCCGATCGGCGAACGAGCGGAGGAGCGAGTAGGCGATGCCGCCGATGAAGATGGCGCCGAGCACCCAGGTGACCCAGTCCGGCGCGCTGACCTGGGGCCGCTCGCCGGTGACGATGGCGCGGACCATCACGGCACCGACCACGCCGCAGAGGACGAGAAGGAGGATGCCGGTGATGTTCTCGCGACGAAACATGGTCGTCTCCCTACGGCGCCAGCGTCTGCGTGGCGAAGTCGATGACGGCCTGGGTCGGGTCGCCGCCGGGTGAGGCGACGCCCCAGAAGCGGTAGAGCACCGGTCCTTGCTGGACGTAGAGCGAGACCTGGACGTTGCCGGACTCGTCAGTCATCGAGAGCATGCGCGCGCTGTCGCCGAGGGCCGGGGCTTCGACGTCGGTCGGGCCGGCGGTGGCGAGGTAGTCGGCGAAGTAGGTCAGGGCCGCGGCGGCGGACGGCGCATCGGCGAAGCCGTGGAGGCTCGCGAGGAGGGCGTCGGTGCTGCCGTCGGTGGGCGCGGTGTTGTTGAAGACGCGGGAGACGTTGGCCGTCCAGCCCCAGTCGGTGAGGTTCTGCTCGGCCTGGCGGTTGCCGCCGATGGCCCCGACGACGGAGTCGAAGTCGGCGGTGGAATCGGTGCCGCCGTCGAACCCGGCGGGCGCGATGGACGGATCCGGCAAGAGCGCGGTCAGGCCCGCTTCGTCGGTGGCGATGTCCGGCGCCTCGGTGGGCGGCGTCGGGGTGGGCGAGACGGGTGCGGTTGGCTGGGCGGCGGTCTCTTCCGTTGGCTCGACCTCGGGCGTGCTGGCCGCGCCGGCAGGGTCCTCGGTGGCGACGGGAGACTCGGTCACGACGGCAGCGATATTGCCGTTGTCTGCCGGGTCGTCATCGTCGTCATCGCGCAGGAACATCCAGCCGGACACGACGAGGACGCCGATGAGGATGACGGCGAGGGCGCCGATCACGCCGGCGATGATCTGGCGTCGGCGTCGCTGGCCCGGAGGCGCGAGGTCGAGCGGGCTGTAGTCGTAGTCGGTGCGTGGCGGGGCGACGAAGGCACTCGGGTCGTAGCCCTGCGGGTAGGCCTGGGTGTCGAAGTCGGGGGCGCCTCCCTGCTGCGGGTGCTGTGGTGGGGGCGTGCCGCCCTGTCCCTGGCTAGGCTGCCGGGGCTGTTGCCCGCCCTGGGGTTGTCGCGGTCGTTGCGGTCGTGGCTCCATCGAGTGTCTACTCAGATCCTTTCAGGGCGCTCCACGGTCCCATGGCGTCGCCATCGTGTCATGGCCGTCCGGACGCATGCGCCAAAGCGGCGTGTAACGAAGTATCGCATGAGAACGCGTACGGGACCTTGCGGCTTCGGATACCCGATCGGGCACCGGGCCCGCGTGCATGTGGAGCGGTGGCGAATCGTCACCGGGACGCAACCCTCTGGCTGGCGTCACCGGTGAAGTATAGCGGTCGGGAGGACGTTGGCACGGGCGTGGCCGCGTCTTCCTCTTATAGGGAAGAACGAGCGGGGCGGAGGTTCGTTTCGGGCTATCCTGATGTATCCCCATACGCGGCCGGAGCGCCGGCCCCAATGACAGGAGTCAACCCATGAGATGGCCCCGCTGGTTTCGACGCGAAGATACGGAGAACCCTGTTGACCCGGTCGATGTCGATCAGCTCGTCAGTGACGGGCTTCGAGACGCCGCCTCCGCCCGAGACGCCGTGTCCGAGCTGAAACGCTATCGCACGCTCCTGGTGCGCCGGCGGAAGCACCTGGAGAAACCCCTCAACCGGCTTGCGCCGGCCAGCGTCCGGCGGATGGCCAGCTCGAACCCATCGACCGGAGCGCTGCAGATGACGCACGAGATGCGTCTTCGTGATGACCACGCCGAAGATAGCGGTCGAATGATGCAGCTGGGCGAGGTGCAGCGCCAGATCGAAGAGGTCGATGTGGCCATCCAGCAGGTGCGGGGACAGGTTCGACGACCACGATGACGTCCTGCCACCGCTCCGCGCATCGGGAGCTGCCTGGAGATTGTCCGGGCTTTCCGCAAGCGTGACCGCCTCGATTCGACCTGTGACTTCGTGGCGTATTTACATCGGGTGGCCGACCCGCTACGATGGCACTATGCAGTTGCAGAGTAGACGGGCGGGAGGACCATGGACAACGCGCTGGACCGGACCACATCTATCACGAACGGGACGGACGAGGCGACCGAGCATCCAATCCCCCGTTTTTACATGTCCGGCGACCTTCGCGCCGCGACCGGGTTAAGCCGGACACAGCTGGACTACTACCTGCGCGAAGGGTTGGTCCGCGCGACCGCCCGTACCGAGAGCGGCTACCTCCTCTTCGACGAGGACGAGCGCGATGTGGTCGACCAGATCATCGCCTGGCGCGAGGAGGGCATCGGCCTCCGCGAGATCCGGCAGCGCCTTCACCGGGAGGACCGGCCATGAGCGACGTGCACCTCTCCTCCCGGCCGATCCAGGACGTCGAGGTCCCGGTGACGGGACGGTATCGCTCGCTCGGGCTCGACCGAAATCCGTTCGCGGGAAGCGGACCGCTCGTCAGCCTTCCGGGACAGCAGTCGGCGCTTGCCGAGATCCGGGGTTGGGTCGACGCGGTGAGTGCAGACCGGGCGCGCGAGGATCGGCTGGCGGTGCTGACCGGCGAGCCGGGGATGGGGCGCTCCCGCCTCCTGCGCGAGATCGCGGGAGCGGCATCCGCGCCTGTCATCGACCCCGGCAAGGGAAACCTCACCGACGCCCAGCTGCTGCGGGCGATGGTCGATGCCTTCGGCGGCACGGCAACCGGGCGAACCGGGATGGACCTGCGGCGGGACATCCGCCTCGCGCTGGCGGACCTGCCGGCGGGGACGGCGCCGGGGCTGCTGATCGACGATGCCGACTTCACCGGGTCGCGTCTGGAGCTGATCCGGAACGTGCTGCGGGACGGCGCGGAGCACGGCCTGTGGATCGTCATCGCGGGGCAGCCGGACCTTGCGGATCGCGTGGAGCGCCGGCGATCACTGAAGGCGATCCTCGGGCCGCTGGCCCGCGTGAGCCCGCCGGAGGACGACGACCTCCGTGCCGTGATCGCATCGCGGGCCGGGCATCAGGTCCTGGCGCAGGCCGCGATCGACGCGGCGGTGGAACTTGCGGGAGGGAATCCCGGAAGGGCTCTGCGACTGGCGGAAGTCGCGGTGGAGCTGGCGGCCCGGCAGGGGCTGCCGGACGTGGACCGGACGTCGGTGCTGGCCGCGACGCGGCGGATCGAGGACGGGGCTCCGGCGGCGAGAGAGGCCGTGCAGGTCGAGATCCCGCTGCTGCCTGGGGCGGACAGCGGCGAGCGAGGACCGGCGACGATGCAGCGATCGTTGTGGGATATGGAGGGGTCGTGACGTCCTTCCAGCGATTTAACCGTACGTACACTACGTCGGCTGGTACGGTTCCAGCGTATCCTTACGGTGGACACCTGTCGCCGACCGGCGATGGAGGATCGGGAGTCGATCACGCGGGTTGTCGAGCGACCCGTCTGATCGGTGCCGGATCGCCAACCGGAACCGACGATGTTTGCACGCGAGAGAAGAGAGAGGAGGTCCAGCCAACGTTCGCGTCGTCAGCCGTCGGGCGTGCGCCAACACACCTGCCAGTCGGCGATGCACATGAGGACGAAGGCCGGATAATGAGACCCGTTAACGAAAAAGACCGGTGCGCCAACACCGGACCTTTTCAGGGAAGTCATCTGATGTAGTTCCCGGAACCTGATCGGACAATCGCCAAACCGCCTGATCACTGTTCCGAACCCGGCCGCAGTTGTGATCCCCGCCAAGGGAGGGTTACGTGTACCCAAGCGACCTTGACTCGATTCTAGTCACACCCCGATCGGTGTGTCAAGACCCCGTCGTGCCATCACGGCACATCGACGGCCCCGGTGTGCGCCCGTGACACGGCGACGGCCGGACAACCGCGACGAGCGGAACATACCTGCCCCCCGGCTGGATGAGCCATCGGCCATCCGGGGCGCCGGCATGCCCTCGAGCGGGAACGAGCCGACCGGGATCGTCGGCGATGCGTCGGCCTCGGCGGGCAGCAGTCGATCCGGCGTCGATACGCGACGGCGCGGATGGTTCTGGCACTGGAACAGCATCGTCACCCAGTTCGCGCCGATCATCGGCCTGAAGGGCGTCGGGCTCCTCAACTCCTACACGGTCTGGACGGACCGGCGCGAGGAATCACCCAATCGCGGCTTCGCCTTCCCCTCGCAGCAGAGCGAGGCGGACTTCTACGGCGAGGACCGGAACGAGCTGATTACCATCAACAAGATCCTGGTGGCCCTCGATCTCATCGAGATCAAGAAGCAGATGGTGAACCGCACCGACGCGAAGGGCCGACGGTGGAAGGTGCCTCACAACCTCTACCGGGTGAAGGATCACGGCGACGACTTCAACCTGACGGTCGAAGGTGTCCGCAAGGTCGTCGAGCTGGCGAACAAGGACCGCGCGGTCTACCGCTACGTGCGCCGCATCTTCTCGTCACGGTTCGCGCCGATCGACCGTGACAACGTCTGGCACAGCATCCTCGAGGAGATGGCCGACGACCCCACCTGGCAAAAACTCGCCGCCCGTACCGCGAAGGATGAGAAGCGAGCGTCCGAGCGCACGAAGGCAGGGCATGCCTCCCGGAGGGCCACCACCACGGAGGTTGCCGGCGATTTTTCTTTGCCCGATAGCGGTGACACGGCGACAGAAGAGGTGACAGCACCTGACAGCAGTATCGACAGTGCAGGTGGCGACACTAATGACAGTGACAGCGTTCCCGAAACCTCTGCTGCAAACAGCAACAATGGTTTGGCGACCGACGTTGCACACACCAACATTGGTTCGGACGAAAAACCGGCGAGCACTGATGCACTCGCCAACAATGGTGGACCAACCTCTGTTGATCCCGGCAGCACTACGTATTACCAAGAATTAACAACCACCACGACTGGTGATTCGAATGAATCAATGCAGATCGCCGATCACGGATTCGGTCCCGGGGCAGCGCCCGATGAGCAGCGCGATCGCGATATGACAGTCCGCCTCTTCGATGAGGCGAATGGCCGGGTGTCGACAACGGCCGCCCGGCGCCAGCTCGAACGGATCGCCGAGCGCTTCGCGGAGCTGGCGGTTGTTTCCGGAAATTCTTCCTGGGAACTGGTCGGCAACGCGATCGACGAGGCGGTTGCGTCGGGGAGCGCGTTCGTCGCGCCGAAGCGAATCCGCGAGATCCTGACCCGCTGGGAGCGGGACGGTGTGCCCGAGATGTATGCCCGCGAAGCACAGTCCGGTGCCGGATCGTCACGACCTGTGACAAGTCCTGTGACAGGGACGGCGGGTGCCAGTCACAGCCTTGACCGGGAAATAGGTGGCGAGTCACAGCTACCGGTGGATCGTGAGCCGGCCGAGGTTTGGGGTGCCGCCTGCTCATTGATGCGGGGCTCGCTTTCCGCCGTAGCGATTGGCCAGCTTCGCGCGGGCGCGTCGATTACCGGGTATGCGTCCGGCGTTGTCTTCCTCTCGGCGACGAGCGTCGAGCTCGCGGATGCGATCGCGGGTGACTGGCTGGACGTGATCCAGCGCAAGCTTGCCGTCGTCCTCCGTCGACCGGTGCGGGTGGAGGTATCGGCGCCTGATGACCGGGATCCCGAGCGGGCGAGTGTTCCCGCCGAGCGGGACACGGCCGGCTCCCGTGAGAGTCGGCCAGCCGCTGTGAGTCGCCCACAAGGGGCGACTGTACGGCGAGGTTCAACACATCGCGAGCCGGCGCGCGTGCCGGTCTTCACGGTGCGTGAGTGCGGGATGACCAGCACGCAGGTGTGGATGATGGTCATCGACGATCTGCGGGCGTCCGGGGCGATCCCGCGGCCGGAGGTCGATGCGTGGCTCCGGGACTCGGTGCTGCTCGGCCGGGACGAGGACGATGCCCTGATCGTCGGCGTGCCGCACGCGCTTGCCGAGCGACGTGCCGCCCGGTTCCGTGACGCGATCGAGACGGCGACGATGCACATCGTCGGGTTCGACTGCGCGATCCGCGTCGTCCGCACCCAGACGTGGCTGGCCGCGCACGAGGATGGGACCGGGACGGACGGGTAGGGAGCGGGATGCCAGCGAACCGTCAACGCCCCCCGGCTCCGCCAGGTCTCCGTGCCGAATGGGAGCGACTCCTGACGATCATGCCGGACTCTGTCCGGGCAGCGGTCACCCCTGAACTCTGGAACATGGCGTGGCTGCATGCGTTGGATTTGCCAGTGCAACGCATGACGGTCAGCGATCTTGCCTGGCTCTTCGATGTGCCGCTGTGGGCTGTGGACGGTGAGCCGTTCAGGGTAACGCCCATCGAGGTTCGGGCAAATCCGGAGCGGTTCGAGGCGCAGTACCGCCGGACGATGGAGGCGGATCTCTCCTGGCCCATCCATGTCATGTGGTTCCAGGGGCGATCGATCGTCCTGGATGGGGTCCACCGGTTGCTGAAGGCAGATATGCAAGGCGAGGCGACGATCGGGGTCAGGTACCTTTCCCGGGAAGATTACGCATCGATCCTCTACGGGCCGGACGACGTATAGGCTCACCAACGTCAGGCAGGCATTCCAGACCGGGATGCCTGCCTGACGTTTCGGGATCAGCCCGGTAATCGGGAGGTCGCGGGCGTGGATTCGGGGGCCGGGATGATGTGCGGCGAACTGCCGGCGAGACGCGCCCCGAGCGAGATCAGGATCCGTCCGAGCCATTGGCGAGACGTTGGAGCGACGAGTCGAACGGTTCGCGCATGCCTCGTTTCCAGTGCGACGTGAACCTCGATGCCCTCCAGACTGCAGGTGAAGAACTCGTGAACGATCGACGGGTGATGCATATCGCTCATGTCAGCGCTTACCTCTATCTGGCGAGCTGCGTCGTGGCGTCGCTCAGTACTGCTCCAGAATCGCCTTGCACTCCCGGATGGCGTCCTCCAGCGGGACCGTGGTGCCCGGTTGCTTCGTGTAGGGTTCGGCGACGAAGAAGGGCTGCGCCAGGAACTCCCGGAGC
>DATGPC010000021.1:0-10447 GCA_035305265.1 Thermomicrobiales bacterium | reverse complement strand
CAGTCCCGGACACATGATCCGGGACGACGCAGCGCGATTCCTTTGCAGGCCTACTTCAGGAACAGCTCGATGACCGGGACGGCGACGTCCGGGCGGCGGAAGGGCAGTTCGAGGATGGTGGTACCGGCCTCTTCGGCCATCTCGGTGTTCTGGGCGACGGCGTCGGGGTTGGCGTCGTGGAAGAAGACCTCCGAGCCGTCGTGCAGGAACTGGGCGTACTTCACGCGGCCGGCGAAGCCTTCCAGATGGATGTGTCGCAGGGGCCAGCTGAAGATGTGGACGTAGAGCCGGTCGCCGCGCTGCGTGAAACGACAGTCAGCCGGCGGGGTTTCGTCGCTGGCGGTGGCGCCATAGATGGAGCGGCCATGCTGGCGCATCCACGCGCCGATGGTGGCGAGCGTCTCCTGGGCGACCGGGTCGAACTCGCCGCGCGCGGTCGGGCCGACGTTCAGCAGGAGGTTGCCGCCCTTCGAGACGGTGTCGATGAGCAGCTTGAGCAGCGTCTCCGGCGATTTCCAGTCATGGTTGTCGCGGTGATAGCCCCATGAGCCGTTGAGGGTCTGGCAGGTTTCCCAAAGCACGCGCTTTCCGTCGCGTTCGGGCCATGATTTCGCCTGGTACTCCTCGGGCGTGACGAAATCTGCCGATTCGAAGTAGCCGATGCGGTCGTTGAGGATGATGCCGGGCTGCAGCTCGCGGACCATCGCCGCCAGGGCAGGGGAGTCCCAGTCGTCCTTGCTCTTTTCGGGTGGTGTCCAGTCGAACCACATGATGTCAATCTTGCCGTAGTCGGTGAGGAGCTCGCGCACCTGGCCGTGGAGGAACTCCCGGTAGCGGGCCATGTCGCGGCTCCGGTTGAAGGCGTCCCAATCCCCGTCCCGCATCGGGTGGGTGCTGTCCATCGTGTAGTCGGGATGGTGCCAGTCGATGACGGAGTGGTAGAAGCCGATCTTGAGGCCCTCGGCGCGGAAGGCGTCGACGAATTCGCGCAGCAGATCGCGACCGGCCGGGGTGTTGGTGACCTTGAAGTCGGAGAGCTTCGTGTCCCACATGGCGAAGCCGTCATGGTGCTTCGAGGTGAGGACGGCGTACTTCATGCCGGCTTCGCGGGCCCGGCGTGCCCAATCTTTCGGGTCGTAGAGGTCCGGATCGAAATAGGGCATGTACTCCGCGTAGCGTTTGGCGTCGATTTTCTCGCGGCTCTGGATCCACTCGTGCCGCGCGAGGACCGAGTAGAGACCCCAGTGAACGAAGAGTCCGAAGCGGTCGTGCACCCACCAACCGGTGTTTCCCTGTGTCATCTCATTCTCCGTGTTCGCGTACCGCGTGCATCTCTCGCGGTGATCATGCCGCAGGACGGGGGCCGCGTCGATGGTCAGGCCCGCGTGTCGGAACGTTGCGATCCTACGCCCGGCGGTCGAACTTCTTTGCCAGAACAGCCATGCTGGGGTTGGGTCACGGCCTACAACCCAGAGGTGCAGCGAGAAGGAGGCAGCCATGCCAACGCAGCAGGGAGATCTATCGCTTCTTGACGATCCGGTCGCGCAGCAGCTGTTGCAGTCCCATATCCCCGCCCGGCTGGCGTACACCTGGACCGACGGAACCCCTCGTGTGGTGCCCATCGGGCATTACTGGAATGGCAAGGAATTCGTGCTTGGGACGCCGCCGGATGCGCCAAAGATGAAGGCGCTCCAGGATGGCGCGAAGGTTGCCCTGTCCATCGACAGCGACACCCTGCCCTACAAGGTGCTACTGGTTCGTGGCACGATCCGAACTGAAATTGTTGACGGCATCGCACCGGAGTACGAGGCGATGTGTCTCAGGACGCTGGGAGACGAGGCAGGGAGCGCATGGCTGGAAAACATGCGTCCTATCTGTCCACAGATGGCCCGCATCTTTATCACTCCGGAATGGGTCGGTGTGCAGGATTTCGAGACGCGCTTCCCGAACGCGATCGAGCGGGCGATGGAGGGGGCGCAGGCGCAGGCCGACTAGTAGACGCGGGCGCGACCGACGTTCTGGGTGCGCTCGAAGGCGTCGAGCAGCTCTTCAAACGACGCATTCCTGGGCAGGGCCGGCGCCGTCGCGGTGTCCGGCTCCTGCTTTCGGCGGCCCCAGCGGGCGCCGATGAGCAAGCCGAGCGGGACGGCGAGCGTCGAGAGGAACTGCGCGCCGGTGGCGACGTCGCGCAGCACCGAGCGTTCCATCCAGTTCTCCCGCGCGTACGGCATGATGATCCACAAGGCCAGCATGATCAACACGCCCACGATAAAGCCGATGACGGCTCCGGGAATCCGGGGCTGGCGCTCGTAGGGGTTCGCGCGGGACGCGTCGCTGTTCCATGTGCGGCGCAGGAAATCGCGCAGCTCGCGATGGGCGCGATCCGGGTCGATCTCGGCGACACGTTGCCAGTCGCGACGGGTGGCGTTGCCACGGGCCGAGCGATCACGCGCGAGCCGTACGAGGTTGTCCAGGGTGGCGTCGGGATGAAAAGAGGATGAAGCCTGGGTCATGTCAGAAAGAACGTCCTATCGATGGGTGTACCAGGCACGAATGGCCAGGATGAACGGCAAGAACAGGAGAGCGAGGTACAGGAAGCCCAGCCACGCGCTCGCGGCCGAGCCGCTCTCGACATTGTCGGTCATGATGGCGAGGAAGACACACGACACCAGCATGAGGCCCGCTCCGGTCAGGAACGCGGTGATGACAGAGCGGATGCGCGAGACGGGTTTGGCGAGATCGATGTTCATCGAGGGCACTGTCGGGGTGCCCAATGCGAACGCCGTCGATCCGCCGCCGATTGATTGCAGGCTGGCCGCGAGATCCGGCGAAAACTCCCGGACTCGCTCGGCGTCCGCGGCGGTGACGTCGCGACGGTTGGTCTTCCAGCGGAACCATGCCCCGAGATTACGCTTGTGCAGGTCACGCGCTCGTTCGGGAGCGACCTTCCAGGCGCGCTCGCTGAAGTCGGCGGCCATCTGGACGTCGTGATCCGCGGCGGCCATCTCGCTGGCGAGGATCAGCGCCTCGACGTTGCCCGGGTCGAGCCGCAGGGCGTACTGGATGTGGTCGCGCATCTCCTCGATCGCGCGCGTGTCGCCGGTCTTCGCTTCTTCCCGCCAAGCCACGGCCAGCTGGGTATGGATGTGCGGGTTCTCGGGCGTGATGCTACACGCCTTCTCCAGGGAATCGATCGCCGCCTCGGTGAGACCGAGGTTGAAATAGGCGACGCCGAGTCCGTAATGGGCCTTGACCGAGTGAGGGTCCTGCCGCAGCAGGTCGCGGTAGCTGGAGATCTTCTCGTTGACGACGGCGCGGTTGAGGGCGCGAGGGTCGATCCGCGGGTGGTCCGTTTGCAGCACGAGGATCGAGCCGCAATACCCGCAGCGATCGGCGCCGGGTGAAAAGGGCGCACCACACACCGGGCAGTTCAACGACAGGACGGATACCACGCAGACGACTCCTCGGTATTGCGGAATGCTCCCCGGAGAATGATACCGGAAAGCCGCGCCGGAGACGTCACCGGGTGATGAGGTCCAGCAGGTATTCCCAGATGCGGACGAGGGCGAGCGAATCCTGATGGCAGTAGGCGTCGAGGGCGGCCAGTGTTGCGGCCCGGTCGGCAGCGGACATGTCCGCCGCATCGTCGATCATGGCCTGGATCCAGCGCTCGGACGCGGTCGCGCCATCGCTGATCTCCAGCTCTTCGTAAGCCAGACCGGGCGCGACGACGGGCAGCACGGTCTTCAGGCTCCAGCTTCCGTTGAAGCTCGGGTGCGCCCACCAGCCTTCCTTGACCGGATCGGCGAGATCGACCATGCGCGCGTTCATCCGGTGGAGGAAATCGGCGTGCTCGGGATGCAGCGCGGCCATCTCCTCGTTGCGTGCATGCTCGAACGCCTTGTTCCAGACGACGACGGAGCCGGTGTCGCCCAGGTCGTGCCGCAGGCGTTCCAGCAGGTGCGGGACCGGATCGACTCCCCGGGCCGTATGCAGGTACCCGTGATGGGAGACGCCGGTCTGCGGGTCGACAACATGCAGCGAGTACTGGAAAGGAATCTGCTGGTGCGGGGCGTAGCCGCTCCAGCGGGGCACCGGCTCCTGGTACGTCTCGTAGTCGAGGAACCAGAGCGGACCTTCGAGCCGGGAAAGGAATCGCTCGATGGCGGCGTGATCGACGTGCTCCCGCCCGCTTCGGGCCAGCTCTACCTGCTGGCGCTGCTTCGGGTTCAGGGGCAGGTCGTCCGGCCAGTCGACCATGTGGAGGATGCCGCGCTCCAGCGCCGGGAGCAGCGTGTTCCGGTGGATGCCGGTGATCTGGTAGATCGTGCCGCGGGTGGCGACCTCCGGGTGGAAGTACTCGAAGAGATCGCAGCGGTTCGAACGGGTGGTGAGGTGGCAATTGCAGGGCGCGGGCGTCCCGGCATCCTGGAGGTCGCGGAGCGCGGCTTCGATCTGCAGCGCCATCGTCCCGCGTTCTCGGGTCACATGGGCGGTGAGCTCTGTCTGGCCGAGCATCTCATCCGTGTCCAGCGAGCCGTTACGGCGGTAGCGCTTGTCGATGTGCAGGATGGACGCGCGGGTGATCGGGATGCCGGCTTCCTCGAAGGCAGTGAATTGGAAGGTGAGCTCCGGCTGGTATTTCTTGATCAGCGTGCGGGGTTTTTCCGGGTTGGCTGCCGAGCTACGAATGGCGACCAGTCGCCAGCCTTCAGGATCGCGGACCAGGAGGTCGGCCGTTGCTCGCAGGCCTCGTTCGGTGCAGACGGACGGGTGGAAGATCGCCGTGGCGTCGCTGTCGAGCGCGAGGCGGCTGAGGGAGACGGACTCGTCCGGGTCGGTGGCCTCGATCGTGATCGCATCGGGCAGCATGTCACGAGCGAGGGAGGTGATCCGGCCGCGGTCGATTTCCTTGCGGCGGGTGGATGCGTTCTCCGGCGGCGCAAGATGGGGTTGGTGGAGCATGGCCCAGGCGTAACCGGGGCATGTCAGCCAGTTCGTGAAATCATCTTGCGAAACCGTCGTGACGCGAACCTGCACAAGGAATCCTTGAAAGCGAGAATGGGCGATGGCCCCGATGGTTGAAAGTATAGATCGTTACGGCAATGTCGCGCCGGACGGCTCCCTGTATGGCGGATTTCGGCCCATTACCGAAGGAACGAAGGAGGCAATCAGATATGACGAATGTTCCCGGAGTCGACCTGCGGGAGATGTACCGGCGCTGGATCGAGATGTGGAACGGCCAGGTCGACCTGGCGGACGAGCTGATGGCCCCGGACTGCCCGATCCACCAGCCGCCGAATGACTTCCGGGGCGCGGCGGGATTGCGGCAGATGGTCGAGATGGGCCGCGCACCATTCGAGGATCCGGTGTTCTCGATCGAGGTCGATCCGATCGTCGAGGGCGACCGGCTCGCCGCGCGTTGGGTTATGACCGGGCGGTACCGTGGCGGGTTGCCGGGAACGACCGCCGGGCCGGGGACGGAGATCACCTTCGGCGGGATCGACATCTGGCGGGTCGAGGACGGCAAGATCGTCGAATACTGGGTCAGCTCCGACGGGCTGCACATGATGGCGCAGTTGAACCCGTCGTGATGCGGGCGCGACCGTTCGAGGTCGCGCCCGCGTTGGTTCCGGAGATCAGTCGCCGAGCACGGCCCCGATGAGGATCGGCGCCGGGTCCTGACCGTCTGCTGTGGGGACGACGTTCGTCATGGTGATCACCGTCTCTTCGGTATCCGGCCAGAAATGCATGGTGGACCGGAAGCCGGTGATGCCGCCGTCGTGCCCGATGCCGCCATCCTTCATGGCGATGCCGAGGCCGTAGGTCATGCCGCCGATCGGGCTCTCGATGAATCCCTCATCGGAGAGATCCAGCCGGTCAGCCTGCAGCTCCGGGCTGAGGAGCGAGCCGTCCAGCAATACCCGCATCCAGGCATGGAGATCGGCGATGGTCCCGATCATGTTGCCCGCCGGGCCGAGGACCGATGTGTTGATGAGGGTTGCATCGACCGGCTCCGCGTCGGGTGCCGGCGTCGCGCCTGGCTCGCCGGTCACCATTTGCATCATGCCGTAGTCGTAGCCCTTCGGGGACGGGGAGGGCAGCTCCGGGCCGTCCGGGATCGTGGTGTGGGCGAGCCCGACTTCGTCCAGGATGTTTGCCTGTACCAATTCGGGCCACGGGGTACCGGTCACTTCTTCGGCGATCATGCCGAGCAGGATGTAGTTCGTGTTGCTGTACCGGTTGCCTTCCCCGGGCGCGAATTCGGCAGCCTGGCCCGCGACCAACGCGACGAGGTCCTCGGGCGGCACCGTCTCGTACGGGTCGGCGGTCAGCACGCCCTCCATGTTGATGTAATCCGGGATGCCGCTCTGCATGGTCAGCAGGTGCCGGAGCGTGATGGCGTCCGCGTTCGGGAGGCCGGATTGCGAGGGCAGAAGGGTCGCCAGCGTGTCGTCCAGCGCCAGCGCTCCCTGATCGACGAGCTGCAGGATCATCGTCGCGGTGAACGTCTTGGTGATACTGCCGATCCGCATGTGCATGTCGGTGGTCATCGGCTCGCCGCCTTCGAGGTCCGCAACACCGAGGGCAGCCGTCCACCTGCCGGTCTCGGGCGAGTCGTAGAGAACGATCGCGCCGGGGATGCCGTGTTCTTCCATGGCTGCAAGCACGCGGTTCTCCCGCTCAACGGCGTCGGCCATCGGGGTTGCGGATGAGGGCGTCGCGCCCTGCGCGCCTGCATACCGGGCGGCGATCGCCGTCGCTGTGGCCGCGGCGGTCGACGAGGAGATGAAGGTTCGGCGGGACATCGACATGGGGTCATTGTCTCCTTGTTACAGGTATCTCGTACGGTCGATCAGGTACCTCACAGCCCGAAGGCGGTGGGCGTGTCCGGGTCATCACGGCAATTGTTGGACGTCTCGGGTTGGAACGAGGTGCAACCTATTCGGCAAGCATGGCTTCGATCAGAAGCATGGCTGCATCAGCGTCTGCGGAAGCCGGGTAGACATTGGTGAGGGCAATGACGGAGGTGTGACGCTGTGGCTGGTAGAACATCCCCGAACTGAAGCCATCGATGTTCCCGGTATGCCCCACCAGACCGTCGATCGCTCCGAGTCCGAAGCTGTAGCTGAATCCCTGGAGATCTGTTGCCCCGGCGAAATCAAGCCGCGTTTCCTGAAACTCCGGGCTCAGAAGCGTTCCCTCCCACAGGTGGGACAACCATATGCGAAGATCGCCCAGCGTCGAGATCATGGAGCCGGAGGGTCCGGAAATCAGTGGATTCAGCTCCGTCACGTCTTCCGGCCCGACAGGGGGCACCGGTGACGCCTGGGAGCCCTCTCGTGGATCAGGTGGTGGATAGGCGTATCCGCGTGGCGAAGGGGCTGGCAGATCGGACGTTTCCGGCAGGCTGGTTTGCTCCAGTCCCACTTCGTCGAGAATGCCCGTCCGGACCAGATCTCGCCATGGAGTCCCGGTGAGGTGCTCGGCCACCATGCCGAGGAGCAGGTAATTGATGTTGGAGTACATTCCTCCCTCACCTGGTAAAAACGCGGCCGGCTGGTCCGCGACAAGACCGAGGATTTCGTCGGGCGTATATGAAGGACCCGGCACCATGGTGGAGCCATCTCCCTCGATCGCACGAGGATATTCCGGATCGACGAGCCCGCTTTGCATCGTGAGGAGATGCCTGATGGTCATGGAGTCCGCGTTTTGGACATCGGCCAGCTCCGGATACACGCCCGCGAGGGTGTCCTCCAGCGATAGCACGCCCTGATCGACGAGCTGGAGGATCATCGTGGCAGTGAAGGTCTTGGTGATGCTGCCGATGCGCATGTGCATATCGGTGGTCATCGGCTTGCCGGTCTCGAGATCCGCAACGCCGAGGGCGGCCGTCCACCTGCCGGTTTCGGGGGATTCGTGCAACACAATAGCGCCGGGGATGTTGTGCTTCTCCATGACAGCGAGCACGCGCTCCTCCCGCGTAGGGTCTCCTGCGACCGGGGAAGGTGTCGCGTCTTGCGCGTTTCCACGCCGGGTGGAGACCGCGGCGACGGTGGCTGCGGTCGTCGAGGAGGAGATAAAGGATCGTCGGGATATCGACATGAGGGGTAACAGTCTCCTTTGGTGATGACGATTCGTCGTCCTTTCACTGGAACCACCCTAGGAGCGGAATTTGTCGATCCTGTTACGTGACGTCGAAATGCTTTTCACGGCCTGACGGGCGGGGCGTCAGTCGTCCGGCATGTTGACCACGTTTCGAACACCGTCCGCGAGCGCCTGGAGCAAGCGGGGGTGATCCGATTCCGGGGCGTTGATCCCGTCGATCGTGAGGCCGTTGGTGAGCGCGGCGAGGAAGAATGCTCCGCTCTCCGGCGTCCAGCCATCCCGTAGCGCTCCCGCCTGCTGGGCGCGGATGAGGGCTTGGCGGATCGTGTCCCGCATGAACGCGAGCCCTTCCAGGTATGGGGTCGTCAGTGAAGGCCGCGTGGATGCGGCGGAGCTGAGCGCGACCCAGAGGATCCCTTCCTCCTTGCGTCGCTCATCGAGGGGCAACAATTCGGTGAGCCCCTGCAGGAGTCGTTTCGCAACGTGCTCTTCCGGGGGGAGTTCCGCGAGGCGCGTCACGATACGCTGGCCGTTCCGCACCATCGCGCCGACGAGCAGGTCTTCCCGGGACCGGAAGTGGTACTGGACGGTTCCCGGGGCCAGACCGGCCTCCTTCGCAACGGTGCGCACACTGACGACGTCGAACCCTGCGCGGGCGATCACGCGGATCGTCGCGTCGGCGATGTCAGCCTTCACCCCGGTCATGAAGTGTGATTGCGGTGCGTCCTGCATGTCGGTCCTGCCCTTGCTCTCTCGTACGACTGTATGATACCCTGCAACCCGTCATACGAGTGTACGAGAGATTGGAGCGTGTGACGTGACTTCACTTCTTCCCCTGATCGGGTTGGCGCTCGTGGACAGCACGAGCTTCGGGACACTGATATTGCCGCTCGCGCTTGTCATTCGTGGCAGGGGCGTCGATGGCCGCGGATTCACCATCTACTTTGCGACGGTGACCGCGTTTTACTTCCTGATCGGCGTCGGGCTGCTGTTTGGCGTCAATCTGCTGGGCGGATGGGTCAGCGATCTTCTCTCCTCCCGGCCCGTGCAGTGGATCCAGCTGGTGAGTGGCATCGGGCTGCTGGCGTTCGCGATCCTGAAGGATGTCCCGAAGGATGCGCCGGGGCGGACGACGAAGATCCCGACTCACCTTTCCCCGAAAGCGATGGCGGGACTCGGGTTCGGCGCGGCGCTGGTCGAGGCGGCCACGATGGTGCCGTACCTCGCGGCGATGGGCATCCTGGGGGCGATGGAGATGGCTCTTGGCGGCAAGCTGCTGATCCTGCTTGGTTATTGCATGGTGATGATCTTGCCGGCGCTGGTGCTGATCGGGATCGCCGTCGTGCTCGGCCAGAAGATCTGGCCCCGGCTGGAGCGGATGCTGAATTGGCTCGAGCGCCAGACGGCGGAGACCATGCTGTGGGTTGCCGGGATCGTAGGATATTACCTCGCGTCGAACGCCGCGGTCGCACTCGGGTTGCTGGGCTAGCGCTCGCTATTTGAGCCAGCCGTTCCGCCGGAACCAGGCCCACATGACGAACCCCACGACGAGCATCAGGCCCAGGGCCATCGGGTAGCCGAAGCGCCAGTCCAGCTCTGGCATGTGCACGAAGTTCATGCCGTAGATCGTCCCGATCAGGGTCGGCGTGAAGAGGATGGCCGCCCACGAGGAGATCTTCTTCACCTCGTCGTTCTGGGCGAGCGAGGCCTCGGTCATCGCCTTTGTCTCCACATTTTGCTGGAGGGTGACGACGGCGATATTGGTGTTGAGGATGTTCTGGAGCAGCTCGCGCATGCCGCCGACCTGCTCCTGCACCTGGATGGCGTGGTCCTGCACGTCGCGCAGGTACTCGACCAACTCGTCCGGCGTGCCGTACTTCGGGGCGCCGGCGATGAGCTGGCTGACCATGGCGACGAGAGGTTTCGTCGCTCGCTGGAACTCGATCACCTCGCGGGAGAGCTCGTAGGTGCGGCGGGTGATGTCCATATCGTCGCTGAACATTTCGGTCTCGATCTCGTCAATGTCGTTCTCGAGGCCCCGCACGACCGGCGCGTAGTCGTCCACGACTCGGTCCATGATCGCGTAGAGGATCGCCTCGGGACCGAGCGCGAGCAGCTCCGGATCGGACTCCATCCGCCGGCGAACGCGCGTCAGTTCCGACCCCTCGCCGTGGCGAACGGTGACGACGAAATCCTTGCCGACATAGACGTGGATCTCGGAGAACTCGACCTCCTCGCGACGGTCGACGTAGCGGGCGGATTTAAGGACGACGAAGAGGATGTCGTCGTAGCGCTCGATCTTCGGTCGCTGGTGGGCGATGACGGAATCCTCGATCGC
>DATGPC010000020.1:0-2737 GCA_035305265.1 Thermomicrobiales bacterium | reverse complement strand
CTTGGCGCCGGCTCGCTCGGGGTCGTCATGGGAGCGCAGGCCGCGGCACGTCCGAATCTCGAGACCGGTGGCTCCGGCGGCATCGGAACCACCAGTGATACACCGGCATCGTCGACACCCTCCTACGCCGGGCATCCGCTCGTCGGGATGTGGCTGACCATGATGGCCCTGCCCTCCCATCCCGACGACGTCCTCGCCGTGCCAGCGTTCTTCGGCGCTGACGGCTCGGCCCTTCTGATCTTCCCCTGCACCGAGGCGAACGACGTCGGGGTCCATGTAAAAGGCGCCGCAATCGGCACATGGGCGCCCCTCGACAGCCGCTACGCCCACTTCACCACCGTCCAGGCGCTCTCCGACATGGAAGGCTTCTATCACGGCACCGTCACGTTCGACGGTTACCCCCGCGTCAACGACGACAACGAGACGTTCGACGTCGACACCCAGTACGACCTCTTCACCGTTCGCGACCAGCTGAACAAGATCATCAGCAGTCGCAGCGGACCGAACACGAACCCGATGCGCGCCTACCGCATGCATCCCGGCCATGTGGGGTTCCCACCCACGCAGAAAGAAGCGCAACTGGAGATCCCGGAGGTTGCCCCGGTCCACCCCGGTGACCCCCGTCTCATCGACCCGCACTAACCGGGGAACAACGTTCCCCCGCGGCCGACGGAAGGAGACACGCGCCATGACTCACTGGAAGCGATCGCTCATTCCCCTCGTCGCCATCATCGTGCTGGCTTCGCCCCTCGCGAGCCAGGAAGCCCGGGACCCGGATGTGGAGTCGTCGTGCATCATGGAGAGCTACGAGCGCGCCCGGCTGCAGTCGTTGGGTCAGGTATGGACCGAGCCCGTGGACAGCGAATGCGACGCGCTCCTGTGTGCCATGGAAACGTACCAACGGGCACGTCTCCAGGCGGACGGCCAATCATGGGTCAGCCCCGCCGACGCAACGGGCACAGCGACATGCGCCGTTGAGATGGCATCCACCGACTAGCCGATGCCTGCAATCCGCCAAAGCCGAAGCGGCGAGGCTGCCCCTGCGGGCAGCCTCGCCTTCCTGTCACCCGACAACCTGACCATGCCTGCCCCAACAACAATCCCGGATACTTGGTGAGGAAAGCCCCCGCCCACCGAAAGGTTCCGGTTCATGGCGGCAGGCATACAGCAATCGCGTCCGTGGCGGCACTTAAGGGTGAGAGGTCCCGGTGCGGGACCCATTGGCGGAGGCGCGAATGCAGGATCACGAGATGGATACGGGCATATTGGCGAGGCGCGCCCAGCAGGGGGACGTCGACGCGTTCACGCAGCTGGTACGGAACTACCAGGCGATGGCGTTCGGCTATGCCGTCTCACGCGTCGGCGATTTCGACGTGGCGGAGGATGCCGCCCAGCAGGCGTTCATCACGGCCCACCGCAGCCTGGACAAGCTTCGCGAGCCGGAGCGGTTCGGCGGCTGGCTGCGCAGCATCGTCTACTACGAGTGCATGCACATCCTGCGGGGACGATCCCGCACGGAGATGCCACTGGACGACCTGGACGAAGTCGTGGATTCGTCCACACCGCACGAGCAGGTGGAAGGCAACGAGGATTTCGACCGCGTCTTCGACGCGATCCGCGCCCTGCCATTGGCGGAGCGTGAAGCAACGATCCTCTACTACCTGCACGACCACTCCCAACGCGATGTCGCCTCGTTCCTCGATGTCCCCGTTTCCACCGTGAACAACCGGCTTCGCACCTCCCGGAAGATGCTCAGGAAGGAGCTGCTCACCATGACGGAAGACATCCTCAAGGAGAACCGCCTGCCGGACGAGTTCGCCACGCGGATCGGCAATATCGTCCAATCGGAAGGCCCGTTCATCGAGGCCCGCTTCGACGAAGCATCGCGACCGCGCGTGCTCAACGCGCTGACGGTCACGGGCGACAACTCGGAGCCGGTCATGACCATCGAGGCGATCCAGATCCTCGACGATGGCCTGGTCCGCTGCGTCCCGGTCACCCGCGAGACCGCCGCGCTCGATTCGGGCATGCGCGTGCTGGACACTGGCGGCCCGATCCGTGTCCCGCTCCAGCCCGATGACGTGCGACGGGTCATGGCATCGATCGGCCCGGAGGCGGACGCGCATGCGTTCCTGGAGACAGGCATCAAGGTGCTCGACCTGACGGTGCCGCTCCCGAGGTACGGGACGATCGCCATCGCGGGCGAAATGCACAGCGGGAAGATGGTCCTGGTCGACGAGCTGATCCACCGGCTCGACGGCACCGACGCCGCGCTCACGATTTACGTCTTCGTGCAGACCCCGGAGGAAGCGGCGGCGATCAATGCCCTGGAATACCGCTCCTCACGCAACGTCGCCGCGGTCTACCTGCCGGTGACCGACGCCAGACCGGAAGCGCTCGGTGACCTGATCACCGGCCTCGACGCCGTTATCACCTTCTCGAAGGCCCTCGGCGCAGCGGGCCACTGGCCAGCCGTCGAGCCGACAGCGTCGCGGTCACAGCTCCTCGATGACGCGCTCGTGTCCAGCGAGCATCGTCAGGTCGCCAGCCAGATCCGCCAGACCCTTTCTGGTGACGATACCGATGCAATCCAGCGGCTCCGGGAGTTCCTGGCGCAGCCCTTCTTCGTCGCCGAACCCTACACGAAGCAACCGGGCACCACGGTCCCGCTGGAGGACGCCATCCGGGAGTGCAAGGCGATTCTGGAGCAGTACTGAGCGACGCCACGACGCAGCTC
>DATGPC010000019.1:0-18323 GCA_035305265.1 Thermomicrobiales bacterium | reverse complement strand
TCCCGACTCTCAGGCGCGCGGGGTCGGTCAGGAACTGTTCGAGGGTCTCCTGATCAGCCTCCACCATGACGCACGCGAGCAGCGCACGGGCTGTACGAGTCGCGGCTTCGGCGTCGGCAGGATCGGGCGCCGAAAGGGGCAGGTAGGTGGGCCCTGCGGTGTCTGCCGTCGTGCCTGTGACGGTTGCTGGCTGTACGGACGCCGGGTCGCATTCCTCCGGATCGATATACGACCACCACGCGTCGTCGCTGACGCCCGGAGACGGCGAGCCGGGTGCGGGTCCATCCTGGCCGATGTTGACGGACGAAGTGTCGTCACCGCCGGTCATGACAGCCGCTTCGGTCGGGGCGGCGGCGTAACGGGTGGCGGACGGGCCGGGACCTCCGTCGCCGCCTTGCTGGTTCGTGTACCAGGCGGAGCCGACGATAAGCAGGGCGAAGACAGTCATGATCGCGATGGCGGACTGCGCCGTCACCATGTGCCCGCGCCAGCCGGAGGGCGTCCGGCTCGCGGCGGGTCTGCGCCGGACCCACGGGTTGTACGTGGCAGGGTTGGTCAGGGCGGGTTGGGAGAGCGGGCCGGGCCCACCGGTAGTCTGTTTGTTGAGTGTTGTGGCGTGCTGCATCAGGTTCCTCCGTATCTCGGCACGGCGGTCCGGGTCGAGCCGGGCCGCGCCCTGGTGCATCTGGACGTCACGAGCGAACGCGGCGAGCGCGTCCGATTCCTCTGGTGGCTGGCCGGAGACGATCCGGTCCAGCTCCTCGGCGAATCGTTCCTCATTCATGGCGCCGCTCCCTGCCGGCGAGGTGATCGTCGGCGTACGGGGCAAGGAGGTCCCGCAAACGCGTGTAGGCGCGGAACTGGGTGGATTTCACGGCAGCGACTTTCATGTCCAGTGCCCGGGCGATCTCCGGGCCGGTAAGCCCCGCGAGGCGCAGGGCAACGACGTCACGCTGGGTCTCCGTCAGCTCGGCCATCGCGGCGGCGAAGGCGTCACGCAGGTCGCCCTGGATGGCGATCTGCTCCGGACCGTGCGCGGGGTGCGTCAGCGAGCGGCCGAGATCGTCGGCGTCGATCGAGGCGTGCTCGCGTCTCGTCCGGTAGGTGTCGACCACGATGTTGTGGGCGATGCTGAAGAGCCAGCTCCGGAACGATCCGCCTCGCTCGTTGAAGCGGGGCAGGGCGGCGAGCGCGCGGGTGAAGACCTGGGCCGTCAGGTCGGCGGCGTGCTCCGCGTCACCGATCCGGCGCAGGCAGTACGTATAAACGGGGTCGACGTAGCGTTCGTAAAGCGGCCCGAACGCGGCTGGGTTCCGTTTGGCCAGCGCGATCTCCTCCCGCTCGGAGGCGACTGCAGCCGGGGACGGGTGGGGTTCGGCCGTGCCGGAGGCAGCCAGCAGGGTGAAGACCTTGCTGCTGGTGGCGTCGCCATCGCCCCTGTCTGCCATCTGGCGCGGATGCATGCGTGAACCTCACCTTATCCATGTTCGGACCCAAAGGGTGGTGACTACCGCTTTTCGCCCTTCCGGGCTCACCCGGCTCCCCGTACATGGGTGAACGATGCTGTCGTGAAAAGGATTCGGGTCGAGTATCGGCGATTTGCACGCAATGCGTATCAACTCATCGCTGCGGCCGACCTGATTCTCACGGCGCTCGGGTCGCTTGTCGTCGCGTTCGCTTGCACTGGCGCGATATGGAATAGGAGAACCCTGTATAGAATCGGAGGGGATGGACCCGGCGGTCACGGCGGCTACACGCGCGACAGGCAGGATGGTCCTTTCCAGAGGGTCCTTGTCGGGGGTCTCGCGGAGATGCGAGAGCCGGTCGCGCTGCGTCTTGAAAGGATCTCCTCCATGCAGGATCTCTCGGGAGGTGGGCGTGTCCAGATCGATGGCGGGTTCGAGGAACGCTCTCGCTTCGGGAATTCGCTGACCGAACCGCGGACGCCACTGATCGGACGACACCAGGAAGTTGAATCGATCCGCGCGCTGCTGGGACGAGATGATGTTCCGCTGGTGACCCTGACCGGCCCGGGAGGCGTTGGGAAGACACGCCTGGCGCTCCATGTCGCGGCCCAGGTTGCGCCGGACTTCGCTGATGGTGTCCTTCTGGTCGAGCTTGGCTCGATCCTCGATCCTGATCTGGTGCTGCCGGCGATTGCCAAGGCCGCTGGTGTCAGCGATGCCGGTTCCCGACCGGTGGCCGAGCACCTGGTAAATCTCCTGGCGTCCCGGCAGGTGCTGCTGGTGCTGGACAATCTCGAGCAAGTGATCGACGTTGCGCCACGGATCGCCGACCTGATCGCGCAATGCCCACGCCTGAAGATCCTCGCGACCAGCCGCGTCGTGCTGCGGCTGTCGGGCGAGCATGACCTGCCCGTCGACCCCTTGCCGGCACCTGCGGCCGTCGAGCTCTTCGTTACCCGGGCCCGGGCGGTGAGCCCGTCGTTTGCCCTGACGGCGGCAAACCAGGGCGCGGTCACCGCCATTTGCGCGCGGCTGGATGGCCTGCCGCTGGCGATCGAGCTGGCTGCGGCCCGGATCCCTACCTTGCCGCCGGCTCCGCTCCTGGAACGTTTGGGGGATACCCTGTCGCTTCTGACTGGTGGCGCGCGGGACCAGCCGGACCGGTTGCGGACCATGCGCAGCGCGATTGGCTGGAGCTATGCGTTGCTCGATCCGGCGGAGCAGGTCCTGTTTTATCGCCTTTCGGTCTTTGTCGGTGGGTTCAGCCTTGAAGCCGCCGAGCGGATTGGCCACATCGACAATCAGTGCCCCTTTGTGCTGGAGGGCCTGGCGTCGCTGGTGGACAAGAGCATCGTGAAGGAGATCGGCGGTCCCGATGCGGAAGAACCGCGTTACCGGATGCTGGAAACCGTCCGCGAATACGGGTTGGAACAGCTGGCCGCCAGCGACGAACACGAGGCGGTGCGGCAGGCCCACGCGGAGTATTTCTCCCGGCTGGCCCTCAGGGCGGAGCCGGAGCTGACGGGCCGGGACCAGGTGAAATGGCTCGATCGTCTCGAGGCCGACTACGCCAATCTGCGGGCTGCTCTGGCTTGGGCAATCCAGCATCTCCCGAAGGTGGCGCTGGAGATGGCCGGTGCCCTGATCCGGTTCTGGGACCACCGCAGCCATGGACGCGAAGGCCTCCACTGGCTGGAGCTGGTGCTCTCCCGGACCAATGATGATGATCCTTCCGCGAGGGCGAAGGCGCTTTGGGGCGCGGGGTTGCTGGCTGACAGGGCGGGCGATTATGCCCAGGCTGAGCGGCGGATCATGGAAAGCCTGGAGTTGGCCGAGCGCGCCGGCGACCGCTACATCACGGGCTTTGCGCTCGGCACCCTTGCGACGATCGCGCTCCATCGTGGTGATTTGCCCCGGGCGGCCACACGATACCAGGAAGGGTTGGCGCAGGCGCGCGAGATCGATGATGACGACGCGGTGGCCGCGCTGCTCGGCGGGTTGGGCAGCGTCGAGCTCGCCATGGGCGACTTCGAGCGGGCGGCCGCGTGCTTCGAGCAAAGCCTTGCGATCTACCGGGATCTCGGGAGCATCCATGGTTCCGCCATCGAGCTCGTGCACCTGGGCGAAGCGGCGCTGGAGCTGGGCGATCATGACCGAGCGAAAGCGGTGCTCGGGGAGGGGCTGGTCCTGAGTCAGCGTGTGGGGAACAAGTGGTACGCCATCGCCTCGCTGGAGCGGCTGGCTGCCCTGGCGACCATCCGCAAGCGATGGGATCATGCCGCGCGGCTGTTCGGCGCGATCAATGCCCTTGCCGACGCGAGTGGTATCGCCTTGCACCCTCCCGACAGGGCCGTGAACGAGCACTATCTCGGCATCGTGCGGGAGCACATGGACGAGCCGGCGTTCCTGGCGGCCTACGAGGCGGGGGGAGCACTCACGATGGATGAGGTCATCGCCGAGGCCCTCGACGGAGAACGCCCTTCCCAGGGTACGCCTGCCTCACCGGCTGGTCCTGACCCGGTCGAGGCGGCAGGGCTGACCGAGCGCGAGATCGAGGTCCTTCGGCTGATCACGGAAGGGCTCAGCGATCGTGAGATTGCCGAACGGCTCTCCGTGAGCCCCCGCACGGTTGGCGGCCACGTTACCAGGCTCCTCACCAAGCTCGACCTCGAGTCGCGCACCGCAGCCGCGGTGTTTGCTGTCCGTCACGACCTGATCTGATATTGCCAGCTTACGTTCGATAGGTAGAATTGCCTGCTCTCCAGTTCAGGTAATTCTCACCTTCCCCAGGCGATGACCGATCCGGCATCCTGACGTTGTCGAGGGACACGACGAACACGCTGACGGCCCCTCGGCAGGAGCCCAGTCTCCAGACCTGATGATGCGCAGATCAGGTCACGGACATTGCTGCTCGCGAGCCCTGTCTGTATCACCCGCATTCATATGAAAAGGGAGTTAGCCGGTACGAGACCTCATTCGCCCGGTCCGGTGGTACGTCGCTCGACACGGCGGTCGACCGGATCGATACCACCGACCCCGGTGCGGGATCGGTCCTGCACCACACCGCAACAGCACAGATGCCAGGAGCACTCCAGATGAACGACGAACCGTCATCACCCACATCCCCGACCATCGTGCTTGTCCACGGCGCCTTCGCCGAATCATCAAGCTGGAGCGGCGTGATCCCGATTCTCCAGCAGCGGGGCTATACCGTGATCGCCGCCGCCAACCCGCTTCGCGGCCTGCAGGAAGATGCCGCCTACCTTCGGCGCCTGGTCGACAGCATCCCCGGGCCGGTTATCCTGGCCGGCCACTCCTATGGCGGGTCGGTCATGAGCGAGGCAGCTGAGGGAGCCGGGAACGTCGCCGCGCTCGTTTACATCGCCAGCTTCAGCCTCGAGGTAGGTGAGAGCACGGCTGAGCTTGCCGCGAAATACCCGGGTGCCCGGTTGGGAGAAGCGCTCCAGCCCGTGCCGGTCACGCTCCCGAACGGGGAGGAAGGTTCGGATCTCTATATCCGACAGGATCAGTTCCATTGGGTCTTCGCCGCGGATGTGCCGGAGGACGTCGCCACCCTGATGGCTGCGACCCAGCGACCGATCACGTCCGCCGCGTTGGAAGCCAGGGCGACGAAGGCGGCGTGGAAGACCATTCCGTCCTGGACGATGGTGACGCTCCAGGACCTGGCCATCCCGGCGGACTCGATGCGATTCATGGCCGAGCGGGCCGGATCGACGACCGTCGAGATCGATGCATCGCACGCCGTGACCGTCTCCCAACCCGAAGCCGTCGCGGAGCTGATCGACACGGCCGCCCGCACAACCGTGCTCGTTTCGTCGGGTACCGAGGCCGCGTAAGACGCGAGGCATTCTTCTGTCGCTAGAAAGGGAAATCAACATGGTGACCACTGAGAGAACGCACGTCGCGACGTCGAACTTCGTTACGACCAGCGATGGCACGCAGATCTTCTACAAGGATTGGGGCACCGGGCAGCCCGTCGTCTTCAGCCATGGGTGGCCGCTCAATGCCGATGCCTGGGACGACCAGATGGTGTTGGTCGCGTCCGAGGGGTATCGCGGTATCGCGCATGACCGGCGCGGACACGGCCGTTCCAGCCAGCCGTGGAATGGCAACGACATGGACACCTACGCCGACGACCTCGCGACGCTCATCGAGACGCTCGACCTGCGGGACGTCATCCTCGTCGGTCACTCCACCGGTGGCGGCGAGGTGGCGCGGTACATCGGGCGGCATGGGACGTCGCGGGTGGCGAAAGTGGTGCTCGTCGGCGCCGTCCCGCCGCTGATGCTCCAGACCCCGGCAAATCCGGAAGGGCTGCCGATCGAGGTGTTCGACGCGATTCGCCACGGTGTCTCGACCGATCGATCGCAGTATTTCAAGGACCTCAGTGGACCGTTCTACGGCGCAAACCGGGAGGGGGCGACCGTCTCGCAAGGTGTGCGTGACACTTTCTGGCTGCAGGGAATGCAGGTAGGCCTCAAGGGTGCTCTGGACTGCATCCGCGCCTTCTCCGAGACGGACCAGACGGAGGACCTGAAGCGGATCGACGTGCCGACGCTGTTCATCCATGGCGATGATGACCAGATCGTCCCGATCGGCGCGTCGGCGATGAAGGCATCGAAGCTCGTTGAGGGTTCGACCCTGCACGTCTACGAGGGCGGAAGCCACGGCCTGATGGTGACGCACAGGGACCGGTTCAACGCGGACCTGATGGAATTCATCCGGTCCTGAACAGATAGCCACAGAGGCAAGAAGAGGAGCGGCCAGCTGGCCGCTCCTCTTCTTGTTGCTCACCGCAGGACGGTCATGGCCGCTTACTTCCCTTCGGATAGGGTGGTACCCTCCGTATAGACGCATCGATCCCCGGAGGTAGGGCCATGATTTCCCCGTCAACATCACGCTACGCGTGGACCGGCCGGCTGGTCGGGGCCATCGCCATGCTTGCCTTCCTCGCCGTTGTTATCGCCGCCCGGGAGTGGCTCGGCACGCTGTCGCTGCTGGACACTCTTGCCGACGGCATTCTCCTTGTCATGCCGCTGTCGCTCTTCTCGTGGTTCCTCGATCTGTTCGGGACGCAGGCGAAGACGCTGCTCCTCGTCGGTCTTGCCATCCTCATGCTGCTCGTCGGCGCGGGGATCGGCGGCCGGATCGCGTCTCAGCCCATCCGGGGCCAGACACTCTGGCAGCGCGCGATGGCCGCCGCTGGAGTCCTCTTCCTCGTGATGGTCGGCCTCGTCTGGCTCGTCGAGCGCGAGTCGACGGCGATCGACTGGCAATTCATCGTGAGTCTTGGCGTGGGCTCGGCCCTCTTCGGGGCTGTGCTCGCGCTCTTGTTGCCTGTGTTCATCCCGGCGCTGAAGTCCGTGCCCGAGGCTCGGGACGCGGGTGAGGGAACGGACCGCCGCACGCTTCTCGGTTGGGGCCTGGCCGCCGTCGCCACGCTCACCGGGATCGTACTCGTTGGGCGGGACGTCCGGAAAGTCGCCACCCGCCAGGTGGTCGGGGAGGGCACGGCAGGCCAGCTTCCACCGGCGATCACGCCGGTCGAGGACTTCTACATCATCTCCAAGAACTTCGTCGATCCGCAGGACGATCGCGGACCGGACTGGTCGATCCAGGTCGACGGGCTGGTCGATACGCCGATGACGTTCTTCCGCGCCGATCTGGAGGCGCTCGGGCAACAGGAGTTCGTCTCTACCCAGCTCTGCATCAGCAATCCCGTCGGGGGCGACCTGATCGGCACCGCCGAGTGGACCGGCGTGCCGATCGCGAAGGTGCTGGATCGCGTCGGGGTGCAAAGCGACGCCTACAAGGTGATTTTCGAGGGGAACGACGGCTACACGACGGCGATCCCGGTCGAGCGCGCGCGGGACGAGCATGCCCACATCGTTTGGCTCATGAACGGCGAGGTGCTGCCGAACAACCACGGCGGGCCGGTCCGCACGGTCGTTCCGGGCCTCTACGGCATGAAGACGATGAAGTGGCTGACGAAGATGACGCTGACCGAGGACGATTACCAGGGGTACTGGGAGACGCGAAGCTGGTCGGATGAGGCGGTCGTGAAGACGATGAGCCGGATCGACGTTCCCGGCCGCAACGATGTGCTCGATGCCGGCCCGGTGCGGGTTGGCGGGGTCGCCTACGCGGGCGACCGGGGCGTCAGCCGGGTCGAGGTCAGCACTGACGACGGCGAGACGTGGACGGACGCCGAGATCGTCGAGGAGCCGAGCCCGGACGACATCGCCTGGGTGATCTGGACGCACCAGTGGCATGCGACGCCAGGCGAGTACACCCTCGTGGTCCGCGCCGTGGAGACCGACGGCACCGTGCAGACGGAAGATACGAGCAACACCTTGCCGGACGGTGCATCAGGATGGCACCGGATTCGCGTGGGCGTCGTTTAGCGAAACCACTGCTGTCACGGCGCCGACGTGCGCGAAAGGATGAGGGCCACATCTTCATGACTGATACTGCGCGATCACGAATCCGGATCCCGGAGGGGATCACCACGCTCCTGTTCGATCTCGATGGCGTGCTGACGAACACCGCGAAGGTCCATTCCGAAGCGTGGAAGGAGATGTTCGACGCTTACCTGAGGGAGCGTGAGGGCGACGACTTCCAGCCGTTCGATATTGCGACCGACTACGCCGAGTATGTTGATGGCCGCTTGCGGCAGGACGGCGTTCGCGCGTTTCTCGAGTCGCGGGGGATCGAACTGCCGGAAGGCGAGGCCGATGATCCGGCCGACGCGGAGACGGTGCACGGCCTCGGCAACCGCAAGAACGAGCTGGTGCAGACGCTCATCCGCGAAAAGGGCGTCGAGCGGTTCGAAGGCTCCGTGCAGTTCCTCGAAGCTGCCCGCGAGGCCGGGTTCCGGACGGCTGTCGTCTCGGCGAGCAAGAACACGGAAGAGGTGCTGAAGGTCACCGGCCTGACGGATCTCTTCGAGCTGCGGGTCGACGGGGTCGTCGCGGCGGAGTACAACCTTGCCGGGAAGCCCGCGCCGGACACGTTCGTGTTCGCGGCGCGGGAGATGGCCGAGATGCCAGAGCATTGCGCCGTGATCGAGGATGCCATCGCCGGGGTGCAGGCGGGGCGAGCCGGTGCCTTCGGCCTTGTTGTCGGCGTCGATCGCGTCGGACGGGCGGAGGCGCTGAAGGAGAACGGCGCCGATATCGTTGTCAATGACCTGAGTGAGTTGCTGGAGGACCGATGACCGACCAGAGTACGTTCCCCGTCGAGCCGTGGACGATCACCGAGCAGTCGCTGGACCTTGACCTGCTGGGACAGACGGAGACGATCTTCGCGCTGGCGAACGGGCATATCGGGTTGCGCGGGAACCTCGACGAGGGCGAGCCGCACCATACGCCGGGAACGTACCTGAACGGGATGTTCGAGCACCTGTCGCTTCCGTACGCCGAGGATGGCTATGGCTATCCCGAGGAGGGGCAGACGCTCATCAACGTGACGAACGGCAAGCTGTTCCGGTTGCTGGTCGATGACGAGCCGTTTGACGTCCGATACGGGACGCTCGTGTCGCACGAGCGCGTGCTCGACATGCGGGCCGGCACCGTCGAGCGCAAGGTGGAATGGATCTCACCGGCGGGCAAGGCCGTTCGTATCCACACGACGCGGCTGGTGTCGTTCTCGCAACGCGCCGTCGCCGCGATCCGGATTCGTGTCGAGCCGGTCGATGAGCCGGTCCGGATCGTGTTGCAGTCGATCCTGGTGGCGAACGAGCCCCTTCCCGAGTTCGAAACCGATGACCCGCGTGCCGGTGTCGCGTTGGGTCATGCGCTGGTCAGCGAATACCACACGGGGCACGATCTCGAGGCGTCGTTGGGCCACCGGACAAAGGTCAGCGAGCTCCGGATGGCCGCCGCGATGGACCATGTCGTGGACGGGCCGGAGGATATTTTTACCAGCAACGAGACGGAGCCTGACCTCGCGCGGGTCACGCTGAGCGCCGACCTGCTGATAGGCGAGCATCTCGACGTGGTGAAGTACCTCGCGTATGGATGGTCCGGCATCCGGTCGATGCCGGCGATCCGCGACCAGGTCGATGCGGCGCTTGCCTCTGCGCGGCACAGCGAATGGGATGGCCTCGTCGACGAGCAGCGGGAATTCCTCGATCGCGTCTGGGAGACGGCCGACGTCGAGATCGAGGGCGATGACGAGCTTCAGCAGGCGGTCCGGTTCGCGATCTTCCAGGTCGTGCAGGCGACGGCGCGTGCCGAGCGCCGGGCGATCCCCGCGAAGGGGTTGTCGAGCCGCGGGTATGACGGGCATACCTTCTGGGACATGGAGTCGTTTGTCATGCCGATGGTGACCTACACGGCTCCGAAGGCGGCCCGCGACGCCCTCCTCTGGCGCCACTCGACGCTGGACCTGGCGCGAGACCGGGCGAGTGAGCTTCGCCTGAAGGGCGCCACGTTCCCGTGGCGAACGATCCAGGGCGAGGAGTGCTCGGCCTACTGGCCGGCTGGCACGGCGGCGTTCCATATCAATTCCGCGATCGCCGACGCGGTCCGCCGGTACGTGGCCGCGAGCGGCGACGAGGAGTTCCACAGCGGCCCCGGCCTGGAGCTGCTGATCGAAACCGCGCGGCTCTGGAGGTCGTTGGGACATCACGACGCCGAGGGACGGTTCCGCATCGATGGCGTCACCGGGCCGGACGAGTACACGGCGGTGATCGACAACAACGTCTACACGAACCTCATGGCGGCGCGGAACTTCCGGGCCGCCGCCGATGCCGTCCGGAAGTTCCCGGAACAGGCAGCCGAATTCGGGGCGGATGACGAGGAGATCGCGACCTGGCGCGACGCGGCCGAGAATGTGGTCGTCCCGTTCGACGACGAGCTGGGCGTCACGATGCAGTCCGAGGGGTTTACCCGGTATCGCCATTGGGACTTCAAGGGAACGCCGAAGGAAGAGTACCCCCTGCTCCTGCACTACCCGTACTACCTGCTCTATTCGAGCCAGGTGATCAAGCAGGCGGACCTCGTCCTCGCGCTCTACCTGTGCGGCGACTCGTTCACGCCGGAGCAGAAGCGACGCGACTTCGAATATTACGAGGCAATCACGGTGCGCGATTCGTCGCTGTCAGCCTCGACGCAGGCGATCGTGGCGGCGGAGGTCGGGCACCTGCAGCTCGCGTTGACGTACTTCAAGGAGACCGCCTTCGTCGACCTGCACAACCTCGCCGGGAACACCGAGGACGGTATCCACCTTGCCGCGATGGGCGGGGCATGGCTGGTGGCCGTGGCTGGCTTCGGCGGCATGCGCGATTACGGCGAGCGGCTGGCGTTCGCCCCACAGCTCCCACCGCCGCTCACGCAGATCCGGTTCCGGATGATCTACCAGGGACGCCTGTTGAGGATCACGATCAACGGCGGCACGGCGACGTACGAGATCCTGGAGGGCGAACCGCTGGAGATCGATCATCACGGCGAGCGCGTCACGATCGGGAACAACGGGCCCGAGACGCTGCCATGCCCGCCGTGCCCGAATCCACGAGAGGCGGTGCAGCCGCACGGCCGTGGCGCCGGGGAGAAGGGCGTCGGCGTGGAAACGGATGTGACCGCTCTGGGCATGCGCCGGCCACGGCAATAAGCGGGCGACGCGGGATCACACTCCCGGCGCACCGCTGGATGCCCGCACGACCAGCTCCGCCTGGAAGACCCGTTTCGGCTGCCCGACCCGGCCATTCCGGATGAGCTCCATGATCACCTGCCCGCAGGTCTCGGCCATCTCGGCTGCGGGAACGTTGACCGTCGTGAGCGGCGGGTTCATGAAGCGCGCCTGCGGGATGTCGTCGAACCCGACGATAGCGATGTCTTCGGGAATGCGTCGCCCGGATTCGGTGATCGCCGCGATGGCGCCCAGCGCGATGGTGTCGTTGCCGGCAACGATCGCATCGGGTGGATCGTCCTCGAGGATGGACCGCATCGCTTCGTAGCCGCTGGCGGCGCTGTAGTCGCCGGAGCGCACCCATCGTTCCTGCAGCGGCAATCCCGCGCGCTCCAGCGCGGCGCGATAGCCGCCGAACCGCCCGCCCTCGTCCAGCCGCGTCATCTGGCGATAGTGGATGAACCCGATCCGGTGGTGCCCGTTCTCGACCAGGTGCGTGGTGGCGCGGTCCATCGCCGAGGCGCTGTCCACCGAGACCGCGGCGGCATCCGGGTGAGGATAGGCGCCGATCAGGGCGGCGGGGAAGCCGCGGTCGATCAGGTCCCCGAGGCGATGGTCGGCCGGATCCGGGTTCAGGACGACGAGCCCGTCGATCGCTTTCGCGCCGACCAACTGGTCGTAGTTGTAGGCGGAGCCGCCCTCCTCGGCGGTCTCGATCAGGAGCCGGTACCCGCCCTGCATGCAGATTCTCGAGAGGCTGTAGATCGTCTGGGGAATAAAGGCGTCGACGCGGATATGCTCCGCACGGCTGACCACCAGTCCGATCGTGCCGGTCTTGCCGCTGACGAGCGAACGCGCGGCGGCGTCAGGGACGTAGCCAAGCTCGCTGGCGGCCTTCAGCACGCGTTCCCGCGTGGCAGCGCTGATCTTGCTGGTTTGCACATCATTCAGGACGAACGAAACCGTTGTCCGGGAGACGCCTGCCCGTCGCGCGACCTCGAGGCTGGTTGGGCGGCGCTGGCTCATCGGAGTCTCCTCTCACCTACCTTCGGCATCCCGACCCTCACGACGTGAATTGCGGAACTGGAAGTTCCGGAAAGGCTTGACAGCGTCGCGCCTGCCTCGTAGGCTCTCGGGTAACACGCGTTACCTGATATCTGTATACTACATACCGCCCCGGCAATCTGTATACGGCAGGAGTAGGTCCCGATGAGCGCTGCCGCAGTGCCCACGACGTCACCGAAACCGAAGTCCCGATTCTCCGCCTGGAAACGGCGGGAGACGCTTGCGGCCTGGCTCTTCCTGCTTCCGGCGATGATCGGGTTCATCGTCTTCTTCGCCTTTCCGGCGGTGCGCGGGTTCTACATCGGCATGACGGATTCCGACCTGCTGACGCCGCCCACCTACATCGGGATGGAGAACTACCGCGACCTGCTGGAGGACAAGCAGTTCGGACGGTCGCTGATCGTTACCGCCTATTACGTCCTCCTCAACATCCCGCTGCAGACCTTCCTCGCGCTGGTGATCGCGCTCGTCCTCGACCGTTTCGTGCACGGGCTCGGCTGGCGCAGCCTCATGTTGCTGCCGTGGCTGATGCCGAACGTCGTGGTGGCGCTTCTCTTCCTGTGGATCCTTGACCCCGGCCTGGGCGTCCTCAACGCGATGCTCGACGCGGTCGGGTTGCCGAGACAGAGCTTCCTCGGCTCGACCGACCAGGCGATGCCCTCGATCGCCGGGATCAACATCTGGCGCCATGTCGGATATAACGCGCTCCTGATCCTCGCCGGCATGCAACGTATCCCGAAGGACATCTACGAGGCCGGCGCGCTGGATGGCGCGACCGAGCTGCAGATGTTCCGCAGCCTGACGTTGCCGCTTCTCCGACCGATCATGCTCTTCGTGCTCGTGACGAGCATCGTCGGCTCGTTCCAGATTTACGACACGATCGCGGTCACCACGCAGGGCGGCCCGGTCGACGCCACCCGCGTCATCTACTGGTTCATCTACCAGCACGCCTTCGAGCGCTACAACTTCGGGTACGCCTCGGCCGCCTCGATCATCCTCTTCGGCATCCTGATCATCATCTCCCTGATCCAGATGCGCGTGCTCAGGGCGAACGAATCGGACCTGGCCTAGGGGCGCGTGGCGCAGGCGTAGGAGAGAGAACACATGGCAACGTCCGCACTCGAACGCGAACCGATCGCCCCGGCGAACGACGATGAACCGGTCCACCACAAGGGCGGATTCCCGGCCGGCAAGGTGATCGCCTGGCTGGTGGTGATCCTCCTGGCCGTCATCACGCTGTTCCCGTTCTACTGGGCGATGCGTACCGCACTCTCGACACAGCGGGATCTTCTCTCGGACCCGGCGACGTTCCTGCCGGCGAATTTCACGTGGGACAACTTCCGCACCGTGCTCAACCTCGAGGAGGGAACGGGACGGACGTTCAACTTCTGGCATTACCTGAAGAACACGGTCATCGTCTCGACGATCGTGTCCGTCTCGCAGATTCTCTTCAGCTCGATGGCGGCGTTCGCGCTGGCGCGGCTGAACTTCCCGCTGCGCGACAAGATCTTCGTGCTCTTCCTCTCCGCGCTGATGATCCCCGGCATCGTGCTGATGATCCCGAACTTCGTGCTTATCTACGACCTCGGCTGGATCAATACGTACCAGGGCATCGTCGCGCCGAAGGTGTTGATGACCCCGTTCGCGATCTTCTTCCTCCGCCAGTTCTTCCTCGGGATCAACCGGGACCTGGAGGAGGCCGCCTATCTCGACGGCGCCGGGTTCTTCGAGGTCTACCGCAAGATCATCATCCCCTTGAGCCAGGGGCCGCTGCTCACGCTCGGCATCATCGTCTTCGTCACCGAGTGGAACGAGTATCTCTGGCCGTTCCTGGTCGGCCGCGGCGAGGATGTGCGCGTCCTGACGGTCGCGCTGAGCGTGTTCCGTTCGCAGACGCCGGCCGGCTCTCCGGACTGGCCCGGGCTGATGGCCGGGACGCTCCTGGCGGCGCTGCCGATCATGCTGATCTTTGTCTTCTTCGGTCGCCGGATCGCGACATCGATCCAGTTCACCGGTGTGAAGTAGTCCCAGGCATCGAACCGTCCTCGCGGAGGCGCGGAAAGGAGGTATCGGCACTCGATCTCGCTCGAATATGGGTCCCTGGCAGGGACCATCCTGCCCAGAACGTGTCGTCCCGGATATGAGGAGTGAACCCATCATGGCAAACCGATATCGCATGAACCGACGTCAGTTCACGACCGCCGCCGCTGCGGCAGGCGCGGCCGCGTCCGCAACCTTCGCCGTGCCGAACATCATCAAGGCGCAGGACGCGGTTACGCTCCGGTACTTCCTGTGGGATACGAACCAGCAGCCGGCGTATCAGGAGTGTGCGGACAAGTTCACCGAGGCGAACCCGAACATCACCATCCAGATCGAGCAGCTCGTGTGGGACGACTATTGGACCGCGCTCCAGACCGGCATGGTGTCGGGCGATGTGCCGGACGTCTTCACCAACCACCTCTCGCGCTACCCGGAGCTTGCCGGACGCGGACAGCTGGTCGATATCCAGCCGCTGGTCGAGCGCGACGGCGTCGACGTTGACCAGTACGAGGGCGAGCTGGCCGAGCTGTGGAGCCGCGACGGCGCCCGGTACGGCCTGCCGAAGGACTGGGACACGATCGCGGTTGTCTACAACAAGGAGATGCTGGACGCCGCCGGGATCGATCCCGCCATTTTCGACGAGTGGACCTGGAACCCGGACGATGGCGGCACCTTCCACGAAACGATCGCCGCGCTGACCGTGGACGAGGCGGGCAACACCGGCGCTGACGAGGGCTTCGACAAGTCCAAGGTCACCCAGTACGGCTGGGGACACGAGCTTGGCGATGCGTATGGCCAGACGGCATGGAGCCACTTCGCCGCCAGCCTCGGCTGGAACTTCATCGATGCGCCGTGGACGCCGCCGTTCCACTATGACGACGAGCGGGTGATCAAGACGATCCAGTACCTCGCGGACCTGAAGAACGTCCATGGCTTCTCGGTGCCGGAAGACCAGGTCTCGACAATGAACATGGAGGCCGTTTTCGCGGCCCGGACGGCGGCGATCATCCCGGTTGGCTCCTGGTTGATCAACTGGATCGCCGACAACGTCGACTTCGAGTTCGGTTTCGGCCGCCTGCCGTCGGGACCCGAGGGCCGCAAGAGCATGTTCAACGGTCTCGCCGACTCGATCTGGACCGGCTCCGAGCACCAGGAAGAAGCCTGGGAGTGGGTGAAGTACCTCGGCTCCGCGGAGGCGCAGGAGATCATCGGCTCGTGGGGCGTGGTCTTCCCGGCCATCCCGTCGGCTGCCGAGGCTGCGCAGGCCGCGTGGGACGAGAAGGGCCTCGACGTTTCGCCGTACCTGGACCAGGCGCAGGAGGAAGACGGCACGTTCCTCTTCCCGATCGTCGACCAGGCGTCGGAGTTCGTGGCGATCGTCACCCCGGTCTTCCAGTCCGTGGCGCTCGGAGACGCCCAGGCGGCGGACGTCTTCCCCGGCATGAACGACGAGGTGAACGCCCTGTACTAATCCAGGGACGCAACTGCTCCCGAACACATTGCGGGAGGCCGGGCGTCTCGCCCGGCCTCCCCGGCGCACGAACATTTCTCCCTACCGGCAGTCTGGAAGGACCCCATGGCCAAGATCGTCTTCATTGGAGCAGGCAGCACCGTTTTCGCCCGCAACCTGTTGCGGGATCTTTTTACCTTTCCCGAGCTTCACGACAGCACCGTTCACCTCATGGACATCGACGCTGACCGGTTGCGGGACTCCGAGACCGTGGCGTTGCGCGTCGCGAACGAGGCCGGCGCGAAGCCGAAGATCCTCACGACGACCGACCGGCGCGAGGCGCTGAAGGGGGCCGACTACGTCGTCAACATGATCCAGGTCGGCGGGTACGAGCCGGCGACCGTCAGGGATTTCGAGATTCCCGAGAAGTATGGTCTGCGGCAGACGATCGGCGACACGCTCGGCATCGGTGGCATCATGCGTGGCCTGCGCACGATCCCGGTCATGCTCGACATCGCGAAGGATATGGAGGAGCTCTGCCCGGACGCGCTGCTGCTGAACTACTCCAACCCGATGGCGATCCTGACGTGGGCGCTGAACGAGGGCACGAACGTCCGCAACGTCGGGCTCTGCCACAGCGTGTTCGGCACCGCCCACGAGCTGGCCCATGTGCTGGGCGTTCCGGCGAACGAGATCGATTATCTCTGCGCCGGTATCAACCACATGGCGTTCTACCTCAAGTTCGAGCGCAACGGCGAGGACCTCTATCCGGAGCTGAAGCGACTCGCCGCCGAGGACAAGTTCCCGTCCTTCGAGCGGGTCCGCGCCCGGATCCTGCAGGCGTTCGGCTACTTCGTGACCGAGTCGTCGGAGCATTTCAGCGAGTACACGCCGTGGTTCATCAAGGATGGCCGGCAGGACCTGATCGACCACTACCGCGTGCCGCTGAACGAGTACCCGGCCCGCTGCGTCGACCAAATCGCCGACTGGTCCGAGATGCGCGAGGCATTGCTGTCGGACGATCCGAACGCGATGGACGAGTACTACGCGAAGCGTTCGTCGGCGGTGAGCGGCATGTGGCAGCGGCGGCTGGCCGCGATGGCGATCGACAAGCCGGAGGAGGCCGAGGCCTGGCGCAAGGAGATGATGGCCGAGCGGGCCGAGCGCGGTTCGAGCCATTCCGGCGAGTACGGCACGCTGATCATCCACAGCATGGAGACCGACCAGCCGCGCGTCGTCTACGGCAATGTGAAGAACAACGGCGTCATCGAGAACCTCCCGCATGACTGCGCGGTCGAGGTGCCGTGCCTGGTCGACAGGAACGGGGTCCAGCCGACGTACATCGGCAAGCTGCCGCCGCAGCTCTCCTCATTGATGCAGACGAACATCAACGTGCAGCGGCTGACGGTCGAGGCCGCGCTGACGAAGAAGCGCGAGCACATCTACCATGCGGCGATGCTCGATCCGCACACGGCGGCGGAGCTCTCGCTGGACGAGATCGTCTCGATGGTCGATGACCTGATCGAAGCGCATAGCGACTTCCTGCCGGCGTACTCGTAAAGCCGCCTGTCTTTTCCGTACCGTCGAGGCTTGTCTCCGGCGTTACGGAAACGATCGCGTATATGAAGCAGCCGGGGCAAACACGCCCCGGCCGCTTCTCTGTCGCTTTACTCGACGATCAGCTCCGCGACCATGCCGCGCATGACGTGCGGGACGCCGTCCGGGTCGTCGATGAAGCAGACGACCGTGTAGGTACCCGGTGCCAGGCCGTTCAGCGCGAAGGATGCGGTCTGGCCCGGTTCGGCGTACACACCACCGAAGAGCTCGACGCCTTCCGGCGGCTCCGGGGCTTCGAGCGCCTCTTCGACGGTTACGCCCTCGGGCAGCCGCATGACGAAGAATTCGTGGTCATAATCACCGTCGTTGCTGACGTTGAACGCAACCATCGCGTCGGCGGGAACCGTGTTCTCGCTCATCTCGAAAGCGAAGTCGACGAGGCTGACCTCGATGGTGACGTCCGCGTTCTCGATCGGGAGCAGGATCTCCTCGTCGAGCAAGAGTTGGCCGTCTTCATCGACGAAGAGAGCCTGGAATCGATCCACCTGTGCCTCGCCGAACTGGTTCATGACCTCTCCGGAGACGCGTCCGTCGCTATGCACGAGGACGTTCTCCACCGAGATCAGTGAAATGCCCGGGAAGCCTTCCATCACGTAGACCATGTCGTAGGGGTTGGTGATGCCGAACGAGGATTGCAGGTAAGCAGGGGTGACGAGGGCGGCGAAGCCCAGTCCATCGCCCGCATCTAGGCAGGCAACGAGGTTCGCGACCGCGGCGGTCACCCGGGCCGTGGTTTCCTCGTCGGCCGGCTCTCCGCTGATGGGGCCAGACGGTATTTCGAGCGTCTCACCCGGAGGTGCGTCGGCGGCCGGCGAGGCCATGTCCATGCCGGCCATGTCGTCGGCAGGTGTTGCCTCCGACATCAGGTCTTTCATCGGTGTCGGAGTCCCCGGTGGAAGGTCGGGTGCCTCGCATGTAGTGGCGCTGGGCGAGGCGTCTTGCGCGGCGAGGAGCAGGGGAGACCCGATGAGCGCGAGCAACACGGCGAGCGGGAGCATGATCCGGCGCATGTCTGGACTCCTGACGCGATGCAG
>DATGPC010000018.1:0-8300 GCA_035305265.1 Thermomicrobiales bacterium | reverse complement strand
GATGCACGCCTGCGGCCATGATGCCCACACGGCCATGCTGCTCGGCGTTGCCCGCATCCTCATGGACCGCCGCGACGAGTTCAAGGGCGCGGTCAAGGTCCTCTTCCAGCCGGCCGAGGAGGTCCCGCCTGGAGGCGCGATTGCGATGATCCGCGATGGCGCGCTCGAGGACCCGAAAGTCGACGCCAGCCTCGGCCTCCACGTCGCCTCGGATATGCCTGCCGGGCAGATCGGTGTCCGCAAGGGACCTGGCTCCGCCGGATCGGACCGCTTCCGGATCACGGTGCAGGGCAAGGGCGGTCACGCCGCGCGGCCGCAGAGCGCGGTTGATCCGGTCGTGATCGCATCGCAGATCGTCCTTGCGTTGCAGACGCTGGTCTCGCGCGAGACCGATCCGATGGATTCCGCCGTAATCTCCACGACGGCCATCCTCGCGGGAGAGGCGTTCAACGTCATCCCGGACACGGCGGAGCTGCGCGGAACCGTTCGCACCATCTCGCAGGAGACGCGCGAGCGCATCGCGAAGCGCCTGCCGGAAGTGGTCGAGGGCGTGGCGAAGGCGCTCGGCGCCGAGGTGAAGATCGATTACATCCTCGGATACCCGAGCGTCCAGAACGACGAGACGATGGCCGACATTGTCCGCGAGGCGGCGGTGGAGACCTGCGGCGAGGATCAGGTCATCGAGAGCGAGCTGGGCATGGGCGGTGAAGACTTCTCATACTTCTCGCTCGAGGTGCCGAGCTGCTTCTTCCGCTGCGGTACGCGCAACGAGGAGCGCGGCATCGTCTGGGGCCACCATCACCCGAAGTTCGATGTCGAGGAAGAAGGTTTCGTCAACGGCATGGCGACAATGGCCGCCGCCGCGATGAAGTATCTCAACGCGAACTAGTTCGGCTTCAAAATAGCAACTCGAAGGGAAGACCCGGCCCTCGTGGCCGGGTTTTTCCGTTTCATCCCATGCTGGTTGCCCGGCGCCACCGGTTCAATCGCCACGCCGACCATAGGTACACGATGAGGATCGGCAGCACGAGGAGCCAGAGTCCGCTGAACAACAACAGGAAGGTCACCATCGCGGTGCCGCCCGCCGCCGCCCAGAGCGAAACCAGCCGGACGAGCGTCGATGCGCTGGTGGCGCCAAGCAGCGGGATCGTGAACGGTACTCCCAGTTGGAGGTAGTTCGACAGGATCGGATCCCTCGCAAGTTTCCACGCGACAAAGAGGACCAGATAGCCCCAGAGGCTGGCCAGGATCACCGGCCGCATCGATGGAGCAGGTGACGGGCCGTCCCCGCTAGCTCCGACGCTCATAGGTGTCGGGTTTTGCGCTCGCCTCGTTCAGGCCCCAGGCCGAGACCAGGTGCGTGACGATGATCGCGATCGCGACCAGTCCAAACCCGGTCCAAAGAGAGATCATCACGACAAAGCCGGCCAGCAGTGACGCCAGCCACAACGCGAGGATGCGGGTGCGAGTCTCCATCCGGGCCGTCATTGCCACCAGGCCGAGTGCGAATGGCAAGGCGAAGGCGATCCAGATGCCGAGCCGGTCATCCTCCATTTGCCTCCGGAAAACCGGGAGCAACGCGATCCCGGCGACGCTTGCGATCGCGGCCACGGCGCGCCAGGCAAGATCCGACGAAAGGTTCTCTCTCACACGCACCTCCATTTTCTGATAACTCCACCATACCACCCTTGCGTTTGGGACGTTCGTGGGAACGCTCCCACCAACCCCTTTACATTTCGTTGACGTGGATATAGTATTCAGGCACACCCGTGGGAGCGCTCCCACTCAAACCGATAAGCAGGACGACTGGTTTTTGTCTACACGGCCGCCGTGCATTCGGCGTGCCGGCTGGGATCGCACGATGCGTGACGACAGGTCGATGACGCTCAACGACATCGCGAAGCTGGCAGGGGTCTCACGATCCACTGTTTCGCGCGTCGTGAATGACGACCCGCGTGTGCGGGAGAGCGTCCGACGCCGGGTCCAGGAAACCATTGCCCAGGTCGGGTACCAGCCGAATGCCGCCGCCCGCGCCCTTGCGTCCCGGCGATCCGGCGTGATCGGGCTTGTCGTTCCGCCAAGCTTCGCCGAGGTCTACGCCGACCCCTGGTTCCCGCCGCTCGTGCAGTCTTGCCTGGACGCGGCCCGGGATACCGGGTTCAGCGTCATGGTGCTGATGGACTCGGTCGAGGATGAAGAGGCCGTCACCACCTTGATCAGCCGGTTCATCCGGCCGCGTACCATCGAAGGGCTCGTCATCACCAACAGCCTCCAATCCGACGCCCTGACCCCGAAGCTCCAGTCAATGGGGTTCCCCTACGTCCTGATCGGGCGCGCGGTCGAGTCCGATCGCAACTTCGTCGACGTTACCAACCGCCAGGGCACCCGGCTCGCCATGCGCCACTTGTTGGAACATGGCTGCCGCCGTCCGGCCATGATCAATGGCGAAGAAACGATCGTCTCCGCGCTGGACAGACGACACGGGTTCGAAGACGCGCTGGAGGAAGCCGGCATCGATCTCCACGCGACGCAGAGGACAAATGTGGACTTCTGGCGTCCCGGTGCCCATGATGCCGCGCTCGACATGCTGCGCGGAGACCACCGTCCTGATTGCATCCTTGCCGCCAGCGACACCATCGCCATCAGCGTGATCGACGCCGCGGAGTCTATCGGGATGAGTGTCCCGGAGGACCTCGCGGTCATTGGTTTCGACGATATCAACGCAGCCCGCAACGAACGACTCGGCCTGACGTCGGTCAAACAACCCGTCGACGCGCTCGGCAGAGCCGCGATCGACGTGCTGGTGCAGCTCATCAACGGCCGGGCGCAGCCTCCCGTGCAGCGCTGGCTCGATACCACGCTTTCCATTCGCCATACCTGTGGATGTGACCCGTCAATCGCCCCGCCGGGCGATGGCGACGGGAGAAAGGAGGGGGCAGTCGCTCCGGGCTGACCGGGGAACCGCAGATTCCAGGTACGTCGTAGTCCACGGAACGGGGTCGCTGTCGCGGCCAGACGAGCATGAAGCTCAAGGAGTCCATGATGGTCAAAGAGTCCAGGGTAGCCCCAATCATTCGAGAGTTCGAGGAGGGACGCATTTCGCGGCGCGACGTCTTCAAGCGTTTCGCTGCGCTCGGTGCCGGCGCGTCCGTTGCCTCGCTTGCCATGACCACCGGCTCGGCGACACTGTTCGCCCGCAACGCCGTGGCGATGCAGGCGAACGAGAAGGGCTACCTGACCTGCAACAACGAGCAGCAGGCGACCTACATCCAGAACTTCAATCCTCTCGGCCCCGCCGGTGGCTCGGTTCGCTGGCTGGCCCAGTTCGGCATCTACGAGCAGCTCTTCGTGTTCAACACGATCAAGAACGAGCCGCAGCCGTGGCTGGCGACCAGCTGGGGCTTCAATGAGGACAACACTGTCCTGACCGTGAAGCTCCGCGAGGGCGTCCAGTGGAACGACGGTGAGGACTTCACTGCCGATGACGTCGTCTTTACCTGGAAGCTGGTACAGGGGAACGAGTCGCTCGCCGGTAACGGCGCCCGCACTGCACTCCGCTACGTCGACGACATCGTCAAGGTCGACGACTACACCGTGCAGTTCCTGTATCACACGGTGAACACCATCTCGGTCTACGAGGTCGGTGGCCAGGTCATCGTTCCGGAGCACATCTGGAAGGACGTCGAGGATCCGGTCACCTTCGCGAACGAAGAGCCGGTCGGCACCGGCCCGTGGATGCTGGATCGCTTCGAGTCCCAGATCTACGAGCTCAAGGCCAACCCGAACTACTGGCAGGAAGGCCGCCCGTACATCGCTGGCCTTCGCATGCCGGCCTTCCCGAGCAACGACTCCATCCATCTCGCGTGGCTCAATGGCGAGATCGACTGGGGTGGAAACTTCATCCCGGACATCGAGGCCGTCTACGTCGCCAAGGATCCGGAGCACTTCGGGTACTTCTTCCCTTCAACGGGCGCGACCGTGGCCCTCTACATGAACACGGAGGTCGCCCCGTTCGATGACCCGAACGTCCGCAAGGCGGTCAGCATGGCGATCGACCGCGAGCAGATCTGCGACATCGCCATGTACGGCTACACCCATCCGGCGGACACCACCGGCCTCTCCGACGCCTTCGAGAGCATCAAGGACGCGGAGGCCGCGAGCGCCGGCTGGACCGACTACAACGTCGAAGAGGCAAACCGCCTGCTCGACGAGGCCGGTCTGGAGTGGGACGGTGACTGGCGCGTTGGCCCCGACGGCAACCCGCTGTCCTTCGAGCTGAACGTCGTCTCCGGCTGGTCCGACTGGGTCCAGTCCTGCGAGCTGATGGCCGGTCATCTCCGCGAGGTTGGCATCGAGGCGGTCCTGACGCCATACGACTACACGCCGTGGCTGGAGCGCCTGAACGAGGGCAACTTCACGATGACCATCGGCTGGGGCTTCCAGGGCCCGACGCCGCTGAACCACTTCCGGGCGCTCATGTCCAGCGAGAGCTACTACCCGATCGGTGACAACCGCGCGGGCGAGAACTGGATCCGGTTCAAGGACGACGAGATCGACCGGCTGATCGGTGAGGTGGTTGCGACGCCAGACGTCGAGGAGCAGAACGCGCTCTTCGTCGAGATGCAGAAGCGATTCGCCGAGCTTGCGCCGTGCGCGCCGCTCTTCCCGGGGCCGGCATGGGGTGAGTACAACACCATGCGGTTCGAGGGCTTCCCGAACGAGGACGATCCCTACTCGGAGCTCTCGCCGTGGGAGCAGGAGCTGGCGATCATCCTGACCACCGTCTACCCGGCGGGCGAGCAGCCGGATGGCTGGAGCGTGTCCGCGCCGGAAGGCGAGGGCAACGTGCCGATGGAGGCAGAGTCCTACCAGGCATCGCCGAGCGCGTCGCCGGCAGCGTAGCAATGTCGAGGGGAGCGCCTGCATGGCGCTCCCCGTTCTACCCGATGGGTCGATCTCGGAAACGGAAGCGCCGTGTCATATATAGTTCGACGACTCTTCTTCTACCTGATCGCAGCGTGGGCATCGATCACATTCAATTTCTTCTTGCCCCGCATGATGCCTGGAGACCCCGGCACCGCGTTGCTGGCGAAGCTTCGGGGCCAGGGCGATGTCCGCCCCGAGGCGATCGAGGCGATGATGAAGGCGTACGGCGTCTCGAACGACCCGCTCATCGTCCAGTATTTCGATTACCTGAAGAACCTTGCGCGCGGCGAGCTGGGCGTTTCGACCTCGTGGTTCCCGGCGTCGGTGACGCAGGTGATCGGGACCGGATTCATCTGGACCGTGCTCCTGATGGGCGCGGCCCTGTTGGTGGGGTTCGGCATCGGTAGTCTGCTCGGCGTGATCGGCGCCTGGAAGCGCGGCTCCTGGATGGACAACGTGACGCCGCCCGTCTTCGTGTTCCTCGGATCGCTTCCATATTTCTGGATCGCGCCGCTCATCCTGTTTGCCTTTGCCTTCAACCTGAGCTGGTTCCCGGCTCGACACGCCTACAACACGGATCTTTCGCCCGAATTTTCATGGGCCTTCATCTCGAGCGTGCTCCTGCACATGGTCCTTCCAGTCCTCTCGATCGTGATCGTTTCGATCGGTGGCCACCTGCTCGGCATGCGCAACACCATGATTGCCGTGTTGTCGGAGGACTACGTCACCATGGCGGAGGCCAAGGGGCTGGACAGCCGCCGCGTCATGTTCCGGTACGGGGCGAGGAACGCGCTGCTGCCGGTGCTGACGTCGTTCGGCATGAGCCTCGGTTTCCTGCTCAGCGGGTCACTCTTCACCGAGATGATCTTCGCCTATCCGGGTATGGGGTACCTGCTGATCAATTCCGTCCGCAATATCGATTATCCGCTGATGCAGGGGTTATTCCTGATGATCACCCTGGCTGTGCTCCTCGCGAACCTCATTGTTGACCTGTTGTATGCCCGGCTCGATCCGCGCATCCGCCAGGCCTAGGGGAGAGGGACCATGGGATCGAATATCCAGACTGCGAACTCAACCGCCTTGGCCGACAACGACGCGTTGTCCGGGCAGGCATTCCAGGATCCGGAGCCGGCAACCCCGGTTCGCAAGGCAAAGCGCGCGTCCGGGTTTCTCGGCCTGCTCCGGCAGAACCGGAAAGCGTCGCTCGGTGCCGGTATCATCGTCTTCTTCCTGACGATGGCCATCATTGGCCCATGGGTCGCTCCGTACGACCCGACCGAGATCGTTGGACGCCGGCATGAGGCCCCGTCCTCGGAGTTCTGGTTCGGCACGGACGGCTCCGGCAAGGATGTGTTCTCCCAGACGATCGTCGGCGCGCGCCTGTCGCTGGCAACCGGCCTCATCGTCGGCGTCATCGTCACGCTCGTGGCGATTATCGTCGGCATGTCCGCTGGCTACTTCCGGGGGAAGGTCGACGACATCCTGACCACCATCACGAACGTGGTCCTGATCATCCCCGGTCTTCCGCTGCTCATCGTGCTTGCGGCGTTCCTGCCGGCCGGCTTCTGGTCGATCGTCTTCGTGCTCGCCGTAACCGGCTGGGCGTGGGGCGCGCGCGTTTACCGGTCGCAAACGCTGAGTCTTCGTGAGAAGGACTTCGTGGCCTCGGCTGTCGTCGCTGGCGAGAGCAAGGCGCGCATCATCTTGCGTGAGATCCTGCCGAACATGATGTCGATCGTGGTCGCTGGCTTCCTCGGCGCAGTGAACTACGCCATCGGCGCCCAGGCCGGGCTCGAATTCCTCGGCCTCGGGAACTCCAGCAACATCAGCTGGGGAACCAATCTCTACTGGGCGCAGAACAACGGCGCGTTGCTGCTCGGTGCCTGGTGGACCCTGATTCCGTCCGGCCTGTCGATCGCCCTGGTGGCCTTCGGGTTCTCGATGATCAACTACGCGATCGATGAAGTGACCAACCCCAGGCTCAGATCCCAGCGCCAGACGGCGGAGATTCTCAAGGGCCAGCCGCGCAAGATCCGGGCGTCCCGCGCGACACCGGTGATCCACGATTCGGAGAAGTGAGATGACGACGACAAAGGGACAGACCACACCGGCGAGTAACGCCGCGCCCGGGAGTGACGTCCTCCTCCGGATCGAGAACCTGAAGGTGGAATACCTTGCCGGACGCGGCTCGGTCCGGGCCGTCGATGGCGTCTCCTTCACGATCCATCGGGGAGAGGTCATCGGGCTTGCCGGGGAATCGGGATGCGGGAAATCGACGGTGGCCCAGGCCATCATGCGGATCCTGCAACCCCCGGCGATCATCACCGGCGGGGAGATCATCTTCGAGGGCCGGGATGTGCTCCAGATGAATGATCGCGAGCTGCGGAAGTTCCGCTGGGACGGCGTCTCGATGGTCTTCCAGAGCGCCATGAACTCGCTGAACCCGGTCGCGACGATTGGCGACCAGATCATCGATGGGATCCAGGCACACAAGAAAGTCTCGAACACCGAGGGGCGGGAGATGGCCGCCGAGCTGCTGGAGATCGTCGGCATCGAGCGCGACCGGATCGATAGCTATCCGCACCAGCTTTCCGGAGGAATGCGCCAGCGTGCCGTCATCGCGATCGCGCTCGCGCTCCAGCCGCCCCTGATGATCATGGACGAGCCAACCACCGCGCTCGATGTGGTGGTGCAGCGGGAGATCCTTGCCAAGATCGGCGAGCTCAAGGAGCGGTTCGGTTTCTCCATCATCTTCATCACCCACGACATGTCGCTGCTGGTCGAGATCTCCGATCGCATCGCGATCATGTACGCGGGCCAGATCATCGAGATGTCGAACTCGCGCGAGCTGTTCGAGACGCCGCTTCATCCGTACACGGAAGGGTTGATGGGCTCGTTCCCGGCACTGACCGGGCCGCGCCGGAAGCTCGAGGGGATCCCCGGATCGCCACCGGACCTTATCTCTCCGCCGTCCGGATGCCGATTCCACCCGCGCTGCCCGAAGCGCATGCTGATGTGCGACCGGGTGCGACCACAGCTCGGTGAGCATTCGCCCGGGCACCAGGTGCGGTGCCATCTGTACGAGGTGTCGCGGCCGCATCGGGTCGAGCCGTCAGACCTCGAACCCCATCCGCAGGCGATCGCGCGTCAGGGCCATGAATCCGAAAGGAGCGTCTCGTGATCGAGGCACCACCGAAGCAAGACCTCGTCATGGATATCCGCAACCTGACGAAGCATTTCCCTATCGGCGGCATTGGCGACAAGCGAAAGGTCCACGCGGTCGAGGATGTGACCTTTCACATCCCGCGCCGGCAGATCGTGACGCTCGTCGGCGAGTCCGGCTCGGGGAAGAGCACGACCGCCCGGCTCATCGC
>DATGPC010000017.1:0-3724 GCA_035305265.1 Thermomicrobiales bacterium | reverse complement strand
GCGCGAGATGACGTAGGCCGCCATCGCGGAGACCAGCAGCGTCCCGGTCAGCGACATGGAGATCACGATCACGCTGTTCAGGACGTAGCGCCCGATCCGGGCCTCATTCCATGCGTTGGAGAAGTTCTCCCACTGCAAGACCTCCGGGAAGCTCCACGGGCTGAACAGGATCTCCTGGTTGGTCTTCAGCGAGGTCATGATCATCCACAGGAACGGGAAGATCACCATGATCGCCCAGATCAGGAGCGGTATCTGCGCGAGCAGTCCCATCACGCGTTCGGATCGGGATGCGCCGGCGACATCGAGATTCGCCGCTGTCGCGCCCTGGGGGGTGTTTTCCGGGTTCGGCTCGTCGATCGGGGGAGCCGGAGCCATTGACGTACTCATGGTTGGAAGTCCTGTTTCGACATCGGCATGGGGATCACGCCTAGAACTCGTACGTTTCGCGCCGCGTCGCGCGCATGACGATCACCGACAGCAGCAGGGTCAGGATGAGGAGGATCACGCCGACGGCGGATGCCGATCCCCAGCGACTCTGGCCAAAGGCCTCGTTGTACATGTAGATCGCCGCCACTTCGGCCTTCCGGGCGGATGCCGACGAGCCGCCGCCGGTCATCACCTGCACCAGCGTGAAGAAGTCCAGCGCGGCGATGGCGATATAGATCAGCGCTGTCCGGATCGTCTCCCACATCAGTGGCAGCGTGATATCGCGGAACTGGCGCCAGCGTGTCGCGCCGTCCAGAACCGCCGCCTCGTAGAACGACGTAGGAATCGACTGCATGCTGGCCATGAAGATGACCATATAGAACCCGACGCTGGACCAGATCGCCACAGCGGCAATGGCCCAGAGGACGGTCGATGCGTTGCCCAGCCACGCCCGTGTGAGCGTGTCCAGGCCGATCAGGTCGAGAAAGGCATTCAGCAGGCCGTAGGTCGGGTTGTAGACATAGGTGAAGAGCATGCCGACGATAACGGCGGAGATCACCTGCGGGAAGAAAAAGACAACCCGATAGAATCCCGATCCCCGGATACCGGCGCCACCCTGGGTGAACAAGGCAGCAAATGTCAGCGCGATGCCGATCGTCACGATCGGGAGCACGATCAGGAGTTGCCCATTGCGTGACAGCGCTTCCATGAAGCGTGTTTCGTTCAGGAGCCGCGTGTAGTTGTCCATCCCGACAAAGGGCATGTTGGCGGAAACACCGCGCCAGCTGGTGAGCGAGATGTAGATCGCGCGCCCGTAGGGGAACAGCACGAACACGCCATAAAGGATCAGGGCCGGGAGCAGGAACGGGATGACAAGTCGATATTTGTGATGGTTCACGGGTTAAGCCTGCCGAAACGCGATGAACGCGTGAAGTAGCCGGGCGACGCCCGTCGCCGCTGGGTCAGTGTGTTCGGGAGGAACAGAGCCCCGCGTCGAACGCGGGGCTCTGTCGTCCGCGTTAGCTCGCGGGGGTCGCCTCAGGCGCTTCGCGGGTGAACTTCGGAATCGAGTCATCCTCGCGAATCTGGTTCACCAGGTCCTGCAGCGTGTTGGCCATGTCGTCGACGCTGGTCTGGCCAGTCATCAGCAGGCCGAACTGGTACCGCGTCTCCTCATCGAGGTCCGAGTACCACCCCGGGTACCGGGAGCCGACGAAGGTGTCGGTGCCCGCCGCGTTCATCACCTCCAGGGCGGAGTTGAAGGCGGAGCCGAAGTCCTGGTCCTCGCCGACGCCGGCGACGACCGTCATCGACTGGACGTTCTCGGCGAAGAAGGCGGCGGCTTCCTGCGAGAAGAGCAGGCGGAGCCACTCCATGCCGCCGGCGACGTTGGCGCCGTTTGCCGGGACGATGAACGTCTCGCCCGCGCCAGCCTGGACGGCCGACTGCGGCAGCGCGTCGTTCGCGGAGAGCGACGGGGTCGCCTGCACGGTCATCATGAAGTCTTCCGGCGTGACGTCCTTCATCTCGTTCGCCAGCCAGGTGCCGCACGGGATGAATGCCGCCTGGCCCTGCAGCCATGCGGCCTGGGATTCGGTGTGGCTCAGCGCCTCCGTTCCCTCCATGATGAAGCCGTCGTCATAGAGCTGCTTCCAGGCGGCCAGCGCTTCCTTCACGACGTCCTGCGTCCAGGCATCCTCGGCGAGGTTGTCCAGCTTCAGCATCGCGTCCCACCCACCGGCCTTCCAGACCATCTGGTCGAAGGGGCTGCGGATGTACTGCGGGTACTGGCCCTGGTACGTCCACGGCGCGATCCCGGCGTCCTTGATCTCCTGGCAGAGAGCAAGCATGTCTTCCCATGTCGTCGGGTATTCCCAGCCGTGCTCGTCGAAGAGCGCCTGGTTGTACCAGATGCCGTTGATGGAATAGACGTAGTTGAGGACGTATTGCTTGCCGTCGTAGATACCCGTGTCCTGCGTGCCGGGGATCAGCGAGTCCTTGAACGCCACGCCCGGCTGGCCGTAGGCCTCGGCTTCCATGAGCGGGGCGAGGTCGGCGAGCTGGCCCTCATTGACCAGCGTGGTGTTGTTGAAGTTCCCCGCGCCGGAATTGTCCATGACATCAGGCGGGTTCCCGTCCACGAAACGGGCCTGGTACTGCTCCTGGAGTCGCTGCGTGCCGGTATAGGTGATCTCGGCCTCGGGATAGAGCTGGCTGTACAGGGTGTCGTTCACGTTGATCGCGTACTCGTCGCTGTAACCACCCTTGAAGATGACCACGTCGAGCGGTGCGGTCGGATCGACGCCGAGCGGATTCTCCGCCCCCTGCGCCATGGCGCGCTGCGATTGCTGCACGAACGCAACGCTCAGCGCGGGCATCGAGATGCCAAGCGCGGCCGCGCGCTGGACCATCTGACGGCGTGACAGACCCTTCTCCGCGACTTCCCGGAACAACTTGTCGATACGCGAAACTTGATCGTGATCCACAGTCTCAGCTCCTTCTCCGCGTTAGCTCCCGGAACGGACGCCCGTCCCGCGACGATCCTTCTTGGCCTGCAATACGGCACTCCGCAGGAACCCCGCGCGACGTCCACTCGAACCCGTCGCCGGATGGCGAAAAAGGGTGCGGTGAGACGTCTGGGACCCGGGTAGCACGGTACGACGCTGCGCGATTGCCTATTGCATTCAAGACGTGGCTAAAAGATAGGCACGAGGGTTGGCTTTGTCAAGGATTACGTCCGGTACGCGAACAATGTCGAAGTGCGACATAACGCTTTCGGGTCGGACTGCTTCGGAATCGAAATATACTGAGACTTGCGCGAAAACGGGTTGATTACATCGATAAGCAGGAATACGCATGAAGGGACAATGTGCATGCGCGAGGAATTGGGTATCGAATATGGCACCGGAGGCCAGCGGGCACTGGAGCTCGATCTCCTGGCACCCGATGTGTCGCCCAATCGGCCGGCGGTGGTCTATGTCCACGGTGGTGGCTGGGCAGGCGGCGAACGGTCCTGGAACCCGAACCGGATCCTGGCGGAGTCGGGGTTCGTGACCGTTTCGGTCAGTTACCGCTTCACCAGCGAGGCGATCTTCCCGGCCCAGATCCATGATGTGAAGGCAGCGATCCGTTGGGTTCGCGCCAATGCCGACGCCTATGGCATCGATCCGGCCCGCGTTGGCATCTGGGGACACTCAGCCGGAGCGCATCTCGCCGCGCTCGCCGCCGTCACCGCTGGCGTGCCGGAGCTGGAAGGGGAGGGCGGCAATCCGGAACAGGACAGCAGTATCCAGGCGGT
>DATGPC010000016.1:0-12544 GCA_035305265.1 Thermomicrobiales bacterium | reverse complement strand
GTTTTTTCGTTAGCGCTGGGGTGGAGCTGGACCATCGAAACGCATGGAGAGACCCTTGCCCACCACGGGTCCGGGGTCAATCCTGCGCTGTCTCGAGCAGCTCTTTTGCGTACGCAAGGTAATAGTGCCGGCCATTGGCACTGGTTTCCTGCCGACCTAATTCAGTCAATCCACGAGCCTTGGCGCGTCGCATGTCGACATTGTCAGGCTCGAGTGTGAGGATCAAGTCGGCCAGCTCGAGTGCCCATTGCGTCTCTCCGGACGCAAGTGCTTCGGAAACGGCCTTCGCGACGGCATCTTTCCCGCCCATGAGGGCCACGGTTCTCGTCGCCCGCTCCCGCGGTGGGAGGGGATTCAGGTGGGTCGGATTCCCATCAAACCATCCGATATACCCCGTGTAGATGCTTCGGACCGACCATGCGACAGTGCCATAGTGCTCCTGCAGGTAGGGCGAATCACGATAGGCGTCCGGCAGTTTGACCGTGGCGACCGTCTCTTCCAGTTCCATGCCTTTGTCGATGCAGGCCAGCGTTTCGGACAGGACATAGTCGAGCGCGTCGCGGAACGTCTGGAGCGCGTCGGTTACCGCTTCCCTCCCCAGGATGGGGCGTGTGTGTCCAGGCAACAGCGCAGTCGCGGGATATCGGAGCATCCTGTCGAGCGACTCGATCCATGTCGCGACATCGCGATACTGCCCGCCACGAATCGCATACAGGTTCGGCCACGTGCCAAAGTAGTTGTCGGCGCAGAACAACACCTTGTGCTCGTCGAGCCAGATGAACATCTGGTCCTCGGTTTCGCCGGGCGCGGCGCAGATCGTCAGGTGAACGCCGTCAATCTCTCGATGGACCTCGTCCTCCGCATAGACGGTGGTCGGTGGCAGCGGACCGCGTTGGCCTTCTCCAACGGTGAATCCTTCACGCATGCCGATTCCCTGCGAGATGGCCTCCTCATCCGTGAGCCCGTAGCCGAACTGTCGAGCGGCACGGCGTTCCAGGACATTCGTAGTCCGCTCCGTTCGCGGAAGCATGGGCCGGACTGGCGCGAGCGCGATGATCTCCGGCTCGAAATCCGCGAAGGCGCTGGCGCCACCGCGGTGATCGGGATGACCGTGCGTGAAGATGATGGTCTTTACCGGCTTGTTGGTGATCCCGGCGATAAGGCCCCGCAGCGCCGTGCCACGGACGTCTGTATCCAGCGTATCGATGAGAATGACCGATTCGTCGCCGATGATGAACCCGGCGTTACTGTGGCCGTACCCCATGACATGGAAGATCTTGTCCGGAACGACCTCGGTCACGGTCCGGGACCAGGCCGAGTTGGAGAAATCCTCCAACCGTTTCTCACCGTCGGATACGAGCATTCGTCAATCTCCTTCCAGCGACACACGAAAGCGGATCGCTCGTCCAGCCAACGAGCGATCCGCTTTTGGACGTGACCAGGGTGCCGTAGGCCTGTCCCGTGTCCATCCCCCTTCTTCCCTCTTGTTGGAGGCGACCGACGTTAGTCGGCCGTTGCCCATGCGGCGTTCTTCGTGCGCTCGTCGAACTGGTTGATGAAGGCAATCGCGAAGCCGACAACACGTTCGATCCAGACCTCACCGATTTCCTTGGTGCCGTTGGTGCCGTCACCGGTTACGCCGTTTGGGGCGACGTCGTCGCTCTCAAAGTAGATCGTGCCCGGTACCGGCTGCCCTTCGACCTTGACCTTGGAATACCCTGTTGGCTCCCAGCCCTGGAACGACTGGAATGTGCCGGTCTCGATGCGGTCCCACGTCACATCTTCCGGGAACATGGCGAGCATGGCTGACGTTTCTGGCTCCCCGCCGTGCCCGTACGCCTTGGCGGGGTCCTCATACTGGTCGCGCATCAGCGCGTAGCCGAGCGACCATGGATAGACGCTGCCGACGAGGATGCCGTGACGCTTGCGCATGATCCTCGCGATCCGTTCGACGACGAGCTCGTTGCCGCCATGGTTGTTGACGAAGATGATCCGCCGGAAACCATGGCTGATGTACCCTTCGACGACCTCCTCGAGCATTTGCGCGAGCGTGTCCTGCCGGACCGAGATCGTGCCGGAGAAATTTCGGAAGATGTCCGAGCATCCGTAGTTGAGTCCTGGGGCGACAAACGCATTGGTCTCTTTTGCGGCGCGCGTTGCGACGAACTCGGCCACCATGTTGTCCGCGTTGACTGGCATATGGGGGCCGTGTTGCTCGACGGTTCCCATCGGGATCAGCAGTACCGGGTTGGTCTTTGCGACCTCCGCCACCTCCGAGAAGCTCAGCCGTCCAAGTTCCTTCGTACGAAACGCCATGAATCGCTTGCCTTTCCTGTAGGTGTTCCAAAGAATCGATTCGTCGCTATCTGCTGCCCTTGAGCCTTGGATCGAGCGCATCCCGTAGCCCGTCACCGAGGGTGTTGAGCATCAGGATGGTCATGCCGATCACGACCGACGGGGAGATGAGGAGATGCGGGAACATCTCCATGAAGGGCCTGGCGTTGGAGATCATGTTCCCCCAGGTCGGCGTCGGCGGCTGGGCGCCGAGACCGAGGAACGACAGGCCGCTCTCAACCAGGATGGCCAGCCCGAGGCTGAGCGAGACCTGGACGAGGATTGGGGCCATCACGTTTGGCAGGATCGCGGTTCTCAGGATGCGAGCGTCGCTCGATCCGATGACCCGGGATGCCTGCACATACTCAGCTTCGCTGACCTGCAGCGTCGATCCGTAGACGATGCGCACGAAGCGAGGGGTGTAGATGACGCCGATGATGATGATCAGGTTGCGGATGCTCGGCCCCAGGAACGCCACCATGGCGATAGCGAGCACGATTGTCGGGAAGCTGAGCAGGATGTCCATCGCGCGCATGATGATCATGTCCAGCATGCCGCGGGCGAATCCGGCGATCAGTCCGAGCGTCACCCCGGCGATCGTCGCCAGGGCGACGGACCCTGCCGCGACGCCGAGCGAGACCCGTCCGGCGTAGATCAGCCGGCTGAGGACGTCCCTTCCAAAGTCATCTGTGCCAAGCCAGTGACTACGACCCGGCTCCTGGAGGGGCGCTCCGAGAAGCTGCGTTGGGCTGTAGGGCGCCACCAGCGGCGCCGCGATCGTGACCAGTGCAAGGATGATCAGCACACTCAGGGGGAAGGCGACGCGCCCGTTCTTCAGGACATTCCAACGGCCGGCCCTCCCCGGAGCGGCCTTCCGGGTTACCAGCCCTGTCTCCGCAGTCGTGGGATCGGTCACGGGTCCGGTTGCGTTGGCAGTCGTATCCATGATGTCTCCTACGACAGGCGAATGCGTGGGTCGAGCACGGCGTAGAGGATGTCGACGACCACATTGATCACGATGGTGAGGACGGCGATAACCAGGACCACCCCCTGGACGACCGGATAGTCCCGAGACAGCACGCCCGACATCAGCAGCGAGCTCAGCCCCGGCCAGTTGAAGATCTGCTCGACGATGACCATGCCTCCGAGCAACGTCGCGATCTCGAGACCGACGATGCTGATAACGGGGTTGATCGCGTTGCGGAGCGTATGCGCCGCAATTACCCGCTTCTCCGAGAGGCCTTTCGCCCTTGCGGTGCGGACATAGTCTTGCCGGAGCACCTCCAGCATCGACGAGCGGGTCATGCGGAGGATGACGGCCGCATTGGCGAAGCCGAGGGTTAGCCCGGGAAGGATCAGCAGCTTCATGTGGGCGATCGGGTCGGCGCTCCAGGCCACGAAACTGGATTGCGGAATCCAGCGCAGTTTCAGGCCGAAGACCAGGACGAGCACCGTCCCGGTGACGAAGCTTGGAAGTGACAGGCCGAGCATCGCGAAGGAGCTCAGGGCCAGGTCGGTAGGCCGATTTGCCCGCATCGCGGCGAGGGTCCCGAGGGGGATGGCGATGATCAGTGAGAGGGCGACCGCCACCACGATGAGCTCGAGGCTGTTCGTGATCCGGTCGGCAACGTCACCGGCCACGCTCCGCCCGCTGATAATGGAGTCCCCGAGGTCGAAGGTCAGTACGCCACCGAACCAGTCGACGAATTGCTCGATCAGGGGACGGTCGATGCCGAGCTGGCGGCGCATCTCTGCCACCTGCTCTTCCGTCGCCGATTCCCCGAGAATGCCTCGTGCCGGGTCACCCGGCACGAGACGCAGCATCAGGAAAACCAGCACCGCGACGAAGAACATCTGCACAACCAGCGTCAGCAGTCGTCGGGTGATGAATGCTCCCATGTTTACTTGTCCAACCAAATCTCACGCTGGAAGATCGGAATCCAGGCTTCGGTGTGGACGTAGCCCTTGACGTAGCTCGCCATGGCCTCGCCCTGTGTGCGACGGATGGTGTAGACCCACGGGACGATCTCCGCGGCCAATGCCTGGGCTTCCTGGTAGATCTCGTCGCGCAGGCTCTCGTCCGACGAGAAACGCCCTTCCTCCATCAGTGCGTCCAGCTCATCGTTCGCAAAGCGGAACCACTTCGCGCTCGTGCCGCTGCTGTGCAGGTACTGGTAGAGGAAATCCGGGTCGGGGTAGTTGAAGGCCGTTCCCCAGGCATGGATCGGGTGTGTCCCGTCCGCAACCGATTGGCGGAAGGTGAGCCATTCCTGCAGCTCGAGATCCAGGTTGATGTTGGCCTGGTTCAGCTCGGCCTGGGCGGCCTCGGCCGGTCGGGAGATGACGGTGTAGGTCGACGTGCTGAGCATGGGCAGCTCGAGCGGGTTGTACCCGGCCGTATCGAGGAGCGATTTCGCATGCTCGTAGTCGCCGGTGAAGGTGCCCTCGAGATCCGGTGCGTGGCCAAGCATCCCTTCCGGGACGAGCCCGCCCGTGATCGGCGCTCCGTAGCCGGAGAATGCGGTCTGGACCATCGTCTCGCGATTCATGCCATGGGCGATGGCCAGGCGCACGTTCTGGTCGCTGACGATGTCCATCTCGTGGTTGAAGCCGATCCAGCCGAAGCCGGAAACGCTGTCGGACATGAACTGGAAGTTCGGGTCATTCTCGATAATGCTCATCTGCGTGTACGGCACGTAGTCGACGAAGTCGACGGTGCCGGAGCGCAGCGCAGTCATCCGGGTGGTATCGTCCGGCATCGGCTGGAAGGTGATGCCGTCGAGATACGGCAACCCTTCGATGAAGTAATTCGCGTTCTTCTCAAGCGTAATCGAGACGCCGGGTACCCGCTCCACAAAGATGAATGGGCCGGTTCCCATCATCTCGGTCATCGGGTCGACGCCACTCTCGATCCAGGCCTGCGACACGATGTAATTGTTCGCGTTGGCGAGAATGTGCGGGAAGGCGGCATAGGGTTTGTTGAAGGTGATGTTGACGGTATTGTCGTCGCCGGCCGCGATTTCTGTTACCTCCTGGTAGAAGGGCGCGTTCGTGGCGGCCGTCTCGGGATCGCGGATGCGGTTGAGGCTGAATATCACGTCGTCGACCGTAAGGTCGGATCCGTCGTGGAACGTGACTCCCTGACGGACTTTCACCTGGTAGGTCGTGTCATCAACCCATCCGAATTCTTCGGCGAGGTCACCGATGAGCTGGTTATCCGCGTCATAGGTCAGCAACGTGCTGTAGCACATCATCTTGACCGAGGTCGATGCCGCACCGGTGCTGAAGTGGGGTTCGAAGTTGGACGGATCGGTCGAGAGCCCGTAGATCAGGGTTCCGCCGGACTTCGGCTCGCCATCCTGCTCGCGTTGCGAGCGGGGGAAGCTGACACGTGGAGAAGCGCTTGCTTTCGGGATGAGGATCGAGCCGGCAGCTGTTGCTGCTCCGCCGCCGACGAGCGAGCGGCGCGACATGGATCGGGAGAAAGGGGAACGGGTTCGCGTGGTCATGCTACCTTGCCTTTCATGTTTCGGTTGACGTGTCATCGAGTTCGCCGAAACGTGATGTGGGTTCTCCTTACCTGACCGGAACGTGCTCGAACACCTCCTTGCGGCGATTGGCGAGCGAGGGAAGCTCGCGTCGAATCCTGTCGAGTCGGTCGAAGTCGAGCTCGGCCATTGCGAAACCGTTGCCATCCGGCGCGGTCGCCAGCACCGTGCCCCACGGATCGACGATCATGCTTCGGCCCCAGGTGGCCTTGCCATCCTTGTTGATGCCCTGCTGACCAGACGCCAGCATGTAGCATTGGTTTTCGATTGCTCGGGCGCGGATGAGCGGCTCCCAGTGATCCTTGCCGGTATAGAGCATGAACGCGGCGGGCAAGAACACGATCTCCGCTCCGCGGTCGGCCAGCTCGCGATAGAGCTCGGGGAAGCGGATGTCGTAGCAGATCGTCAGACCAGCCGTGCGACCCTCGATGTCGGCTGTGACGACCTCATCACCTGGCGCGATGGTGGCGGACTCCAGGGCGTCCACACGACCCGGGATCTGCACGTCGTAGAGATGGAGCTTGCGATACCGCGCGACTTCTTCGCCTGAGCGATTGAACAGCACGCTGGTGTTGTAGGTTCGGTCGCCACCCGGGATGTTCTCGTGGATCGAGCCTGCCAGGAGCCAGATTCCAAGTTCCCGTGCGGTCTGTGCGAAGCGGTCCGAGACGGGACCCGGGATGTCGCTCTTGATCGATGGGACACCTGCCTTATCGCCCCAGTAGTCGATGGCTTCGGGCAGCACGATGAGCTCGGCTCCTGCCCCGGCGGCCTGACGGACGAGATCCAGACAGGTCGCGATGTTCTCCTCGAGGTCTTCTCCGATTTGTACCTGAACGACGGCGGCTTTCACGTGACGCACCTCCTGATAGGTAAGATGTATCGCCGATATATCGAGCGAGCGTCGTTGCCCAGTCTTTTGTGTGAATGGCGCCATGATATACCCGTCGGATTTGCTGTCAACACCTCATTCAGAATTGGACGTATCGGATCGATCGTCCGGGGACTTCGGTTCTGTCCGTCTGCGGCCTTCGACGACGGCCCACTGACGCTCCCGTGATGTCTCGATGTGCCGGACCGCAAGGGCCTTCGCTCGCTTGTGATCCCCGGTGCAGATTGCCTCGACAAGCTCGGAGTGTGATCGATGGATATTCTCGACACCGATCGCGCGCTGTGCCCGGTACCACAAGCGAAGCGATTGTCGATTGAGCGTGACACTCGCTTCCTCGAGGAACCTGTTCTGTGTCGCACGTGCGATGGATGCGTGGAGCGCGTAGTCGAGCTCGACTGCTTCGTAGACTTTCCCCTGGCTCGTGACGGCGACCAGCTCGTCCCGGAGGGCCTGCATCGATGCCTTGTCGTCTTCCGTGGCACGCTCGGCGGCCAACCCCGCAGCCTGGGGCTCGATGAATTCTCGCATCTCGTACAGATGGCGTATCTCGTGGAGTGCGATGTCCCGGATTGCGGGAGCCTGGCGGGGTGACCATACCAGCAGGCCCTCGAACGAAAGCTGCTTCAAGGCTTCCCGAAGCGGTGTCCGGCCATACGGAATCCGGTCGAGCAACATACCTTCGTCGAGCGGGATTCCAGACGGGAGACCGTGTGTCACGATTGCGCGGCGAAGCGATGCGTAGGCGCGCTGGGACTTCGTCAGCGGCCGCCTCTTCGTCGCGTGCGCATCATCGATCGCATCGAACCCGTGGTGGAGGAGCCATTCGAACCGGGCATTTTCGTCGAACCCCTCGTTCATCTGTGTACGCCCAAGCGACATCGAAGAGTATCTCATTCGTCATTTCCCGGGAATGCAAATGCGTCATCGTTGAAAGTTGATTGTCATCATAGCGAAACAGGGAGGGCCGGCGATCGCCGGCCCTCCCTGTTTCGCTAGTCGAGTCTTGACGATGTCCTTAGGCGTGGATCGACTCTTCGGTCTGGTTGTCGAAGAAGTGCAGCTTGCTCGGCTCAAGGGCGATCTTGATCTCCTGGCCGCGCTCGAGCTGGATGTCCGGATCCATGCGAGCGGTGATCGTCGAGTTCCGGGTGTTCAGGTAGACGAAGATCTCGTTACCGAGGAGCTCGACCACGTCAACGGTCACCGGGATGAAGGAATCCTGCGGGACGGCGCCAGCCGGCACGCGAGACGCCTCGACGATGTGCTCCGGACGGATGCCCATCGTGACCTGCTTGCCAACGTAGTTCTGGAGGTTGCGGGTCTTGATGTCCGGGATCAGCATCCGGAAGCCGGGCGACGTCGCGTAGAGCTTGCCGTCAACGGCCTCGATGGAAACGTCGATGAAGTTCATCGCCGGGGACCCCATGAAGCCAGCCACGAACTTGTTGGCCGGGGTGTCGTAGAGGTTCTGCGGCGTATCGAGCTGCTGCAGGACGCCCAGGCTCATGACGGCGATGCGGTCGCCCATCGTCATGGCCTCGGTCTGGTCGTGCGTCACGTAGATGGTGGTCGTGCGGACGCGGTCGTGCAGCTTGATCAGCTCGGCGCGCGTCTGCACGCGGAGCTTGGCGTCGAGGTTGGAGAGCGGCTCGTCCATCAGGAAGACGTCCGCGTTACGGACGATGGCGCGGCCGAGGGCAACGCGCTGGCGCTGACCACCGGAGAGAGCCTTCGGCTTGCGGTCGAGGTACTGCTCGATATCGAGGATCCGGGCGGCCTCGAGCACGCGCTGTTCGCGCTCAGCCTTGGGAACCTTCCGCAGCTTGAGCGGGTAGGCGAGGTTGTCGCGCACGCTCATGTGCGGGTAGAGAGCGTACGACTGGAACACCATCGCGACGTTGCGGTCCTTTGGCGGAAGGTCGTTGACGACCCGGTCACCGATGATGATGCGACCGTCGGAGATCTCCTCGAGACCGGCGACCATGCGCATGGCGGTGGACTTGCCGCAACCGGACGGACCAACGACGACCAGGAACTCCTCGTCCTCAATCTCCATGCTGAGACTGTTGACCGAGGGAGTGTCATTCCCGGGGTAGATCTTGGTCACGTTGTCGAAGATGATACGAGACATGAGACATGCTCCTTCACCGATTACAGAACCGAGGCGGTCCGGTCCGTCCGGTGCCTGGCCCCGAGGCGCCCTACGACAGATGTGGTTCCGTGCGGAGTCCACACCATCGGTGGTTTCCCTGTTTCGGCAGATCACGACGCCTTATGATGTGCTGCTTCGTTTGTACGGCGGAGGGGCCGGTTTTGTCAATCGTCTGCCGTTGCGGTTCGCCGGAATTTATGAATGTTGACAATGACGCCGGCGTCCTTCGGATCGGGCCAATCGGCCGTGCAGGTGGTTGATTCGACTGCCCAGCCACGCTCCGGTGCCCGTTCGACCGCCAGTCGGGAGGGCTTCCTGCCCGGCTCGGCGAGCCACACCAGCCCGTCGGGCTCGAGCATGCGTTCGAAGACATCCAACACCGGCTCGATATCGCGCTCCTCGTACAGGACGTCCGCCGCCAGGATGACCGGCCAGCGGGTGCCATCCGCCTGGAGGAGATCGGCGTCGGGAGCGCGCCAGTTGATGCGCCGGGTGTCGGGCTCGCGGCCGGTATGCAGCCGGCAGGTCAAACGGGTCATCGCGATCGACTCGGGTGCGTAGTCGGTCGCGGTGAGCATGGCACCGGTCTCCAGGGCGATGGCTGCCGTGATACCGACGCCGGAGCCGAGCTCGAGAACCGGAATTCCGGCGATGAGGTGCGGTTCCCGGAGGATCGCTGCGGCGAGGGCGATGCCGCTTGGCCAGATCTCCGCCCAGTAGGGCAGGTTCTGCTCGGGATCGTCGGCGCTCTGGTCGAGCAACGTCTCGATGTCCACCGGCCGGATCACGTCGACGATGCGATCCGAGCCAGGAATCGCGATTCGCTCGAAGGTGAGCTCGCCCGTGTGGTCGAGGGCGGCGACCAGCGACGCCGCCCTCGGGTCGCTGGTGATGGATGGTGGAAGAGATCGCTCCATATGGGATTCCTCGATCGACGTGAAACCCCCGGACGCAGTCAGGATCCACGTCCGAGGATTGTTAACTTCCTGTGAATGCCATGAACGGGCCTGTCCGGACCGCGGGTAGGTCTGCTAGAGTGTGATTTCTTGCACAAAGTCGTGCAAGACCCCGTGCGCACTGCCTCACGCGCCGCATCGTTCCGATCCCATCCTGTTGCGGTTGTTCACCGCGCCCATTGCACCACCGTACCAAAGGGTCATGCCATGCGCTGTCTCACCATTACATTGAATCCAACCGTCGATACCACCTATTGGCTGGACGATCTTGTCATTGGCGGCACGAATCGGGTCCGTCGCATGCGGCAGGTCGCGGCCGGCAAGGGCGTGAACGTCGCCCGCGTAATGCGGTGCCTTGGCCGTGACGTTGTCGCCACCGGTTTTCTGGGCGGTGACAACGGCCGGTTCATCGACGAGGCCCTCCGCGCCGAGGGCGTCGTGACGCGGTTCGAGTGGCTCGAGCGCGGCGCCTCGCGGAACTGTCACACGCTTGTCGATGCCCGGACGAGTTCGTCCACGGAGATCCTCGAGCGAGGGCCGGAGCTGACCGAGGGTGACCGGCAACGCTTCCTTGACAGGCTGGAGACTCTCTTGCCCGGCGTCGAGGCGGTCGTCATTGCAGGGAGCATACCGGAAGGCGCGACCCACGGGTTCTTACAGAAGCTCGTTCGGTTGGTTCGCTCGCGCGCGCATCGCCTGTTCGTCGATGCCAGCGGTCCGGCGTTACAGGACTTGCTGGCGTGCCGGCCGGATCTCATCAAGCCGAACGCGGATGAGATGGCGATGCTGATGGGACGGCAGGCGCCGCTCACCGAGCAGGTCGAGTTCGCCCGGACCGAACTGATCGGCACGCTGATGCCGGATGACGGCCAGGTCCTGCTGACGCTGGGGAAGGACGGAGCGCTCCTGATCTCGCGCGATCACGTTCTCCGTGCCCGGAACCCGGAGGTCGACGCGGTGAATACGGTTGGCTGTGGCGATGCGCTGATGGCCGGGTTCGTCGAGAGCTGGCTGGAAGGGCAGGGGGATGTCAACGCGCTGCGAAGCGCGGTCGCCTGCGGGAGTGCGGCGGCGATGCGCGAAGTTGCTGGCGAGATCGACGTTGACGATCGAGATCGTTTGCTGGGGCAGGTCGAGCTGAGCATGGTCGACCGTGCCGGGGATACCGTGCCCCTCGCCGGTGCGGGAAGGACCCTGATCCCTTTCCCGGAATCCTTCCGGTATCCTTTGCGCAGGATCACGTCGCGATAATTCCAGCACGCCGAGAGGACCTGCCGCATGGATCACGCCCGGGAAGACGTTGACGCCGCGATCGCCGAGGCCATCGGCAGTTCGCGCATGTCGCCCAAGCGCGTGGTTACGTTCGGCGAGGCGTCTTTGCGGCTGGCGACTTCTGACAATGAGCGGCTGGAACGGGCGACAACCCTGTCCCTCTCGGTCAGTGGTCCGGAGCTGAACATGGCGGTGGCGACGGCGTCGCTGGGCGTCGAGGTGTCATGGGTCTCGGTCCTGCCGGGTTCACCGCTCGGCCGCAGGATCCTGCGCGATGCGAAGGCGAATGGCGTCGACGTCCAGCATGTCCAGATGCTCGAGAGCGGGGACGGGCGCGCCGGGCTCCAGTTCGTCGAGCCGGGGCCGGAGCCGCGTCCGACGAGCGTCCACTACGATGTTGCGGGGTCCCCGGTCTCCCGGCTCCGGGCGGGGACGTTTGACTGGGCGTCCATCCTCGACGGGGCCAGCGCGTTCTATGTGTCCGGAAACACGCTCGGGATATCCGCTGGTGCGCGGTCGGAGGCCATGGAAGCGGTGCGAACCGCGCGGCAGCTCGGCGTGCTTGTCGCATTCGACCTGGCTTACCGCCCGGATTCGTGGAGCGAGGGGCAAGCGAGGCAAGCGTTCGTTCGGATCATCCACGATGTCGATGTCCTGTTCGCGTCGCGTGGCAGTCTGCGGACCTTCTTCGGCTTCGAAGGCTCATACGAGTCCGTCCTGCACCAGGCGATCGAGAAGCTCGGTGTCGCCGCGGTGACGGTCAATCGCCGTCGTTTCAAAGGGAGCCGGCGTTTGACGCTGGAGAGCATGGCGATGGGCAAGAGCGAGCTGCTGGCGAGCACTGACCGACGGGACATCGAGGTGGTGGACTCTTTCGGGGCGGCCGACGCCTACGCCGCGGGTTTCCTCGATGGCTATCTGGAGAACCCGCTGGGGCTCAGCCGGGCCGTATCGCTGGGCGCTGCGGCCGCCGCGCTGAAATGCACCATGCCGGGTGAGTTCCTGTGCGCGTCGCGAGACGAGATCGAGGCGCTGGTTCCGGACTAGTGGGGATTGACGGACATCCTCCGGGCCGCTAATGTGGCACCCGGAAAGGTCAGGAAGCGTCCCTATGGGAACATTTACCTACATCGAGCGAATGCGACGACGAACGACGGAGCTCTCCGTGGTTCAGGGTCGTGCGGTGCCGTCACCGATTCGCTCGTGGATCTTTCCTTCCTCGTAATCCCTGAGTTACACGAAGAGCTCCTTGCGATCACGTGCTCGACCCCTCGAGCAGTCGGCGATCGTTGCGCACCTGCCAGGGTGCGAGAAGGAGCGACCCATGCGGACACGCCATCACCTCGAGAACACGCAGAACTTCCTACGTGACGATCGGCTGGCTCGTGAG
>DATGPC010000015.1:0-7445 GCA_035305265.1 Thermomicrobiales bacterium | reverse complement strand
AGGTGGTCAGCTCATCGACGACACGTGGGATACGAATCCCCTCCGACGCGCCGAATGCCCGCCTGAAACGCTGCATGTTCCGAGCTTCATTGTGATAGTCGAGCTCTGCCCGGAGTGTCCACGAGAACTCCCTGACAAGGTCCGACACATGGTTCCGGCGCAAGAACGCGGAGCGCCCTTCGGCGAACCGGGCAACGTCAGCCAAAATGGAAAGGTCTTGCTGGATGATCTCTCGCACCTGGGGGCGCTGCACCTTCACGACAACCGATCGACCGTCGTGCAACGTGGCGGCATGGACCTGCCCGATGGACGCCGATGCGATCGGGTCCCGCTCGAACGTGGCGAAGTGATCGTCGATCCTTCCGCCCAGCTGCTCCTCCACGATCGCGATGATCGCGTCCGAATCGGACGGCATCACGTTATCCTGCAGCTTCTCCAGCTCTTCGATGTAGACAGGTGGCAGGATATCGACGCGCGTCGAGAGGATCTGGCCAAGCTTGACGAACGTCGGTCCCAGTTCCTCGAACGCGCGACGGAGGTGCGCCGCCCTGATCCGGGACGATCGGGGGATATCCTCACCAGCCTGCCGTTGCGCGCTGCGCCGGCCTCTGGGGTCGAAGGGCGCGATGAATCCTCCGAGCCCATGCGCGAGCAATACCCGCACGATGTGCTGGTAGCGACCACGGTGGCGGCGGTGCAGGACAACCGTCTCGATCATGAGGATCCTTGTCGATTCCCGACGTTGTACCGTTCCGGACCGATACGGTCCGCGGTCCCGGTATACTTTCGCACAGGACGACGACGCGCGTGCCTCCGGCGCGCCAGACGATGAAGGACACGAGATTTCACATGGACGTAACCGTCGACAAGACGACTCCGGATAACCGCCGCCCACGGGTGTTCTCCGGAATCCAGCCCTCCGGAAACCTGCATCTCGGGAACTATCTTGGGGCCATCCGTAACTGGGTGCAGCAGCAGGACCAGTACGAGAACATCTTCAGCATCGTGGATCTCCACGCACTCTCGCTGCCCACCACGCGCGACGGCATGCGAGCCAACATCCGCAGCCTTGCGAACACGCTTCTCGCGTCCGGCATCGACCCCGCCAAATCCATCCTTTTCGTCCAGTCCGACGTGCGCGAGCATGCCGAGCTGAGCTGGATGCTGAGTTCCGTGACGAACATGGGCGAGCTGCGGCGAATGACGCAGTACAAGGACAAGTCCGGCGAGCACGAAGAAAGCGTCTCGTCTGCCCTCTTCATGTACCCGGTCCTGATGGTCGGCGACATCATCCTGTACGACGCCGATCTCGTGCCCGTCGGTGAGGACCAGAAGCAGCATATCGAGCTGACGCGGGATGTTGCATACCGGTTCAACCAGCGCTATGGCGAGACGTTCCGCATCCCGGAGCCGGACATCAAGAAGGCCGGCGCGCGGATCATGTCGCTGGACGATCCGACGAAGAAGATGAGCAAGTCGAACCCGAACCCGAACAGCTACATCGCCCTGACGGACGAGCCGAACGTCATCCGCAAGAAATTCCGCCGGGCCGTCACGGATTCCGGGAGCGAAGTCGTTGCCAGCCCGGACAAGCCGGCGCTGACCAACCTCATGAGCATCTACGCGATCCTCACGAACGACACGCTGGAAGGCGTCGCGGAGAAGTTTGTCGGCAAGGGCTACGGTGACTTCAAGAAAGAGCTGGGCGAGGTCGTCGTGTCAACGCTCGAGCCGATCCAGAACCGCATCCGCGAGTTTGAGGAGTCGCCAGAGATCGTCGATCGCATCCTGTCCGACGGTGCCGCCGCGGCGCGAAAGATCGCCTCGGCCAAGATGGACCTCGTCCGCGATCGGATGGGTCTGGGCGGAGCGCACTAGGACGAACCCCACGTTGACGAGGCGCGAAAGTGCCGGGCAGATAGAATGCCCACGAACAACAAAGAGGGCGGGCCGTATGGCCCGCCCTCTTTCATGCATGCTGGTTGGGACTATCCCGCGACTTCCGCGGCCTTCGCGCGCTTCTCCATGATCGTCGTGGAGTGCCCGCCGTCGAGCCGCGCGCCCGGGTTGATGTGCACCAGCGCGTGGTTCACCGCGGTGACCGCCTCGCCCGCGCCGGTGGCGATGAGCTTGAACTTCGCCGGGTAGGCAGCGATATCGCCCGCCGCGAACACACCCGGGATCTTCGTCTGCATCGTCTGGATATCGACGATGATCTGGTTTCGCTGGAGCTCGAATCCCCACGAGCGAAGCGGCCCTGGATCAGCCTTGAACCCGATCGCGCAGATCAGCTCATCCACCTCCAGGTCGGCACTCGTCCCGTCCTGATGGGTATACGTCAGGCCACTGATCCGGCCATGCGTTCCGGCCCGAACCGCCGTCACTTCGTAGCCGGGATAATGCAGCTCCACCGAGGACTCGTGCAGTTCCTGCACCGTCGCCTCATGGGCGCGGAACTTGGAACGATGGATAAGGTGCACGCTCTTCGCCAGCGGCTCCAACGTCACCGCCCAGTCCACCGCGCTGTCGCCGCCTCCGACGATGACGACCTTCTTGTCCCGGAAATCCTCGATCCGCTTCGCGAAGTAATGGACGCCCTTGCCTTCGAGCTCCTGGACGCCCGGGGCGCCGAGCCGCGTCGGCTCGAACGCGCCCACGCCTGCGGCGATGATGACCGCCCGGCTGCGGCGAACGCCCTTGCTCGTCTCGAGCGCGAATGTCCCGTCTTCCAGCTGGTGAAGCTGCCGCACCTGCTCGGAAAGGCGGATCGTCGGGTCGGACCGCATCGCCTGCTCGAGACAAGCGGCGACGAAATCCTTCGCCAGGACCTTCGGGTACCCGATAACGTCGTAGATGTACTTCTCGGGGTACATCGCCGAGCACTGGCCCCCGACCTCCTCGAGTGAATCGATGATCTGGCACGTCATCCCGCGAAGGCCGGCGTAGAACGCGGCGAACAGGCCGGTGGGCCCGGCGCCGATGATATTCACGTCGAACACCTGCTCGTCCTCGGGGATTTCGAGGGTCGGTGTTGTGATCTGTGCTGTGTCGCTCACCTCTGGTTGCGCTCCTGGACTCTGCTCGGCCGCAATCATGGCCAACACGACTGGTCGGCCCTGCTGTCTCCAAGCATAATCTACGGTCCGGGAGACCTCGACACGCCGGTCAATCCGCCGTCCCGCGCCGCTGTGCGCTCGGTATCCCTCGGCCTATGCAATCGGTACAATCTCAGATGAGGCGTTGAACGTACAGGGGGCCCGGTGAGCGACAGCAGGTTAAAGAATTGGGCGCGCGATCGGATGGCGCCGGAGACGTGGGAGCGAGCATCGACCGCGACGGCGCGGCTCGGCCGTGGCCTCGGGGAAGCCGGCGCAAAAGCCCGCGAGTGGGCCAGTATCGGCAGTGACCACGTCACGTCGATGCGCTCGGCCCGGATCGAGCCATGGCGCCTCGTGTTCGCCTTGCTCGCCATCGTCATCCCGGCCGGCCTCCTGTCACTACCCGACGCGTTGGACATCGGCGTGCCGATCACGGTCTTCCTGCTGATGATCGGCTTCTCCACGTACGTCGCGGACTGGGTCGGCGGGGCGACCTCAACCATCGCCGGCCTCATCTGCCTGGACCTGCTCTTCGTCGGCACGCATTGGCGGTTTGATGCCTGGGATCAGCGCAACGAGCTGTGGCTTCTCCTCGCCTATGTCTTCGCCGCCATCGGCCTCATCATGCTTTTCGAGCACCTCAAATACGATCGCGCGACGGCCAAGCTCGAGGCCGCCGCCATGCGCGCCGCAAACACAGCGTTCAATGCGGTCGAGATTGCGGCCGCCAGCCGTCCAGCAGGCGATAGCGAAGCCTTTGTCGGCGTGCTCAATTCCATCCTGACCGCGATGGTCCGGGTGAACCGCGCTTCGGCAGGCGCGCTCTATCTCGTCGATTCGCCGAACAAGACCTTGATCCAGGCGGCGACCTACGGCGACGCGCTCGATACGAATCTCTCGCCCGCCGACGATCCCAGCCGCGTCATCCCGCTCGATTACGGATTTGCGGGACAGATCGCCAGGGAGCGTCGCCCCATCACCATCGCGAATATCGGCGATGGTGAGCTCGTCCCGGACGTCATCCAGACGAACCCGCATGTGCAATCCGTCGTCGGCGTGCCGATCTTCGGCCCCACGGACGCCCTCGCCGGCGTGGCATGGGTCGGCCTCTATGTGCCCTATCGCTTCTCGCAGACGTCTATCGCCCGCCTGCAGGCGCTGGCTCACCGGACAGTCGCGTTTATGGAGTCCGCGAGGCTTGCCGACCAGCAGGACGAGTTGCTGGACCGCGTCCAGGACAGCCATCGCCGCCTCCAGTCCGTCATCCAGACGATGCCGGAGGCCGTGATGGTCGCGCGTCCGCCGCATGGCGTCATCATCACTTTCAACGCCGCCGCCCAGCGCATGTTCGGGCTCCAGCCGAACACCACGCAGCTCGTGACCCGCAGGGTCGACCAGCTTCGCGTGTCCAGCGACCCGCCGGATGCGGTCCCGGTCATGCCGATGATCCAGGCGATGAACGAGGGCATCACGGTGACCGGCGTCGAGCTGAACGTCCGCACGCCCAGTGGCGGCATCATCCCGGTCGTCGCCAGCGCTGCCCCGCTCCGCACAGACGACGGAGAGGTCGACGCCGTGGTCGGCGTCTTCCAGGACGTCTCGCCGCTGAAGGAAGCCGAGCGGCTCCGCGATGAGTTCATCTCTGTCGTGTCGCACGAGCTTCGCTCGCCGCTCACCCCGATCCGGGGCTTCGCCCAGATCATCGCGCGGGACCTTGAGAAGGAGGGGCAACATGAGCAGCACGTGGCCTGGCTGAACACCCTCCAGCAGCACACCGATCGCCTGACCCGGCTTGTCGACGACCTGCTGGACGTCTCGCGCATGCGCGCCGGCCGCCTCCGCGTCCTTCGGGAGGACGTCGACCTTGTCGACCTCGTCACGGGCGTCGTCGAGTCGCGCCGGGCCTCGCAATCCACCCATCGCATCGAGCTCGAAACAGAGCTGGAGAGCCTCCACGCTCTGCTCGACGGTGATCGCATCCACCAGGTCGTGGACAACCTCGTCAGCAACGCCATCAAGTACACCGATGGCGGCACGGTCACCGTCGGGCTCGATCTGGTCGGCGACGAGATCATCCGGATCGAAGTGAGCGATGAGGGTCGCGGCATTCCACCGCGGGAACGGGAGTCCCTCTTCTCGGCCTTCTACCGGGCGCGCTCGGCCAACGAGAGCGCCGTGCCGGGCCTCGGGCTGGGACTCTACATCGTCCGGGAGCTGGTCACGGCCCATGGCGGCACCATCGCCGTCGACGAGGCGCCGGGTGGCGGCTCGCGGTTCATTATCGAAATCCCCCGGCTGCCAGTGTAGGTGGCAACCGGGGGAGCTCCCGCTTCTCTATAAAGATCAGAGTACGGCTACGGCCGGATGACAATCCGCGGCAGGGCCGTGTCGAACAGGCCGCCCGTGCCATCCCCACCGATCACCGGTGGTCGCGGACCAGAAGTTCCGTCTGAAGGGACATCCCCGTCGAATCGGCTCGGGGCCCACCCGCGAGCATCGTCGACGTTCGCGGCGCCACCGGTCCCGTCCGAGCTGGTCGTCCCGTTCCCGGAAGTTTCCGGCTCTGTCTCCGGCTGCCCGGCGACCGTCTCTTCACTGACGGACTCCGTGTTCGGCTCGTCAACAACGACGGTCTCCACCGGCTCCTCGATAATCGCCGGGACATCGGTCGGCGGGGCGCTCGTCGGCGGTGCCAAGGTTGGAGGTTCATCGGTCGGCGGAATGCTCGTCGGCGGTGCCGGGGCTTCCGTCGGCGGCACATACGGCTCCTCCGTCGGCACAACCTCTTCCGTGGGCACCTCGGTCGGCGGAGGCGGAGCCTGCAGGTAGATCATGCTGTTGGCGAGTGTTAGGGAATCCGTACCGATGTTGTTCGACTCAACGGAGTACCGGACGCCGTTGGCGATCCACCACACCTGGTCGTAGATCGGCGTGCTCGAGCCAGCGGGAATCCCGATATCCTGGATGGCCGGCCAACCCTGCACGGAGGTATTGACCGACAGGGGTACGTTCAGATCCGCCTTCGACCCGTCCGGGAACGCGCCGCCCACAACACCCGTAATGTGAAGGAACGTCGGCGTGCCGCCCGGCGCCATCCAGTACAGCGAATACGATCCGTCACCGGCGTAAACATCCGGTGCGACGCCCTCGAACGGGGACGGCACCCAGGCCGGGACCATCACGTCCATCCCGATCGACCCGAGATACGCGGCCGTATCGGACGACATCCAGTCGACGTTCTGCTCGCGTGTCATCGTGGTCACTGCCGGAAGCTGGTCCGGCGCGGCGACGACAACCGGAGCGCCGACGCCGACGGCAAAGACGGCAGCCGTCAGCAGCGAGAGCCCACGTGCGGCGATCGTGGTTCTCTTGTTCCGGGATATCGGAAAACGGGTCACGGGCATCTTCCTTTGAGCGATCCTGGCGGTTTCGTGTGCGGGTCAGGACGACGTGTCAGCCAGTCACCCTGTCGAAACCTTCATGCTCAATCTACCACTCAATTTGACGGCCGTCGACGCGTCCGGACGCCTTATTGTCACAGGCAATCACGAGTGCCGGGCAGCGAGCGGTGCGGCAGAAATGCCGCGTAACCCGTATACTGAATGGTCGCTACGACCGCGGCTTCGCGAGGCCGTTCGTTGCCGTGGTGTTTGCACCGTGCCCACAGGAGTTCCACGTGACGACCAAACCCATCATTCCATTGGTGCCAGAGTCGCCGGTTCCCGCGGCCGTCTCGCCGCGCAGGCTGCCACCCAACGGCAAGAAGTTCTTCATCTGGACCATGGGCTGCCAGATGAATGAAGCCGACAGCCAGAAGGTCGCCGCCATGCTCCAGGAGGTCGGCTACGAGAAGGCAACCTCCGAGGAGGACGCCGATATCGTGGTGCTCAACTCCTGCGTCGTCCGGCAGGCCGCCGAGGACAAGGTCGCGGGGCGTCTCGACTCCCTGGCCCGGCTCAAGCGCCAGAAGCCGGAGATGCCGCTGGTCCTCACCGGCTGCATGGTCACGCGCCAGCAGGAAAAGCTCAAGCAGCGCTTCCCGCACGTCGACCTCTTCTTCAATCCGTCGGACTTCGGCAAGTTGGTCGAGGTCGTGCCGGAGCTCGAGGAGCTTGACGACGATCTCGACCAGCTGCCGCACTACTACCAGCCACAGCTGACGGGCAACAAGGCAGGCATCTCCGCCTTCGTGCCGATCATCTACGGCTGCAACTTCGTCTGCTCCTACTGCATCGTGCCGTACCGGCGCGGCAAGGAGACGAGCCGCCCGTTCAACGACATCGTGCGTGAGGTGGAGCGCCTCGTCGCGAACGGCGTCCGCGAGGTCACGCTCCTCGGCCAGACCGT
>DATGPC010000014.1:0-7010 GCA_035305265.1 Thermomicrobiales bacterium | reverse complement strand
CGATCGTTTCCGGCTCGGTCGTGAACGGCCCGACATGCAGCATCGTCGCGGCCGGTCCGCCCGGCACGACCTCGATCCGCACGTCGGCCAGCGGCGTCAGCGCCGGCTTCTTCTTCATCGCCGTCGCCCGCACGATGTCGAGCTCGTCGGCCGTGAGGTCATCCGGCTGGACGACCTGCATCGACCACTGGAGCTGCGCCCGCACCTCCGGATCCTCGGAGAACGGGATGCCCGGCAAGGTCCAGTCCCCTTCCAGCGGCATCACCTTGATGTCGACCGGGGGATCCTGCTTCTTCCTGTGGGCCCTGATGCCCCAGGCGATGGTCATCAAGGCTTCAACGGCCGCCTTGTAATCCTCGGACACGGCCGGGTCACCGACGCCATCGAGCGCGATGACGGTAAGCTCCGGGACATCGACAAGCACCGGCGCTTTCGCGCCGGCGCTGTACAGATCCTTGTAATGAACGCGGAGATCGAGACGATCCGCCATGCTGGCCTACCCCTGGCTCAATCCCGGCCGCTGCTGCGCGACCACATTCGCCGCTGCCGACTGGCATTCCTGCTGCAGCGACTCACCGAGTCGAATGAGCGCCATTCCGAAGCGCGATCCGAACGCGCTTCGCCGTCGACTTGCCGCCATCGAGGCCGCAAGTCCCTCTTGACGCGCCTGAACAACTGAACCCATCGCGATTTCGTTAATCTGCAACATGCTCATGTATCTCCTGGCGGACAACCGGGCCGCCAAACGTCACTTCTTCGTGGGATCTGACAGTAGACTGTCGACCGGGGTAGGACGCGAACTGATAGACGAGATTCGTATGCGCGATCGTGTCTGCCGCCTTCACCGAAACGCCTGCCCAATCGATATCGTCCGTCGTGTGGCAATCGCTGACGAGCGTCATGTCGTAGCCTTCGGCCAGCGCGCGATGCGACGAGAAACGAATGCAGGCGTCCGTCTGGGCTCCGGCGATCACCACATGTGACACGCCCATCGACGACAACGTGTCCTCGAGAATGGTGTCCTCGAACGCGTCCTGATAGCGCTTCCGCACAATGACGTCGCCCTCACGCGGTGACAGCTCCGAAACGATCTGCCACGCGTCCGTATCCGGCACCAGCTCCTCGTCCTCGTGCTGGACGAAGATCACCGGCACGTTCTCCTCACGGGCCCGCTCGATGAGCGTCGCCGTGCGAGCCACCACGCCGTCGCGGTCATGCGCGTTCGCGATCACGCCGTTCTGCAAGTCGATAACGATCAGTGCCGAGGTGTTGCCGTCCCGAATCGTCGCCATACCGTTCCTTTCATCATCTCGAGGTCTTCAACCTGTCGCCGGTTCCCATACATACATGATAGGGATGAAGGGGGACAGTTCCCTTCCGTGTTCCGCGACCCATCAGGCCAGTTGCGGACGCTTCCGTGTCGGGATGGATCCCTGCGTGGTCGGGGTCACGGTCATGTCCCGCTGCAGCCGCTCACCGAGCCGGATCAGCAGCACTCCGATCGTGGACATCAGGCTTCCAGGATGCTGACTGGCCAGCATCATTCGCCGTACCGTCTCCTGGCGCGCCGCGACGATCGCGTTTGTCGTGTTCAGGTCCATGTGCATCATCTCGCCATCTTCCTCTCACTGCACATTCCGAACATCTGTACTAATTCGTACATCTGCAGGATATCGGCGAAGGGGGTCACATTCGTTCCGCCTTTCCGGACCAGCAGCGACGGGCGAAACCTCATCGAGAAGGTGCAGGAATCCATCACCAGGTCACTGGACAAATCGAACATCTGTACTAATATGTACGCTTGTAGAATATGAACAAACAGGGTCACAATCGTTCCGCCTTTCCCGATCTCCACGAAGGGTTTCCATGCTCGATACATCCCGACCTGCCAGCCGGATATTGACCGTGCTGGAGCTTCTTCAGGACCACCCGGGTATCACGGGTCCCCAGCTCGCGGAACGCCTGGATGTCAGCGGACGCACCGTCCGCCGCTATATCACGACGCTTCAGGACATGGGAGTACCGGTGGAGCCGACAACCGGGCGGCTCGGTGGCTATGCCCTCCGAGCCGGGTTTCGACTGCCGCCGCTGATGTTCAGCGCCGAGGAGGCGCTCGGGCTCGCCGTCGCCCTGCTCGCGACGCGGCCGACCCAGGACGCCGAGCTCCCGACTCCCGTCGCGAACGCGCTGGCGAAGATCGAGCGCGTGCTCCCGGCGGAGCTGAACGAGCGCATCGAGTCGATTCGTCAGAGCGTCGCGATCCCGGCCAGCACCGAATACAAGACGGATGCCTTCCCCAACCCGGCGATCCTCGCCCAGCTGGCCCAGGCCAACCTCATGGGACGGCGCGTCTGGTTCCGGTATGGCCGCCCGGATGGCGATGAGAGCGCCCGTGAGGTCGACCCGTACGGCATCGTCTCGATGTTCGGCCGGTGGTACCTGCACGGTTGGTGCTACCTGCGGAACGCGACCCGGACATTCCGTATCGACCGCATCCGACGCGTGGACATCCTTCCCCAGACGTTCAAATGCCCGGAAGGGCTGGATGTTATCAAGGCGGTCGAGGGCTCGCTGGCCCTCTCCTGGGCCGAGCACATGATCGAGGTGTGGATCGACGCGCCCATCGAGGAGGTTCGCGAAAACGTCCCGACCAATCTCCTCGTCCTCGAGGAGCTTCAGGGAAACAAGACCCGGCTCCGGTCCTCCGCCAGCAGCCTCGAATGGTTCGCCTGGCGCCTCGCGCAGATCCCCTTCCCGATGACCATCATCGAGCCGGAAGAGCTCAAGAGCGTCATGCAAAAGCACGCGGCGCACCTCAACGCCATCGTCGCGGCGAACCCGACCACCTGAGACGCCTATCCGTCTACCCAGAACCCCATCATCCCGACCAGGCGAACCGCAGGTTCGCGCGTGGAGGGATCTTTGTCTCGGCCTGAAACGATTCTCGCCACAACAAAGATTCCTCGACGCCAAGCCCCGCTTCGCGGGCCGTTTGGTCGGGATGACGGAGCAGGGTGAGTCCAGGGCAACCGGACCTGCCATTGCGCACGTCCGGCACCCCAATTCTTCCGTGCTAAAATCGGTGCGTCGCTCGTAATCGAAGATGCCCCTTGTCGTTCCCGGCCTCGCCGGGCGCTGCGGGCGATCCGGCTGGCGGCCACCGGCGACTGGGCCGCGCCACCCTGGCGTTGCGCTGCGGCAACGTACAGGCGAAGGAGCGTGCACCGATGCATGACCTCTCCCACTCCCCTACCGGCATGGTCCGGATCGCGGACTACCTTGTTGAACGGCTCATGGACAACGGCGTGGAGACCGCGTTCGGCGTTCCCGGCGATTTCGTCCTGCGGCTCTTCGAGCACATCGAGCAGGGCCCACTGGAGATGGTGAACACCTGCGACGAGCAGGGTGCCGGCTTCGCGGCCGATGCCTATGCGCGCATCCGGGGTCTCGGCGCCGTCTTCATCACCTGGGGCGTTGGCGGTCTGAAGATCGCCAATACCACCGCCCAGGCCTTCGCCGAGGAATCCCCGGTGGTCGTCATCAGCGGCACGCCCAGCACCACCGAGACGGCAGAACGCGCCCTCCTTCATCACATGGTCGACGGCTACGACACCCAGCTTCGCGTCTTCGAGCAGATCACCGTCGCCACCGCCGTGCTGGACGACCCGGAGACCGCCTGCCGGGAGATCGACCGCGTGATCGAGGCAGCCATGCTGCACAAGCGCCCGGTCTACATCGAGATCCCGCGTGACATGACACTCGCCGAATCCCCTCGCCCGGCGTCCCGTCCCTCCAGCCGCCCGCAGAGCGACCCACCCACCCTCGCCGCGGCGGTGGACGATGCAATCGGGATGCTGGAAACCGCCTCCCGCCCGGTTTCCTTTGTCGGGATCCAGGTGGCGCGGCTCGGCCTGCTGGACAAGGCCGTCAACCTCGTCGATCACACCTCCATCCCGGTCAGCGTGATGCCGATGGACAAATCCGCCTTCCCGGAGGACGATCCGCGCTTTATCGGTGTCTACGCCGGGAAGTTGTCGCGCGCTGAGGTCGTCGATTTCGTCGAGAACGCCGACTGCGTCCTGATGCTCGGCACGCTCCTGACCGACACGAACATGGGCGCCGGCTCCGCAAAGCTGCCAATGGAGAGAACGATCCACGTCCAGCGCGACCGCGTTCGGATCGGGTATCGCACCTACGAGCGCGTCCGGCTGGAAGATTTCCTCGATGCGCTCCTGTCGCGGGAACTGCCTTCCTTCAATGGAGTCGACACGCCACGGCAGCCGGATGTCTGCTCCACGTGGCAGGCGAATGCATCTGAGCCGGTCACCGTGCGCCGGATGTTCGATCGGCTCGGCTGCTTCCTCGAGCGGGACATGACCGTCATCGCCGACCCGGGCGACGCCATGTTCGGGTCGCTCGACCTGCCGGTACACCGTGACCATGGCTACCTTGCCAACGCGTTCTACGCCTCCCTTGGCTTCGCGGTGCCGGCCAGCATCGGCGTCCAGATGGCGGATCGCTCCCGGCGCCCGGTGGTCCTCGTCGGTGACGGCGCATTCCAGATGACCGGCATGGAGCTGGCGACCTCCCTGCGCTACGGCCTCAGCCCGATCGTCATCATCCTGAACAACGCCGGGTACACGACCGAGCGCCTGATGATCGACGGGACGTTCAACGACGTCCTGCCATGGAACTACACGAAGCTGATCGACGTGTTCGGCGGCGGCACGGCGTCCCTCGTGAAGACGGAGGGAGAGCTGGACCGGGCGCTCGACGAGGCGGCAAAATCGGACAGCCTCTGTATCATCGAGATCAGGTTGGAGACAATGGACGCCTCGGATGCCCTGCTGCGCCTGACCGAGGGGCTCGGCATGGCGGCCGCAGGGAATACCGCAGTGAGCTAGAAGGAGAACGATCCGCATGAGTGAGCCAGTCGTCTACCGGGGCGTCTTCCCGATCGCGCCGACGCCGTTCCACGCCGATGAGTCCATCGACGAGGAAGGCCAGCGGCGAGCCATCGACTTCCTGGTCGATGCCGGCGTCGACGGTATCTGCATCCTCGCGAACTACTCCGAGCAGTTCGCGTTGACCGACGCCGAGCGCGACCGCCTGCAAGCGATCTGCATCGAGCAGGTCGCCGGCCGCGTCCCGGTCATCGTGACGACCAGCCACTACAGCACGCGGATCGCCGCGGAACGAAGCCGGGCGGCGCAGGACGCCGGCGCGGCGATGGTGATGCTGATGCCGCCCTATCATGGCGCGACGCTCCGGGCGGAGGTCGACAGCATCCGGGCCTTCTTCGCGGCGGTCGCCGAGCGGATCGATATCCCGATCATGATCCAGGACGCCCCGATGAGCGGAACGCCGCTCCCGGCTGACCTGCTCGCCCAGCTGGCGACCGAGATCCCGAACGTCCAGTACCTGAAGGTCGAGTCGGTCCAGGCAGCGACCAAGCTGGCGCGGGTGATCGAGCTTGCCGGAGACGCCTGCCCCGGCCCGTTCGACGGCGAGGAAGGGATCACCCTGATCCCCGACCTCGAAGCCGGCGCGACCGGCACGATGCCGAGCGCGATGATCCCGGAAATCATCGGCGAGATCATCCATCGCTGGCACGACGGCGACCACGAGGGAAGCCGGGACCTCTGGGAATCGTGGCTGCCGATGATCCACTACGAGAACCGCCAGTGCGGGCTGCGGGCAACCAAGGTCCTGATGGCGGAGGGCAGCATCATCGCCAGCGAGGCCACCCGGGCGCCGTTCGGACCACTCCCGGCGGCCGTCCGGGAAGGCTTGCTCCAGCACGCTCGGCGGCGCGATCCGCTCGTGCTGCGATGGAGCGAAGCCGCAGCGTCCGCGTGATCGTCGACCGCATCGAAACGAAGAATCAGGAGGAGTTGGTCCGTTGGGCTCACTGATCGGGAAGGCTGCGCTGGTCACCGGCGCAGGCATGGGTATCGGCAAGGGCATCGCCCTGGCGCTCGCGCGTGAGGGCGCCAGGGTTGCCGTCCACTACGCCGGCAGCAAGGATGGTGCGGAAGACACGGTCCGCCAGATCGAGGAAATGGGCGGCACCGCCGCGCTGATCCGGGGAGATCTCCGGAACGTGCCGGATTGCGAGCGGGTCGTCGATACCGCCATCGAATCGCTCGGGACGCTCGACATCCTGGTGAACAACGCCGGAGTGACGCGGGCCCAGTCCATCCTCGATACCGACGAGACCATCTACGACGAAGTGTTCGACCTGAACATCAAGGGCCAGTTCTTCTGTACCCGTCGCGCCCTGAAGGAGATGATGCGCAACGGGCGCGGGTCCGTCATCAACATCACCTCCATTCACGGACATGGCGGCTTCCCGAACCACGCCGCCTACGCCGCCACGAAGGGGGCGATCATCTCGTTCACGCGAGCCCTCGCGATCGAGCTCGCGCCCCACCACATCCGCGTCAACGCGGTCGGCCCGGGCATCGTCGAGGTGCCGCGCTATTTCGACGACCCCGGCTATACCAGGGAATTGGGCAACTCCCTGGTTCCGGCGGGCCGGGTTGGCACCCCGGAGGACATCGGTGAGACCGTCGCGTTCCTCGCGTCGGACAAGGCCGACTTCATCACCGGCCAGGTCCTGTACGTCGACGGCGGCACCACCGCCCGGATGGGCCTGTGGTGGGACACCCACGGAAACCAGTGACGAGCCGGTGTCCCTGGAGCGAGGCACCATTCCCCACGCCACCAAAGGCCCCGTCATCCCGAGCGAATGGGGTGCTCCCTTCCCGCAACCCGCCTCCCGCACTCCGTAGGGGCGGACACGGGGTCCGCCCCATCGCCCGCAGGGCGACATCCGGACAACGCCGTCCAACAGCCAAGACGCCAGGTTTCCCCCATACCCGAAAACCTGGCGCCTTGACGTCTTGACCTCCCCGAGCCTCAATAAACCAAGATGCTCAGGTTTCCCTCTACCCCAACAACTTGGTTAACTTGAAAAGTTGACCCCTAAACCCCGGGAAAACGAAAAG
>DATGPC010000013.1:0-3698 GCA_035305265.1 Thermomicrobiales bacterium | reverse complement strand
CCTGACGAAGCTCCTGAACCTTACCGACCAGCTCGCGCAGAAGCGCAACGACCAGTACATTTCCAGCGAATTGTTCGTCCTCGCGGCCATGGACGATCGCTCCCCGCTCGTCAAGATCATGGAGCAGGCCGGCGCGGTGCGCGGTGCTGTCGAGAAAGCCATCGACGAGTTGCGTGGCGGGCAGCAGGTGAACGACCCGAACGCCGAAGACACGCGCCAGGCGCTGGAAAAATACACCATCGACCTGACCGAACGCGCGGAGCAGGGGAAGCTCGACCCGATCATCGGACGTGACGACGAGATCCGCCGCACCATCCAGATCCTGCAGCGCCGCACCAAGAACAACCCCGTGCTGATCGGTGAGCCCGGCGTCGGCAAGACCGCGATCGTCGAAGGGCTCGCGCAGCGCATCGTCAACAATGAGATTCCGGAAGGCTTGCGCGGCAAGCGAATCCTGTCCCTGGACATGGGCGCGCTGATCGCCGGCGCGAAGTTCCGCGGCGAATTCGAAGAGAGGCTCAAAGCCGTCCTGAGCGACCTGGCGAAACAGGAAGGGCAGATCATCCTGTTCATCGACGAGCTGCACACCATGGTCGGCGCCGGCAAGGCAGAAGGTTCCATGGACGCCGGCAACATGCTGAAGCCCGCGCTTGCGCGCGGTGAGCTGCATTGCGTCGGCGCCACGACGCTCGACGAATACCGGAAATACGTGGAGAAGGACGCCGCGCTCGAACGGCGTTTCCAGAAGGTGCTGGTCAATGAGCCGAACGTGGAAGATACGATCGCTATCCTGCGCGGCCTGAAAGAACGCTACGAAGTGCACCACGGCGTCGAGATTACCGACCCTGCGATCGTAGCCGCCGCGACGCTGTCACACCGCTACATCAGCGACCGCCAGCTTCCGGACAAGGCAATCGACCTCATCGACGAGGCCGCCTCGCGCATCCGCATCGAGATCGACTCGAAGCCCGAGGCGATGGACAGGCTGGAACGGCGCATCATCCAGCTCAAGATCGAGCGCGAAGCGCTGACGAAGGAGTCGGACGAGGCCTCGCGCAAACGGCTGTCGGACATCGAAGAACAGCTGAACGACCTGGAGAAGCAGTATTCCGATCTCGAGGAGATCTGGAAGGCCGAAAAGGCGTCCATGCAGGGCACGACGCACATCAAGGAAGAACTGGAGCGGGCTCGGCTCGAGCTGGAAACGGCCCACCGGGCGGGCGACCTGGCGCGCATGTCCGAGCTGCAGTACGGACGCATACCCGAGCTGGAGAAGCAGCTCGAGGCAGCTCTCAAGACGGAGAATCGCGAAACGACGCTGCTGCGGAACAACGTGACCGAGGAAGAGGTCGCGGAAATCGTCTCGAAGTGGACCGGCATTCCCGTCTCCAAGATGCTCGAGGGTGAGAAGGAAAAGCTGCTTGCGATGGAAGACAAGGTGCAGGAGCGCGTTGTCGGCCAGGATGAGGCCGTCACTGCCGTCGCCAACGCGATACGACGCTCCCGCGCAGGCCTCTCCGACCCGAAACGGCCGATTGGCTCATTCCTGTTCCTCGGTCCCACCGGCGTCGGCAAGACGGAACTGACCAAGGCGCTTGCCAGCTTTCTTTTCGACACCGACGACGCGATGGTGCGCATCGACATGTCGGAATTCATGGAGAAGCACTCGGTGGCGCGGCTCATCGGCGCCCCTCCCGGATACGTCGGTTACGAGGAGGGCGGATACCTGACCGAGGCGGTACGGCGCCGGCCCTATTCGGTGATCCTGCTGGACGAGGTCGAGAAAGCGCACCCGGACGTGTTCAACGTGCTGTTGCAGGTGCTCGACGACGGACGCCTGACGGACGGCCAGGGGAGGACGGTCGACTTTCGCAACACGGTCATCGTCATGACCTCGAACCTGGGCTCGCAGATGATCCAGGAGCTGGCAGGCGAACAGAATTACGACGCCATGAAGTCAGCGGTGATGGACATCGTTTCCCAGCACTTCAGGCCGGAATTTATAAACCGCGTGGACGACGTGGTGGTATTCCATCCGCTCGGCCGCGAGCACATCCGCAAGATCGTGGACATCCAGCTCGGATACCTGCGCCAGCGGCTCGCCGACCGGGATATGGAGATCGTCCTGTCCGATGCCGCGAGGGACAAGCTGGCGGAAGCCGGGTTCGACCCGGTCTACGGTGCGAGGCCGTTGAAGCGGGCCATCCAGCAGCGCGTGGAAAACCCGCTGGCCCAGGAGATTTTGAAGGGCAAGTTCAAGCCTGGCGACACGATCGAGGTGGCGGTGGCCGAGGACGCGCTGGAGTTCCAGCTTGCCGCGTGATCCGGAGAACCTCGGCCGTGTTCGCCCGGAACATGCGTCGTCCGGAGTTTTCTCAGCCGGGCGACGACATTCAACGACAACTGCTTATAATCCGGGTCGTAACCGATCCGGTCGGTGTAACCCTATCTGGTGGAGATTAGAGCGTGCCGATTTACGAGTATGCCTGCAAGGAATGTAACCATACGCTGGACGCGTTGCAGAAGATGAGCGACGCGCCGCTCGTCGACTGCCCGGAGTGTGGAAAGCCGCAGCTGCGGCGACTGATCTCCGCCCCTCGTTTCCGGCTGAAGGGCCAGGGCTGGTACGAGACCGACTTCAAGAAGGACAAGCAGCGAAACCTCTTGAGCAGCGATGGCGAACCGCCGAAGGAAAAGGCATCCGACAAGGCGGCGACGGCCGACACGGGCAGCAAGGATTCCGGCAAGGCCGCGGAATCGTCGAAGCCCGCGAAGGAAGCGAAGAAAGAAACGAAAGCGCCCGCGTCGGACTGAGGGCGAATGTAAGCGAGGGTCATGATCGAAAGGGCGTAGGAGCTTGGCACGGCCAGCGAGTTCGCCGCCGAGCCGATGATCGAAGCGACCTAGAAGCTCGCCAACGTCTATTGAACTCGCCAGCAGTCATGTTCCGCAGAAGGGGAAGCCGGTAAGGGAGCTGCGGATCTGCTGACGTGGCATCCTGCTCTCGCCTGGACGACGACAGTGCAGCGGGTCTGGTTTCTCGCTCTCCCCACTGCCGCCAGACTTTGCTGTCAGGACGTGTGAATGAAGCGATTTCGACGATACCTCGTGGCCGGGCTCCTGGTCTGGATCCCGATCTACGTGACGGTGATCGTCGTGCAGTTCGTTACGAGCCAGCTGGACAAGAGCCTCGTCTTCCTGCCGAGGAGATTCCAGCCCGAGCAGTGGCTGGGCGTTGCTATCCCGGGTTTCGGCATCCTCCTCACGCTGCTGTTGTTACTGATCACCGGTCTCCTGGCCGCGAACATCGTCGGCAGGAGCATGGTCGGCTACTGGGAGTCGTTACTGGTGCGCATCCCGTTCGTGCGCGCCGTCTACTCTTCGACCAAGAATTTTGCGGAGCTCGTGCTCTCAGAGTCCGGGCAGTCCTTCAAGAAGGTCTTGTTGATCGAGTACCCGCGGAAAGGGATCTACACCCTCGCGTTCATGACGTCGAACCAGGCAGGCGAGATACAGCACCGGGCAAACCAGGAGGTTGTTTGCGCGTTCGTCGCGACCTCGCCGAACCCGGTGACCGGTTTCGTCGTATTCGTCCCGAAAGACGAGGTCGTGGAGCTGGACATGGAGGTCGACGAAGCGTTCAAGCTGGTGGTGTCCTTCGGAGTAGTGGTGCCGACCTGGACCGCCGAGACCGCCAC
>DATGPC010000012.1:0-11543 GCA_035305265.1 Thermomicrobiales bacterium | reverse complement strand
CCTGGCCGGCGGAAGCCGAAGAACAGGATTGACCAGAGAGCGTTGAGCCCTAACTGGATCTTGTAGATCTTTCGCGCGTTCACCTTGCCATCGCGTTCACGACCCTCTGCGGCGACGATGTAGTCCGCGACGCCCATCAGGGTATAGAGCACGGTCCAGACAGGACCGAAAACAGCGCCGGGCGGGTTGAACGATGGCTTCTCCAGCTTCGGATACCACTCCTTCACGCCCGTTGCGATCGCGATACTGCCGGCGGTCGCCGCGATGGCTGGCAGCACCAGGGACCTGAAGAAGAGCGGGAGCTTGTCGGGCACATCCTCGATCGCAGATTTCGCGGGTTCGTTGTGCATGGGTTGGGTTCCATCCTTGCATCTGCGGGCCACATTGCCCGCCACGAGAAGCGCAAATCTCCGGCCACCTGCGTCATGACAAGCGCGCGGTATGCTGGTGAGGATGACCTTCCGGCAGCACGAGGATTGATGCATGGTAATCAGCACAAGGCGCCGCATGGATGTTTTCCGCGCCTATGTGCTCCTGCCACACGCGGTGCCGATCATCGCCGTCATGTCGGCCACGGCAACCTTCGCCGTGATTGCCAGGGGCGGATGGCCGGGATGGGCAGACATGGGCGCGTTGTTGCTCGCGATGTTCGGTGGCCAGGTCTCCGTCGGCGTCGTGAACGAGCTCGTCGATGTGGACCTGGATCGGGCTGCCAAACAGCACAAGCCAATCCCCTCCGGGCTCGTGACGGAGCGTGGAGCCCGGATCATGCTCCTGGCCGGGTTGGCGATGATGGTGATCGGAAGCGTGCGGTTCAGCTTCACCGCCTTCAGCCTCTGCGCGCTGGGAACGGGGCTCGGGATCGCCTACAGCTTCTGGTTCAAGCGAACGCCCTGGTCGTGGATTCCCTACGTCCTGGCGATCCCTCTGCTCCCGACCTGGGTCTGGTCAGCGCTGGACCAGGTGCCTGCCTCTTTGCTGGCGTTGTACCCGATCGCGATTCCGGCATTGGTCGCGGTGCAGCTCGCGCAGTCGATTCCGGATATCGAGGGAGACGCGCGGAACGGGGTTCGCACGCTGGCCGTCATGCTCGGTATCGATGGCGCACGAGTCATGTGTCACGGATGCATCCTTGCCTCCGTGGCCCTGGCGAGCGTGCTGGCGCCATTCGCGTCAGACAATGCGATGTATGGATGGGTAGGCAGCGTCGTGGCGGTCACGCTTGTTGCCGTCAACGCCGGGATATGGCGGCGTGACGAACATCAGGGCCGGATGAGCTGTTTTCCGCTGGTCGCTGCAGCAGTTGGGGTTATGGGCGCCGGGTGGGCGTTGGCGATGGTGACCTGAACCGGCAACCGATGTATGCCGACCGGCGCGAGAACGGAGGGAAGAGGGAAGGGGTTACTGGCGGACGGCGTCCTTGGCGTGCTCCATCGTTTCGAGCGTGCGCTCGACGGAGTCTTCCATGACGGCCATGCCCCGCCGGACCGCGTCTTCGACGAGCTGGATCTGCTCGAGGACGAAGAAATCCATCTCGCCGCGGGTCCGCTGGGCCTGTTCCTCCGCCTGTCGCAGGATCTCCTCGCCACGCTGGCGGGCTTCGGCCAGGATGACGTTCTGGGAGACCATCATCTCGGCCCGCTCACGAGCCGACTGGACGATGCGGGCAGCCTCGTCCTGAGCCTCGCCGATAATGCGCTCGCGTTCCTTGATGACACGCTGCGCCTGCTTGATCTCGTTCGGCAATGCGACGCGAAGCTGGTCGACCAGCGCAAGGAAATCCTGCTCCTCGACCATGACGCGGTTGCTCAGCGGCACGCGCTTGCCAACGCCGACGAGCTCTTCGAGCTGGTCCACGAGGTACAGGATATCTGCTGCGCTGTCTGCCGGGTGCTGCATTCCACCCCGATTGCTCATTGGCTCGCCCTTCGTCTCCTGCGTCCGGGTCCCTGATACCGTGACAACCCTATCATCCCGCGCAACTATTCGCCCGCCACAACAGGGATTTGGCGCAAGGCGCGTTCCACGTTCGGCGGGACGAGGCCGTTGACGTCACCGCCAAGCGTGGCAACCTCCCGGATGAAGCTCGAGCTGATGAAGGAGTACTTCGATGAGGTCATCAGGGAGACGACCTCGACCTCCGGTGCGAGGTGCTCGTTCATGTGGGCGTACTGGAACTCGTATTCGAAGTCGGAAACGGCGCGGAGGCCCCGTACCAGCGCATTCGCGCCCTTTTCACGTGCGAACGTCACCGCCAGGCCCGAGAACGGCTCGACGACGATGCGGGTGGCGAACGGATCCTTGCACTCGCGGATGGCTTCCCTGGCGAGCTCGATCCTCTGCGGGATAGGGAACATCGCACCCGGCTTCGACGAACCTTCGTAGACGCCGATGATCAACGTGTCGAACAACCGTGCCGCCCTGCAGGCGACGTCGAGGTGGCCGTTCGTCAGTGGGTCGAAGCTTCCCGGGTAAATCGCCAGGGTCATGTGGTGGACTCTTCCTCGTTCGTGACGTCGTCGCCGATCGATTCATAGATCGAAAAACAGGTGTCCCCGTGGCAGCGATGTCGAAGCGCTTCGAGGGGGCCGACCCGGTCGGGCGGCTCGACGCGCGGGGAATGTCCAAGGACCACGATTGTGCCCGATTGTACCAACTTCGATGTCGCCAGGCGCTCCAACGTCGGGATGATCTCCGGGTCGGCGTACGGTGGATCCATGACGATGAAATCGTAGCTCTGTCGCGCCTGATCGATGAACCGGTCGACCGGCATTTGGTGCACCCGGCCCTGGCGTTCGAAGCCGGCGGTCCGCAGGTTCTCACGGATCACGGCGGCCGGCTCCCGGCCCATATCCACGAAATCCGCCTGCGAGGCCCCGCGCGAGAGGGCCTCGATCCCGATCGCCCCGGTACCGGCGAAGAGATCGAGCACGATATCCGGTTCGACGCCGAGCGACGCCAGCGAGTTGAATACCGCGCCACGGATCTTGTCGGTCATGGGTCTGGTTGCGTGCGAAGGCGGGCCCTTGAGTTTTCGTCCTCGCGCCGAGCCGGAAATGATGCGCATGAAGTGATGTTTCCTCACGTAGTGCCGGACGCACGGTCCGGCAATCCGGGAACCGGTTATGAAACCGACGTTGCCGGCTCCTTGCGGGTGAACCAGAACTGCTTCAGTCGTGCCTTGAGACGCGGGAATCGACCGTCGCTGATCTCTGGATCAGCCGCGACGAGGCGTTCTGCGAATTCCCGTGCCCTGTCCAGCATGCGGGTGTCGAACCCTTGCTCCAGCCAGCCGAGCTCCGGCAATCCACTCTGGCGTGTGCCGATCATGTCGCCGGGGCCGCGCAGCTCGAGGTCTCGCTCGGCAAGCACGAACCCGTCATCCGTCGCCACCATTGTGTGCAGGCGCGCGTTGCCTTCGGCCGACTGGTCATCCGAGAGGAGCAAGCAGTAGCTCTTGTTGCCGCCCCGGCCAACGCGACCGCGGAACTGGTGAAGCTGGGCGAGCCCGAAGCGGTCGGCTCCCTCGATCATCATGACCGTCGCGTTCGGGATGTCGATGCCCACCTCGATCACCGAGGTCGAGACGAGGATGTCGAACTGCTTGTCCCGGAAGCGGGACATGATCTCGTCCTTCTTCTTCGCGGGCATCTTGCCGTGGAGTACGTCGACCTTCAGGTCCGGGAACACCTCGGACTGCAGACGTTCCGCCTCGGCCACGGCGGCTCGTGCCTCGATCGTGTCCGACTCCTCGACCAACGGGCAGATGACGAAGACCTGATGTCCTTTCGAGACCTCGTGCCGGACGAGCTGGTACGCCTGCGTCCTGTCCGGCCCGATGTACTTCTTTGTCTCGATCGGGATCCGGCCAGGCGGCCGCTCATCGATGATCGAGACGTCGAGATCCCCGTGAAGCACGAGGTTCAGCGTCCGGGGTATCGGGGTCGCCGTCATCGAAAGCAGGTGCGGCTGGTGGTCTCGTGCCTTGTCGGTCAGCATCGCCCGCTGGCGCACGCCAAAACGATGCTGTTCGTCGATGACGACGAATCCGAGCTTTTTGAAGACCACGTCCTCCTGGATTAGCGCATGCGTGCCGATCAGGATGTCGATCTCACCCTCGACGAGCTGAGCGAGGATCTCACGCCTCGCCGCCGCGCGGGTGGAGCCGGTCAGGAGCGCCACGCGCGGACGGAGGTCCTCCGGGAGCGGATCGAAAAGGCGGTGGAAGCTGGTCGCGTGCTGTTCCGCCAGCAGCTCGGTCGGGGCCATGACGGCGGATTGCAATCCGTTGGCCCGCGCAAGAAGGGCCACGGACGCGGCGACGACCGTCTTGCCCGCGCCGACATCGCCCTGGAGCAGCCGGGTCATCGGCTCGTCCTTGCGGATGTCGGACAGGATCTCGCGGATCGCGCGTTCCTGGGCGCCGGTCAGTTGGAAGGGCAGGGTCGCGGTGAATGTGTCGAAGACCTGCTGATCGACCTCGATCGCGAGACCCTTCTCGGCCTTGCGGTGGATCTTCTGCTGGACCAGCCCCAGCTGCAGCAGGAACAGGTTCTCGAACAACAGCCGCTTCCGCGCCAGCGCGAAATCATCCTGCGTCGGCGGGTAGTGGATATGCTCGTACATCTTCTCGAGCGGCGGCAGGTAGTCCCACACATCGTCGTCGATGAATGGCCGGGCGTCCGCCAGCCAGTCGACCAGGTGGTTCCTTGTCGCGTCGAGCGCGGTACGCGTCAGCTTGCGCACGCCCTTCTGGCTTACACCCTTTGTCAGCGCGTACACGGGAACCAGGCCGCCGGTCGAGAGTCCGTCCTTGCCGACCAACTCCCATTCGGGGTTCGTGAGCTGCAGGCCACCGGGACCGGGCATCAGTGTGCCCGCAACGACGATCTCGGAACCCTCGCCGATCTGCTTCGCGATGTAGGTGCTGAACCAAGTGATCCGGATCGATCCGGTTCCGTCGAACAGCCGGGCCTGGACGCGTGGCGTTCCGACCCGGATCTCGCGGAAATCGACCAGGGTTCCGCGTATCGTGACGTCTCCCCGGAGCCCGAGCGGATCGTCCAGTCGCACGGTTTTCGTGTAGTCGATGTGCCGGCGCGGAACCATCTGCAGGACGTCTTGCACGGTCTGCAGGCCCAGGCCGTCCTGGTATTTCTTGACGTTCTTCGGGCCGATGCCGGGGAGCGATGTGATCAGCGCGTCAGGCGTGAGCGAGGGCACGGTGACTGGCCTGCGAGGAGCGCGCTCCTTCGCTGGCTGATCCCCGCGCTTCTCGACGAGCGCCGTTGTGAGCTTGCCGATCTCCGGCGCCGGGCCGTTCGACCATTCGCCGATGATGGGCTTGATCGCCTGCAGGGTCTTGCCGATGGTCTCGACCTGCGATCGCCGTTCCTGCTGGTCTTTTGGCAGGCGACGAAGCGACTCGATCGAGGACTCCAGGGCGCTGGCGACCTCGTGGGACGCCGCCGCCTGGGGCTCGAGCCGGCGCAGCGTATCGACCGCCATTGTAATGTCGAGGGCGAGGTCGGGCCCGCCGATCCAGACACGCCGCAGCGTGGCGATGGCGTGCTCGAGTTGTTGCGTGGCGGTGCGAGGGCGCGATGTAGCCGGATACGATGTGGCGCGACGTGGTGGCAAAGCCGGTTCCTTGCTGGTGGATGGAGACGCCTGATTCCATCCGAACGACATTCCTGAACGTTCCTCCAGTCTACCGTGTATGGACACCCTGTGCCCGGAAGGGATAACCGTGCCTGGCAGGAACGCGAAACCCGGCCCCGCAGGCCGGGTTTCGTGATGTTTCCGGAGCGTTGACTTACCTGGCCTCGCCCAGCGTCATGATGCCGATCGCGCCCGGACCTGCGTAGGTCGTGATCGTGGAACCGGCCCAGTCGACCACGATGTTGGCGTTCGGGAATCGCTGTCGCAGCGAGTCGGCCGTCGCCTCGGCGTCCGTCAAGTTGTCGCTGTGGAGCACCGCGATGTCGCTCGGGGTGCCCGTCGTTGCGGCCAGCTCGGTTGCCCGGGCAAGGGCGCGCTTCCACGTGCGGACGCGCTCGATCGGCGTCAGGACGCCATCGACGAAGTTCAGCACGGGCTTGATCCCCAGCGCCGACCCCACCATGTGCGACGCGCGGCCGATCCGGCCACCCTTGTAGACGTAGTCGAGCGTCTGGAGGACCGCGAAGCAGTTCGCCCGTCCGATCGCATCCTTCGCGGCCTTCTCGACCTGGTCGAGGTCCGCGCCGGATTCCGCCGCCCGCGCCGCCTCGATCACGACCCATCCGAGCTGCATCGTTGTGGCGCGCGAGTCCACGACGCGGACGCGGTCGGCGTCGAACTCCTCGGCGCCGATACGGGCGGCGTTGAACGTGCCCGAGAGGTCGGAGGAAATCGTGATGCACACCACGTCCATCCCCGCATCGATCCCGGCGCGGAAGGCCTCCGCGAACTTGGAAGAGGACGGCTGCGAGGTCTTCGGCAGGTCGCGCTCGTGTCGCAACCGGTCAAGGAATTGTGGCGGGGTGATGGTCACGCCGTCTTCGAAGGATTCGGATCCGATCGTGACGGTGAGGGGAACAACCGTGATGTCGTGTTGCTTCCTCAGCGTCACCGGGATGTCGCTGGTGGAGTCGGTGACCACCATGACCTTACGTGCGCTACTCACTCAATCGCTCCTTCACCGCGACACCGAGAACGTCCGGACCAATATGGGTATCGATAACGGGCCCGAGTTGGGAGATCCGGACCTCCCGATCAGGTGTGACGGTCGCGAGGTCTGCCGCGAGGTCCCTGGCCTGGTCAGGCGTGGTGTTGTACAGGACCACGATCTCCTCGGCGATTCCGATCTCGTGTGCGAACGCCTTGAGCGCCTGGATCGCCTTGCCGCGCGTCCGGGTGCGCTCGAATGGGACGACTTGTCCCTCGTCAATGCGGAGCAGGGGACGGAGCTGGAGCAGCGACCCGACAAGCTGGGCCGCCTTGCCGATGCGGCCACCACGACGGAGGTGCTCCAGGGTTTCGACGAAGAAGACGACGTGATAGCGGGTGGTTTCGTTGCGCAGGGTCTGGGCAATCGTCGCGGCGTCTTGGCCCTGTTTTGCCAGATCGACCGCACGGAGGACCTGGAAGCCCAGCCCCCAGCTCGCGCTCATCGAGTCGACGACCTCCACGGCGATCGCGCCGGATACATTCTGGGCGGCGATGCTCGCCGACTGGTAGGTGCCGCTCAACCGGGAGGAGATGACCGGGCAGACAACCTGGTCAGCCGTTTCTGCTGCCTTCCGGAACGCGTCCTCGAACGTGCCAACGGACGGCTGGGACGTCGTGGGCAGCTTTGGCGACTGCGACATCTTTGCCATGAACTCGTCGGTCGTGATATCGACCTGGTCGCGGAAGACCTCGTCTCCGAAATGGACATTCAGTGGAACAACGGTGATGTTGTGCTCCGCGACGATGTTTGGCGCCAGGTCGCAGGTGCTGTCCGTGACGACGGCGACCCTGGATTGCTCTGTCATTTCTGTTCGTTATCTCCTCAAACCGGCCGCTGCAACGGCCGCTGGTCCCATGCGACCGTTCATTGCGTCGCGCGTACGCTACTCGATCGAGATCAGGTACTGGTAGTGCGGCTGGTTTCCTTCGATGACCTCGATCTCGGCGTCGGGGAACGTTCGCGCCGCCTCGGCCTCGAGGGCCGCGGTCGCGTCATCAGTGGCGTTCTCTCCTACAAAGACGGTCAGGATCTCTGGCTCCTTGTCCGCCAGCGACGCCATGGTCTTGACGACGACATCCACGAGATCGGTTCCCGACGCGACGAGCGTGCCATCCAGCAGGCCGATCAGCTGGCCCTCCACGACATTCACGCCGTTGAGCTCGACGTCGCGAACGGCCTCGGTGATCTCGATGGCGCTCACGTCGTCCAGGGCGGCAGTCATCCCCTCGACGTTCGCGTCGAAGGGGACGTGCTCGTTGAAAGCGGCCAACGCGCTCAGCCCCTGCGGCAACGACTTCGACGGCACGACCGCGACCTTCTTTTCGGTCAGGTCAGCCACCTGGTTCGCCGCCAGGACGATGTTCTTGTTGTTCGGCAGGATGATCACCTGGTCGACCGGCAGTGCCTCGACCGCCTGGTAGAGCTCTTCCGTGCTCGGGTTCATCGTTTGCCCGCCATGGACGATCATGTGCGCGCCCATGCTGCGGAGCGCATCGGCGAGGCCCTTGCCGGCAGCGACGGCGATGATCCCGATGGAGCCGTGGACTTCCGGAATCTCGTCGTCGGCCCCACCGTTCGCGGACGCCTGCGTCGCCTTCGCGGATTGCCGCTGGCTCGCCAGCGCCTCGGTCTGCAGGCTCATGTTGTCGATCTTGATCTGGTCCAAATATCCCAGCCCCAGCGCGTATTGCAGGACTTCGCCCGGGTTCTCGGTGTGGATGTGGACCTTGATGACGGAGTCATCGCCGACCGCGACGACGGATTGTCCCATCGAGGCGATCTTTTCGCGGGCGGCGTCGAAATCCATCCCTTCGCCGAAGATCATGAAGTTCGTGCAATAGCCGAACGGATCCTCGCCGTGCAGCTCGGCAACGTCGTCCAGGAAGGCCATTTCCGCGCCGACCTGCTCGGAGCTGCTCTCCTCGTCGATCGTGGTATTGCCGAGGGCAAACCGGTAGAACCCGTCCAGGATATGGACCACGCCCTGGCCTCCCGCGTCGACAACGCCTGCCTGGCGCAGGATATCGAGCATCTCTGGCGTCTTCGCCAGCGCCTCGCGCGCGCCCTCGAGCGCGGCTTCCAGCACCGGCAGGATATCGCCCTGGTTCGGCGCCGCCTCCGTCGCCTTTTCGGCAGCGACGCGAATCACCGTCAGCATCGTGCCTTCGACCGGACGCATCACGGCGGTGTAGGCCTTCTGGCGAGCGCCATCCAGTGCCGTCGCGAGGTCCTGCCCGCCGATGGTGGACTTGCCCTCGACGGCTCCCGCGAAGCCCCGAAAGATCTGGGAGAGGATGACGCCGGAGTTGCCCCGCGCGCCCATGAGCGCGCCGAAGGCGAACCGGTCGGCGACCGAACCGACGCTGGACGGGTCATCCGCCTTGCGCGCGGCCTCGAGCGAGGCGTTCATCGTGAGCGCCATGTTCGTGCCGGTGTCGCCATCCGGGATCGGGAAGACATTGAGCGCGTTGACGCGATCACGGTGATGGTCGAGCCACTTCGTCGCGAACGTCAGCGCGCCCAACAGGTCCTCGCCCTTCCATTCGGTGGATAGCGATGCAGGGCGGAAGGTCGGCGTACTGGTCATGGTGCTTTCTCTGTCCTGGCGCTCACGCGCAGGCCGTCAACGTTGACGTTCACGCGATCGACAGTCATGCCAAGCAGGTGCTCCACCTGGAACTTCACGGTTTGCATGACATTCTGGGCAACGGTAAAGATAGGCGTCCCGTATTCGACGACGATCGAGACCTCGATCTGGAGATCTCCGCTCTCGGTGTAGGCAATGTCGATGCCGGGAGGGCTGGTGGTGATCCGTAGCCGCCGTGAGATCGCCGAACCGATCGACCGCGGCCCGAGATCCACGACGCCATAGCAGGAGAGCACAGCTTCCTGGATGGTATGCGCGATCGCGGTCTCCGCGATCTCCACCCGGCCGGCCGGGGCAGGTGTTTCCAGTCTGGAATCCGGTTCTGACACTCCACATGCTCCTTTCGCCAGGCAGACCACCGGCGTATCCTGCAAAAATACCGCATTTGCAGGGCCGTCGCAGGAGTCGTGCAACACTGGCGACGTGGCCACCGGTATGGTAGGATTCTCCTTCGGTAATGGCACCGTCCGCGGGACGGTGTTGCTTTCATGCCCGATATGTGGCATGCGGGAGGCCGGCCAGCCTCCCGATCGAGCATTATCCTGCATAGCACAACGCGCGTCTGCGGGCTTTGAGCTATTCCCGAGTCGCCGCGCCGAAGAAGATTTCTGAAGGGAGCATGCCCGTGGCCGGGAAGTGTGATGTTTGTGGCAAGGCCAAGACGTTTGGCAATAATGTGAGCTTCTCGAAGCGCCGCACGAACCGGGATTTCCGCCCGAACGTGCACAAGAAGCGCATCATCGTGGATGGGGTCGGCATCCGGCTCAACATCTGCACGCGCTGCCAGCGCACGCTGGGCAAGGCCGGTAAGGCCGCCTAGCTCGCACGAGACAACGCGCGAGAGATACACCCGGCGGGCTCTCCCGCCGGGTGTTTTCGTGTTCCCGGGTACGAACTTCGCGCTTCCGGGATGCTTGGCGCGGGCCTGGAGTTCGGGCCCTCTTACGGATTCGTCTCCAGCGCCAGGATGCATTCCTCGACCACGGTATGGTCCGGATCGTTCGTCCGGGCCCGGTCGAGCGCCCGTCGCGCGTCAATCCCGCCGATCCGCCCGAGCGCCCATGCGGCATGACCCCGCACGATCGCCTCGTCATGCGTCTCCAGCGCCTCGATCAGGACCGGCATGTCGTCCTCCGTCCCGATGTTGCCAAGCGCGACCGCCGCGTTCCGGGCAAGCCCACGGCGCTTCGTCCGGGGTACCGGCGTGCCGAAATAGGTGTCGCCGAACTCCTTGTCGGACATGCGCAGGAGCCAGTGGAGCGACGGGAACGCGTTGTTCGTCGATGCCGGACGCAGCTCCGGCTCATCCACGACCTTCGCCGCCCCGGTATACGGGCAGACGTCCTGGCACGTATCGCAGCCGTAGACCCAGTCACCCATCTTCGGCCGCAGCTCGTGCGGGATGCTGTCTCGCAGCTCGATCGTGAGGTAGGAGATGCACCTGGGCGCGTCGATCGTGTACGGGGCGACGATCGCCCCGGTCGGGCATTTGTCGATGCAGATCGTGCAGCGCCCGCAGTTCCGGTCGAGCGGCTTGTCCGGCTCGAGGTCGAGATCGGTGACCATCTCCCCGAGCAGGACCCACGTCCCGTGTCCGGGCACGATGAGGTTCGCGCTCTTTCCGTACCAGCCCAGCCCAGCGCGGGCGGCGACGGCCCGCTCCACAATCCTCGCCGTGTCGACCAGCATGCGGACGTCGAGGTCGCGCCCCAACATCTCCTGCATGTCGGCATGGAGCGCCTTCATCCGCTTCTTCAGGACGCGGTGATAGTCCTTGCCCCACGCATAGCGCGAGATCCGACCCCGGAGGACGCCATCGTCGGGCTTCTCAGCTGGGCCGGACCAGTAGGCGAGGCCGAAGGAGATGATCGACTGCGCCCCGGGGTGCAGGTTGCGCACGTCCGTCGAGAACCGCGCGCGCTCCGGCGTGAACCAGTCCATGCCCTCGACATGCCCGGCGGCGATATGCTCTTCGAGGTGATCCGCCACCGCCGGAAACGGGTCCGCAGTGGTGATCGCGTTGACGGAGAGACCGTTCCGTGCGGCGAGGAGCTTGATCTGGGCGGTGAGCCGCTGGCGATCCGTGCCCGCTGGAGCAGTGTGAAGGGTGAGGGGGGCGACGTTCTCGTTCATGGGCACAAGTATAGGTGGAGGGACCACTCCCCCTTTCGTGCCGTCGGACAG
>DATGPC010000011.1:0-2817 GCA_035305265.1 Thermomicrobiales bacterium | reverse complement strand
GACACGGATCGTCACCGACCAGCGCGAGCTTCGAATGGACGACTGCGTCGCTATCGAGCGCGTCGGTCAGACTTCCAATATTCGCCGTGTCGCCGACGGCTACTGCGACGTCGCGAATCGCACCGCCGTGAATCTCGTCGTGGGTGAGGTTCGGTCGGACGCCCTGGCGTGCGACAGCGCGAAGCAAGAGCTTGCAGACGCGACCACGAACGAAGAGGCGGATCTGGCGATCAGAAAAGTGGAGCTGCTATGCGATAGTTGAGGTGACGTTCTGGACGCCGATTGTTGTCACGTCGCTGTTCTGGAGCACGCTGAGCGAGGTCGGTGAGCAGTATTGGCAAGAGGGGCGATACGACACCTTTCCGACTTCGACGCTGGTGCTCTTTCAGTTTGTCTGGCTCTTCGCGAACGGCGCGGCGGGCTTCGCCGTCAGGTGGGTCGGCAGAAGCTCCCGCATCGTTTGGATCGGTGCTGCGCTGCTGTTCGGCTTTTTTGTCTACAACCATTGGTGGGCGCTCTGGGGAGTGATATCGGACTGGTACAACGTGCTGGTCGTCATTCCTGTCGTGCCGATGGTCTGGCTGGGCGGCAGCCTCGCTCGGCGATTGACCTAGGGGCGCTGCGTTTCGTCGCAAACTTCCTTCCCAAGATGCCTTCGGTTCATGACGTCGTAGTCGTACCGCTGTCGATCGATCATTGGGACGCGTTGTCCGCGTTGTTCGAGACCTCCGCGGGCGTGAACGGCTGCTGGTGTGTGTGGCCGCGACGCGAGCCGATGACCCATCGGCCCGATCCCGTCGGCAACAAAGCGGAGATGAAGACACTGCTGATCGCGGGGGAGGTGCCCGGACTAGTGGCTCTCTCTGGCGAGCGGGCGATCGGCTGGTGCGCGTTCGGTCCGCGCAGTCGGTATCCGCAGTACGAGAACGAGGACGAGATCGAACCGGCGTGGGCCATACCATGCTTGTACATCGAGCGGTCCGCGGACCGAGCTCTGGTCGGACGGGTGCTGATCGAGGCGGCGGCGGAGCTCGCTACGTCGAGCGGCGCGGTCGCGCTGGACGGCCCGCCGTCGTGGTGGTTGTCGGGTGACGCGGACGCTGTCGCAAGCGTGACAGCGCTCTTTCTCGCCAACGGGGTCGGACGAGTCGGCACCGGCGCTCGGATGCCGAAACTTCGCCGACTGCTCCGCGGATGAGCTGCAGACGCCGAATGCAGGCCGGCTAGAAGCCCTTGCTTTCGTAGTCCCAGTCGGCATCGCGGCAGAGACCGCAGTCGGCGCCGACGAACATGCGCGACGCTTCGGCGCTCCCGCGCAGCTGCCAGTCGAGCCAGGCGATGACGACTTCGGCGACGGCGCCGCCGTTCGGCTCCCAGTACGTGCCGCCGTGACCCTTGTCGATATTCGCCACCGCGACCGGCACGTGATCGATCTTGGCGTAGTCGTCCATGCCGTTCGCGTACGCGATGTCGCTCGGTCCGCCGAGCACGTACAGCGTCGGCGTATGCAGGTCCTTGAGCCGATCTTTCGTCTCGACCATACCGGCCATCCGCGTTTCGCCATCGATGAAGAGTCCGCTGTTCATGACGATCACGGTCTTCACGCGCGGGTCCGCCGCGATGGACAGCGCCTGGATGCCGCCGCAGCTGAAGCCCGAGATCGCGATCTGCTCGGGATCGATGCGGCCGTAATAGGGGCTGCCGGGACGCGCGTTTTCCGAGAGCGCCCAGTCGATCGCAGCGCGGAGCTGCTCGGGACGCGTCGGCGCGTAGCTCTCCATGCTCGCGCCCTCGGGCCGCGGTGGCGCTTCCGTCTTACCGGGGCCGTTGTGGATGCCGCCGGGCGCGATCGCGAGATAACCGTGCGACGCGATGTTCAAGAGATGCAGCCGCGCGCTCGCGCCGTCGTTCGAGCAGCCGCCATTGCCGAACACGTAAACGCCGAGCTTCGCGTCACCGAGACTCGCGAGGTCCGCCGGGCGGTACACGACGTGGTCCGGCAGCCCCGGGTCGATCTCCTTCATTGGAGGAAACGGACCGGTGCCGGGAGTGTCCGGAATCGCGTCCTGGTTCTGCGGGGGCTGCGCCGACGCGATGTGCGCGGCGCTCACGATCACTGCAGCGACTACCGCGGCAATTCTGTGAGAGCTCATGGTGATCTCCGCAAGACGGCTGAAGTCTTGGCCTGTTTCGCTTCCGGGATGCTACCGCCTATTCAGAATGCTGTCAGCCGGTAAGGGGCGCGACGCTGGCGAATTTGGCCACCTAGCCATCGACCGAAGTGCGGCAAGCGTGGCGGATCATTGTGCTCTGCGCGGCTTGGCAGCCCGGAGTCAGCGGCAGGAGAAGCTATCGGCGGAATTCGGATCGCCGCCGTCGTAGCGCGCCACCTTCGGATAGGGACACAACGGCCGCGTAACGCCCGGAAAGGCGCTCCCGGTTGCGATGATTCGATCCGGTGCTTCGCCTTCCTCGACCCACGCCTGGATCGCCGTCAGCATGTCGAAGGTGTCCGTCGCCTGGCCGCCGGCACAGTGTGTCATCCCGGGCACGAAGAACATCCGGGCCCAGTCGTGCGGCCCTTCGTCGTCGCGCGGCGTAATCTTCGCGTACCAGTCGATCAGCGCGCCTGCCGACATGCCCTGATCGGACAGACCGTGATAGACGATGAGCTTCCCGCCGCGCCCGGCGAACGTCGAGTGCAGCGTCGCGATCGCGTCGTTGATCGCCGCGGTCTCCGCCGTCGCCGCGGCATCGCGGTCGAAGTCGAACTCGAGCGGATCGAGGTCCGGCCGCGCCGGGGTCATCGCGAACAGA
>DATGPC010000010.1:0-2873 GCA_035305265.1 Thermomicrobiales bacterium | reverse complement strand
GGACGCCGACGGCATCTGGTGGAACGACGCCGTCGAGATCTGCCGAACGCTGGTCGGTGACGAGTATCCCGCCGACCGGATTGCCGGCGTGGCCGTGAGCGCGATCGGGCCGTGCATGCTGCCGGTCGACGAGGGCGGGACGCCGTTGCGACCAGGCGTGCTGTACGGGATCGACACCCGCGCGCACGAGGAGATTGCCTGGCTGAACGAGGAGTTCGGCGAGGAGGCGCTCTTCGAGCTGGGCGGGATGGCGCTGACGTCGCAGGCGGTCGGGCCGAAGATCCTGTGGCTGAAGAACCACGAACCGGAGGTCTTTGCGCGGACGCACAAGATCCTGACGGCGAGCTCGTACCTGATTCACCGTCTGACCGGCGAGTACGTCATCGACAAGCACACCGGCGCGCATTCGAATCCGCTCGTCAATATCGACGCGCTCGCGTATGACGATCGCTTCGCCGGGCCGATCATCGAGACGTCGAAGCTGCCGGACCTGAAGTGGTCGACGGAGATCGCCGGGACGGTGAGCGATCGTGGCGCGGAAGAGACCGGGCTGAGGGCCGGAACGCCGGTGACGGCCGGGGCGGTCGACGCGGCGGCGGAGGCGCTGAGCGTCGGCGTGACCGAGCCGGGCGACCTGATGGTGATGTACGGCACGACGCTGTTCTTCATCCTCGTCACGGATCGGCCGATCCCGGACGAACGGATGTGGGCGACGGGGTACGTCCTGCCGGGGATGTACGACATCGCCGGCGGAATGGCGACGTCCGGCGCGATCACGCGGTGGTTCCGGGACGAGTTCGCCACCGCCGAGATGACTGCCGAAGCTGCGGGCGGCCCGAACGCCTACGCGGCGCTGGCCGAGGCGGCTAGCAAGGTGACCGCCGGGTCGGAGGGGTTGATCTGCCTGCCGTACTTCGCCGGGGAGCGGACGCCGATCCAGGACCCGGATGCGCGGGGTGTCTTTGCCGGGCTGACGCTGTCGCACACGCGGGCGCATATGTATCGGGCAGTGCTGGAAGGGACCGCCTACGGGGTGCGCCACAATGTCGAGACATTCCGGGACATGGGCGCCGAGCCGAAGCGGCTGGTTGCCGTTGGCGGTGGGGCCAACAACCGGCTCTGGCTGCAGACGGTGACCGACGTGACCGGCGAGCCGCAGGTGGTGCCGGAGCGGACGGTCGGCGCGTCCTACGGCGACGCGATGCTGGCCGGCCTGGCGACGGGGCTGGTTCCGGACGTGGAGACGCTGCGCAGGGACTGGGTGAAGGTCGCCGAGGTGCTGGAGCCGGATCCTGAATCGGCTGCTCGATACGATGAGTACTATCGCGTCTACCGCAGCCTCTACGAGAACGCGAAGGACGATCTCCACGCGCTGGCGCGGCTCGGGAACGTCGAGGTGTGACCCGATCAAGGTGATCATGATCACGATCACCACACACACGGATATTGTCCCGGATCGGTCCGGGAGAACCGGAGACGGAGGGCGGCTGCTGGTCAGTCGCCCTCCTGCGTGTCTGCGGGAGCGTGCTTCTACCTTATATGCGCATTCTGGAGCGAAGAATGCGCCAGGGTGGCGCGTCCGATGACTCGTCCGGAGGGCGATCCGGGCCGGCATGAAGGCCCGCTCCCGCTTCTCGCCTCGCAAGTGGGCATGCGCGAATGGATATCGCCCTGCGGGCGATTGGGCCGGCATTCCTTCGGAAGCACGGCCCCTACACGGGACGGGGGCCTGAGCAGGACGGAACAGTGCGGCGGCACGGGTCGCGCGATGAGGGAAGCAGGCATCCGGCGGGTGCCTGTTTCTTGTTGCCTGATACGTGTGGAGAGGTCTCGGGATGGGTGGTGACACGAAGAAGCGCGTGCTGGTCACGGGGGCGAGCGGGAATGTTGGGGCGATGCTGAGCGCGCGGCTCGCGGAGACGTTCGATCTGGTGCTGACGGATGTCGATGAGGGTGAATCTGCGGAGGGATTCCCGATCCGGGCCGCCGATATCCGGAAGCTGGACAGTATCCGGGCGCTGCTGGACGGCGTTGACGCGATCGTCCATCTCGCCGGGGATCCGTCGCCGTCCGCAACATGGGAGAGCGTCTACGAGCTGAATATCGGGGGTGTCCGGAACGTGCTGGAAGCCGCGCGGCTCGAGGGCGTCCGGCGGGTTGTGTTCGCGTCATCGAATCACGCGATGGGGATGTATGTCCGGGACGGCGAATGGCCGGTCTACAACCACATGCTGCCACGGCCGGATTCGCTTTATGGCGTCTCGAAAGCGTTCGGTGAGACGATCGGTCGGTTCTACCACGATGAATACGGGCTGGAATTCATCGCGCTGCGCATCGGCTGGTCGACCGAGGAAATCGACGAGCGGGACAAGGAGCTGCTGCACGCCATGTGGCTGAGCCCGGACGATACGGCGCAGGTGGTCGAGCGGGCGATCGAGGCGGATGTGCCGTTCGGGATCTATTACGCGGTGTCGGACAACCCGAACCGGCGGTGGGACCTGACGAACACGATGCTGGAGCTGGGCTACCGGCCCAAGGACAGCTGGGACGCAACGCTGCACGAAGACGAGCAGGTGGTGGAGGGCGGACAACCGGCGGATCCGCAGTGGCCGAACGGGAGCTGAGGTCGCTCATTGAGCGACTGGCATAGATATCGCGACGTTTCGGACCATGCCTCCGGGCACACGGCTGTTCGACATTGCAAGAACAGGAGACACTTCATGGGTATCCGTTCCCGAATTTCCGCTGGTCTGCTGGCCGCGACGCTCTCGCTGGGAGGCGGAGCTGCCATTGCCCAGGACAGCACACCGCAGGCGAGCCCACAAGGAACCGGGACCGAGCCGATCACCGTCAACCTGACCAATGTCGATGGT
>DATGPC010000009.1:0-3198 GCA_035305265.1 Thermomicrobiales bacterium | reverse complement strand
CTGCAAGAACCGGTCACCAACGCCCTGCAGACCGACGCCGGCTTCATCATGTCGTTCGGTGGCCTTTTGGCTCTCTGGGGCGCGAAGAACGCGATGAGCGCCATCATCAAGGGACTGAACATCGCCTATGACGTCGAGGAGGACTCCCGCGGCTTCGTCAAGCAAAATCTCGTCGCTATCGGGCTTACGGTCGGCCTTGCTCTCCTGGTCGGGCTGGGAGGCATCATCTTCGTCCTCGGGACGGGTCTCGGTGAGGACATCGCCAACGGCATCGGCCTTGGCAGTGTCTGGGCAAGCGCGTCGGAATGGCTGCGCTGGCCGCTGATCGTCGTGGTCCTGGTCGTCGCCGTGGCGCTGATCCACAGCTACGGGCCGAACATCGATGCGGACCTCAAGTGGTTCTTCCCGGGCGCCGCGTTTACGGTCGTCGGCGTCGCGATCGCAACCGTGGCCGTCGGTATCTACTTCTCCTTCAGCGGAGGGTTCAACGAGACGTACGGGGCGTTCGGGTCCGTCCTCGCCTTCATCTTCTGGCTCTACATCGTGGGGCTGATCATCCTGCTCGGCGGTGTTGTGAACATGGCGGTGCAGAAGGAGGTCCCGCCGGCACGCCAGAGCGTCCAGGAAGAAAACGAGCCGAAGAACGACAACGAGGACTTGCTGGCAATGGAGGGCACCAAGGAATAGGTTTCATTTTCTGCGGATAACGTTTCACGTGAAACATAAGGGTGCGTATGTACGCGCCAGTCAGCAATTGATCTCGCTGCCTCCCAGTGCCCGATGCCACACACGGTATCGGGCACTTTCGTGCCGTACGGGCACGGGGAGGGGGCCACTATCCGGGATCGGCCCTCTTCAAGCTCGGGCCAGAACTGGCATACTGCTCTGAGCATGATGCGGGTTCCGCACCCCGTTCCTGACCTTGCGCCGGTGCGCGAAACATCCGGCTCTCTCCAATCGTTGCAGAGGTATGGAGAAGGGTAAGGATGGTCGGTTGGATGGAACTCGCTTTTGACTGGTCACTGCAATGGCCTACACGAGCACGATGGAGAGAATGCGTGTCGGTCGACGGAACCAGACTCGTCGAACGCGCTCGGGCAGGTGACGACCAGGCGTTTGCCGCGCTGTTCGAGGAGTTCCACGCGCCGATCCTGAACTACCTCCACCGCATGGTCAACGACCGTGCGGTTGCCGAGGACCTGACGCAGGACACCTTTATCAAGGCGTACAAGGCCCTTCCCAAGACCAAGCCCGACCTTGCGTTCAAGGCGTGGCTCTACCGGATCGCGACCAATACCGCGATCTCGCATTTGCGACGGGGCAAGATCGTCAAGTGGCTCCCGTTCGTCTCCGATCCGGAGCAACGCGGCGAGCGACTGGAAAAATCGGTGACGCGTCAAGCGGATATCGCCGAGGCGCTCGACAAGCTCCCGAAGCACTACGCATCCGTTCTGCTACTCAGGCACTATCAGGGACTTTCGCTGGCGGAGACAGCTCAGGCATTGGATATCACGGAAAACGCGGCCAAGCTCCGGCTCTTTCGGGCCCGCAAGGCCTTCGCACAAATCTACGGGGTCAACCCGGACGGCACCGAGGATGAGGAGGTCCTGGCATGATCTCCCACAACGAGGCCCAGACGCTCATCTCCGCCCGGCAGGACCAGCCGCTTGACCCCATCGTCGAGCGGGAGCTCAACGCGCATCTCGCGATCTGCGACACATGCCGCGCCTTCGCGCAGTCGACCGACGCCCTGACCCAGGGGCTGCGCTCGTTGCCGTACCTGCCCGCCAGCCCCACCGTGCGTGACGCGGTCATGGGACGTGTCGAGCAGGGGCGTTCACCGTGGGCACGGCTATCCAACGCCTTCAGCGGGTCGTTCAACACGGCACCCGGTCCGGCGCTTTCGACCCTCGCGATCATCGCCCTCGTGCTGATCGTCGGCTTCTTTGCGTTCAATCGCTTCGTACTCCAGGACGGCGAAGGTCCGGAGGATAACCGGCAGCAGCTCGCCTCACAGCCCACGCAGCAGGCCATGGAGACGCAGACGGCCGAGGCGACAGAGTCGGTCATGGGCTTCGAAGAGAAGGAAACACCGGAGCCAACGGCGACAGATGCTGCGACGGAAGAGCCGGCAGCAACGGAAACTCCCGAACCGACACAAGCTGATGCCGCGCAGACGACCCTGGCGGAGGAAACCGAGGCCGCGCCCGAGCCAACAGATGAGCCGGCGCCCACGGAGACAACCGCTCCGGAACCGACCGACGAGCCTGAGCCGACGGCCACGACCGAGCCAGAGCCCACGGCGACGAGCGAGCCGGTGCCAACCGAGACCCCGGATCCCGAGCAGACCGCGACAACCGAGGACGCGGTGGGTGGTGAAGGCGCGGCGAACACGACCATGCTGGCCCCGTCCACGCCGGAAGATGTTCCGCCGACGGAAGAGCCTGTTGACCTGACGCAACAGGCGCCGGGTGAGCCCTCAACTCCCGTGGCCAAGGAAACGATCGAGTCCACGCCGGTTGCGACCGGGACGCCGGAGTCCACCATGCCCTCGACCCCGACGGCGACGGTCGAGCCGACGCCTGAATCGACTCCTGCGCCGACGCAGGAGCCAACCGCCACGCCGACGACAGAACCGGAGGAGGACGAGGCGCCACCGATTGTCCCGATTGGTGAAGCGCCGGACGACACCGCCGAGGAAGAACCGACCGCCACCACCGAGGCGACGGCTGAGCCAACCGTAGAGGAGAGCCAGGAGCCGACGTCGGCGCCGACCGCCGAAGCGACCGTAGAGACGGAATCGCCCCAGATCGAGCCCATCGGTGACGGTCCGGATGATGCGCCGATCGAGAGCGAGGCGACTTCGACGCCGGATGAAGGTGAGATCCAGCAGATCGAGGAAGGCGAAACGCCTGAGGCAACGGAACAGGCGAGCTCTGATGACACGCGGGATCTCGCCGAGGTCTCCGAGCTGTACCAGGACATCGCCGGAGAAGGCGATCGCCTGCTGCTGACGGAGCAGGGGCGGATGGAGTTCGGCAACGTTCCCCATGCCCCGGTGCTCGTGACCGAGGCAGGTCGAACGCTCGAGCCCCTCAACACCGACAACGGCGATGCGATCTCGCTCTGCGATTCCTCTGGATCCTGTATGGACATCTCCAGCGGAACGAAGGATGGAGCCGCGACGGACGCCCCGAT
>DATGPC010000008.1:0-13541 GCA_035305265.1 Thermomicrobiales bacterium | reverse complement strand
GCCATCTGCGCAAGCGCGCTGACGTCCTTGGGGAAGCAGGAGCCGCCAAACCCGATACCCGGCTGCAGGAACTGCGGGCCAATGCGGGCATCGAGGCCCATACCCTGGACGACCGCGTTGACGTCGGCGCCGAGGCTCTCGCAGATCGTCGCCACTTCGTTGATGAAGCTGATCTTGGTGGCGAGGAAGGCGTTCGATGCGTACTTGATCATCTCCGCGGCGCGCGGCGTGGTGAAGAGCACCGGCGCTTCCAGGCGGTCGTAGAGCGCGGCCACGGCTCGTTTGGCGGAGTCGCTCTCGCCACCGAGGACAATGCGATCCGGATGGTAGATGTCATGGATGGCGGAGCCCTCACGGAGGAACTCCGGGTTGGAGACGACATCGAATGTCACGCCCGGGCGTGCGTGTTCGGCCAGGATGTCGGCGACATATGTGACGGAGCCCACCGGCATCGTGCTCTTGTTGACGACGATCGTGTGCCCGGTGGCGTGTCGCGCGATCATCTGCGCGGTTTCCATGATCGCTGACGTGTCTGCAGCTCCGGATGGCGTGCTGGGCGTTCCTACGCAGATGAGGACGAAATCAGCATCCGGTACGCTGGAGGAGTAATCGGTGCTGAACGTCAATCTCCCGCTTGCCAAACCCTTTTCGAGCAGAGGCTGCAGACCGGGCTCGTGGAAGGGGGCCTGGCCCTGATTGAGGAGCGCCACGCGATTGATGTCCCGATCGAGGCCGGTTACCTGATGGCCCAGATCAGCTAGAAGAACGGAATACGAGACGCCGACATATCCAGCGCCACCGGCGACCGCGATAGTAGCCAAGGTGACCTCCCTGATCTCCAGTGGAGACGTGCTTTTGTTGGTTGATTGGGGTCCCGAATCGTTACCCGAGGATAACAATCGGGCAGTATATTGTCAAGGTGATATTAAGCAAAATGGAGTTCTATTCTGGATATTTGGGATTTTTCGATGATTATGAATATGTATTATCGTGATTTCCCATAATTACGAGATAAGAGATAGGTGTTCGCCTCGGTATGTATCCGGCGCAGAGTCAGGCGGTTCCTTTCGGAATATTCGCGTAAGGGAGGGGGCAAAGATGTGGTCCGGCGTCGCGTGATTGTTCGACGGGCAGTGCAGCTGGTGAGCACGAAAGACTCCAGGCGAAGCTCATGTCTCGCCTGGAGTCTTTCCAGAGAATCCTGAAGGTGATGTCTACCGCTCCTGGGCGACAGGCTCCTTGAGTGGCGTCTCGGGCCCGTGCGGGCGCTTGCCGTTCGTCTTGACCACCGGTCGCGGCAGGACAGCGTCCTTTCGATCCGTTCCGAAGTAGTACCGGGACGTCCGGGGCTTCTTCGGTTCCGGGTCTTCCTCATATTGCCCATAGTGATCGATGTCGTCGGCCGGTGTCCGGTTAAGGACCAGACCTGTCAGGCGTGCATGGGCGTGTTCGAGCGCTGTTACCGAGCGACGCACTGCGTCGTTACGTGTTTGCCCGGCTCGGCAGACCAGGAGTGTGCCTTTGGTCTTGGTGGCCACGACCAGGGCGTCGCTCGCCGAGAGCATCGGCGTGCAGTCGATCAGGACGACATCCGCCCATTCCCCGATGTCGGCGAGGATCGTATTGAACCGTTCGAGGCTCAGCAGGTCTGATGGGTTTGGCGGCAGCGGTCCACTCGGGATCAGGACCAGGTTCTGGATGCTGAGAGCCATTGCTCCCTGTCGCCAGTCCGGATTCTGCGTCGCGAGGAGCGTGGAGATACCACGACTGTTGTCCACGCCGAATATCTTGTGCTGGGTGGGCCTGCGCAGGTCTGCGTCGACAATAACCGTCTTGAGTCCTGCATTGGCCATCACAACGCCAAGGTTTGCGGTGAGTGTGCTCTTACCTTCGCCGGGACCCGGACTACTGATGGCAAGGGACGATAGCCTGTCTGGTGCCGAAGCGAATTCGAGATTTGCCCGGAGGAGTCGCATGGCCTCCGCTGAGGCGGCATTCGGCTCATCGAGCACGAATAGTCCGCTGCCTCCTCGCTTCATGCTGGCCGCGTTGGTGATGGCAGCGAGAACCGGCGCATTGGCGACCCTTGCCAGCTCTTCGCGATTGCGCACGGTATTGTCGAGATACTCGAGGACGACCGTTGCGGCGATCGCAAGGGACATTCCGACGAAGACGCCGATTGCTGTCGCCTGCATGGTTTGCGGCGCATAGGGCCGTTGTGGCGCGGTTGCCGGTGAAAGCACCGTGATCCGGGTTCGGGCCGAGGCGAGGTCCACATCCACCTGGCGAATGGTGTCTTGGAGCTGCTTGAGCTCGCTCTCCAGCTCGGCTCGCTCCTGGCGCAGTTCCTGGAGCTCGGCGCTCTCGGCGGTCGTCAGGATCGGCTGTCGCGTCTCGAGTTCCCGGATAGAGGTGTTGAGGTCGTTGATCGAATCCGACGTCTGGTTGATCTGCTCGGCGATCTGGCCGCGAACCTGCTCGTTTTGGATCTGGGTCTGGTCCTGCACATCCAGGATGAACTGGTCGGCGACCGTGTTGGCGATATCGGCGGCTCGCTCCGGATCCTCATCCTGCGCGTTGATCTTGATGAACAGGGTGTCCTTGATCGCGCTTGACGAGACGTACTCGTCGAGTGCAGACCCGCCGCCATCGTAGTCCAACTCGCCCGAAGCCTTTTCGAGCACCGTCGGCGACGTAGACCACTCACGGTAGGTCTCTGTCAGGTTCTGGCTTGCCTGGACGGAGCCAAGGTTTGCCGTGCTACTGACACCCGCCGAGACGAGCAGGACGGCCTCCGCGTCGTACATGTTGGGTTGGCGATCGCTTACATAGTAGGAGGTCAGGCCTCCGAGAACAGGCGCGAGGGCGAGCAACCACCACCAGCGACGAGCGATTCGGAGGAGGAAATGGAGATCTATTGGCACGTTGTGCCCCCTGTCAACATGGATCGGGACCCCGCGTGGATGTTCCGCGCGAGGGCAGATTCGGATGCCGGTCGCGTTGCCCCCAGCGTGCCCACGGGAGACATCTGTCTCTCGAGCGCATTTCAACCGCTGTCAAATACAATGAGGTCCCTTGACTATCGTCAAATATACATAATCGATAACGAGTGTCAAGAGGCATGTATGGCAGAACGGGCAAGAACGGACGGGCAGCCATGACCGATGATCGCGAAAAGGGCATAAAAACAGGCAACTGGTGAGGATTTCCTCACCGGTTGCCTGTGAAAACTGCTGGCACTCCGGCCCGATTCCGGGCATGTTGCCCTGGGCGCGCTAGAAGGCGCGCTGCTCCGGCAGGAGAATCCCGAGCAGGACATAGAGGATGATCATGGTCAGGAACGAGACTCCCGGAATGATGAGCGCCGCAACGACGAACCCGAGTCGTACCCAGAGCGCGTCGACGCCTGCCTTCTCCGCGATGCCCCCGCATACGCCACGAATCCAGCGGTCCTTGGTCGAGCGGTAGATACCAATATCGATCTGCATGGTGCTTGTCCTTTCTCATCAGGCATCATCGCCTGCTTCACTGTATTCATGATAGGCCCATGAATGCCTCGCAAGATGGGTGCTATCCGGTAATTCTCGGGCACGGAAAAGGCGACCATCGTTGGCCGCCTACAGGTCCGTCTGTCTCGAATGTCAGGGTTCGGGTGTGGATTCAGGCGTCGATTCGGGTTGCACCAGCGTCGCCCGTACGACCGTGCGCGACAGGTACTCACCGTTCACATAGTCGAATTCGCCACCGCAGGTGATCAAGGTGACGGACGGGACATCCGTCGGGCCCACGACCTCCTGCAGGCCTCCCGACGTCAGGGTTTGCAGGTCGAACGTCTCGATCCACTCCATGGCGTAGTCGTAGGACCGCCCATCCTCTCCGGTGAGGGTAATGATGTCGCCTGGAACCAGATTGCGCAGGTTAAAGAAGACCGATGGCCCAACGTTCCAAAAGTCGACGTGCCCCGCCATGACGACGTTTCCGGCCTCGCCGAGCGTCGCGCTCTGGCGGTACCAGCCCACGACCCATGGTCCGGACGGGTTCTGCATCACCCCGTTGACGATCTCGATCGTCTCGACATCCGCCTCGATCCCTGCCGCCTCCACGGTGATCTGTGCGGGCGCGGACGGGTTGGCCGCCGACGGGCGAGGCGACTCCTGGCCGATCGGGCCGGGCCGTAGCCCTCCGGCCGAGGGCATGGCGCCGACGGTCGTGGACTGGATTGGCAGCTGCTCTGGTGTCGACTCCGGCGTCGATTCCTGGGCAACAAGCACTCGCGCCGAAAGGGCGGCCGTGGCCCCGCCAAGGGCGATACCTACGATTCCGCGTCGGGTAGCCCGGGTAGAAAGGACTTGGTCGGGTCGAACCTGCGTCATGAGTGGTCTCCTGCTCAGGGTGGGCGGTGCTTGGGCACCGCTCGGGCGACGCAACGCCGCCTGTTTCCTCTATCTTAGGACGTATGGGCACGCCGTTTGGTGTCGCGTGCGTTCGAGGTTCGAGGGTTATCGGCGAATGACGTCATCTATCTTGCCAGATGTGGACACCGCCCGAGCCCTGCTCCGGGAGATCGGCATCATCGCCGGGCCGGAGCAGGTCGTTCCGATGCCCGGAGGAACGATCAACACCACGTTCCGCATCGCGCAAGGCAAAGAGTCGCCGCTGTACCTCCGGATCGCGCCCGATGATGACGAGGTCGAAGCGGGACCCGGTTGGTTAAGTGCCCACGGATTGCGCAGGGAGGCGGCGGCGATCGGGATGCTGGACGCGATATCCGAACTGTTACCCCGGACCGTTCATGCGGATTGGTCGCGGGAGCTGATCAATCGTGACTGGGTGCTCCAGACGGAGGTGCCGGGGCGTCCGTGGTCCGAGATAGACGAAGATCTGACGCCGGACGAACATACATCCCTGTGGCGGCAGCTGGGGTCGATTACCCGGCAGATCCATTCCGTTGTAGGGAGTGAGTTCGGCCCGCCGGAGGATGGGTTCGGTCACGGTGCCTGGTCGGACCTCGTGCGGTGGGATGTGACCGGCTTCCGGGTCGATGCCCACCGGTTCGGTATCGATGAGGATCCATTCCGGCGGCTCACGGCAATGGTCAACGAAGCGGTCCATATCCTCGACAAGGTGACGGAACCACGGTTGATCCACAGTGACCTGCATCCGCGGCACCTCTTCGTGCGGCGGAACGAGGCGGGCGATGTGCACATCAGCGGCATCATCGATCTTGAATTCGCCCGGTTTGCGGACCCGTATTCCGAGAGCATCTTCGTCATGGACGCACTTGCGGGGAACAGCGATCCAGGCATGGCCGCGTTCTGCGAGGCATATGGTTGCGAGTCGCCCGATCGATCCTTCGGCTTGCGGTCGGTGATTTACCAGCTCACGGCCTTGGGATGGGTCGTGATGGATCTCCATCGCAAGGGTCAGCGCGACGCGATCCCTGAGGTCCTTGCCAGGATGACCGCGTTGCTCGACCTTGCCGAGAATGCCATGTGACGTCAGAAGGCCGGAGGACATGTCCTCCGGCCTTCTTCCATCCAGGATCTACGCCTTTTCGATCGGGCCGCCCTTGCGGGGTGGCGGGGCGCCCTCGAGATCGTGTCGAGGGATGGGACGGTTCCGCTCGGGTGTTTCCGGAGCATCTGGCTGGCTCGGCGCTGGTTGGGTCGGCGCCGGACGCGGGCTCGATGGCTTCGGCCGGTCGCTGGAGCCGTTGCCGTTCCCTCCCATGATCGCGCTGAGCATGTCCACCGGGACCGGGAAGGCGATGGTGGTGTTCTTCTCGGCGCCAATCTCGGTCAGCGTCTGCAGGTAGCGAAGCTGGATCGTCACCGGGTTCTGGTTGATGATCTCCGCCGCGTCCGCGAGCTGCTCGGCCGCCTGGTATTCACCCTCGGCATGGATGATCTTGGCGCGCTTCTCTCGCTCTGCCTCGGCCTGGCGGGCCATCGCACGCTGCATCGACTGCGGCAGCTCGACGTCCTTCACCTCGACGACGCTGACCTTCACGCCCCACGGCTCAGTCTGCTCGTCGATGATCTGCTGCAGCGTCTGGTTGATCTGGTCTCGCTGCGACAGGAGATCGTCCAGCGACGACTGTCCCAGCACCGACCGCAGCGTCGTCTGGGCGATCTGCGATGTGGCGCGGATGTAATCCGCCACGTTCACCACCGCCGAGTTCGGGTCCAGGACGCGGAAGTAGGCGACCGCGTTCACGCGAACCGTGACGTTGTCGCGGGTGATGACCTCCTGCGCGGGAATGTCCATGGTGACGGTTCGCAGGTCGATCTTCTGCATCCGCTCCAGGAACGGGATGAGCAGGATGAGGCCGGGGCCACGCGCACCGACGAGGCGACCAAGCCGGAAGACAACGCCTCGCTCGTACTCCTGCACGACCTTGATGGCCGAGAAGAGGACGAGGAGGATGAATACCACCACGATGGCGGCGAGTATGAACCCTGTATCCATTCGATCTCCAGAACGACGAGTCGACTCCGCGCGTCGGAATCGATCAAATACCTTTGCACATGGTAACGGTTTCCGGTCTCACCGGTGCTAGGCGCCGGCGGGGAAGATGCTCTCGCGCCGGCTTGCACGGGCGATGTCATCCGACAGCTCGCGGTCGGTCTTGCGAACGGTGAGCCGAAGTCCCTGCACGTCGGTGATCTCGACATGCGCCCCGCGCGGGATGGATTCGCCTTCAGCGAGCCCTTCTGCCGTTGCTGCCCAGAGCTCGCCCTCGATCCGAACCATGCCCGACGGAGCGAGCGGTGTCCGGACCTCGCCGACGAGCCCGACGAGGCTGCGAGCGCCCGTCGTTGGCTTCCGTCGTTGCGTTCGCACGACTAGGAGGCCGATCAGCAGGGCGGAACCGAGTACCAGCGACGCCGATGTCCAGATCACCGGGCGCGAGACACCGTCGTAGCCCGGCACGGAGTCATCGATCAGCATGTACGAGCCGACGATGAACGCCGCCAGTCCGCCGACGGTGAGGATGCCGAACGAGGTCACGAAGAGCTCGATAAAGAGCAGCACGAACCCGAGGGCGATCAGGAGCACACCGGTCCAGTTCACCGGCAGGGTGCCGAGGGCATAAAAGCCGAGAATGAAGCAGACGACGCCGATGATACCGGGGATGAAGGTGCCGGGGTTGGACAGCTCCAAAAAGATGCCGAGCGAGCCGAACGAGAGCAGCAGGTAGGCGATCGTCGGCTCCGAGATGAGCTGCAGGAACGATTCGATGGCGTTCATGCCGGTTGTGGAGACGACGCCTCCTGCGGTCCGGAGCGTGACGGTCTCGCCGCTGCCGAGCGTGACCTCGCGGCCATCGACCTCGTTCAACAGTGTCGCAAGATCGGGGGCTGTCAGGTCGATGACGCCCAGCTCCAAAGCGCGTGAGGCGGTGACGTTCTCCGCATCGCGCACAGCCGCAATCGCCCATTCGACGTTCCGGCCGCGCAGCTCGGCGAGGTACTCGATCCGGGAAACGGCATCGTTGACGACCTTGCGCTCCATCGTCGAGTCGATATCCTCGCCGGTGCCCTGGACGGGAGACGCCGAGCCGATGTTTGTGTTCGGCGCCATCGCGGCAACGTGCGATGCGTAGGTGATGTAGACGCCGGCAGAGGCTGCCCGGGCGTTCCCGGGCGCGACATAGGCAATGACCGGAACATCGCTCTCGAGGATGTCGCTGACGATGTCATCCATCGCCGAGCTGAGCCCTCCGGGTGTATCGATCCGCAACACGATGGCGTCAACGCCATCGCCCTCGGCCTTCTTGATCGCCCGGTCCACATAGCTGGCCATGGGCGGGGTGATAGTGCCGTCGATTTCGATCTGGCGGATGGACGGTCCGCTCTCCTGGCCGAGCACCGGCGGCAGTGCGACGAGGAGCGCGCCCAGGAACAGGAGCAGCATCGCCCACGAGAAGCGGGATGGACGTCGGATGGGGGCGGGTGCTGCGTGGCTCATGGAAAGCTCCTGATGGTTCGTCATTCTCCCCTAATTATAGGCGTTCTCGACGACAGGGCTGTGTGCCGCGCTTTCGATGGGTAGCCTGGCACCAGGACCATGTTGCCCGCCGGTCCCGAACCCTCTCACGTCGGTCCGGGATCCTTCGACCCCTTCAAGAGTCATGCCGATCGATTAGAAGACTTGACACGATAAGAGTGAGTGTCTATCATATAGGTGCGGAAAGGCTCTACGCCACCGTTAGTCAGTTCGGCATTGTTCGACATGATTGATGGAGGTGATAGTCTATGCTTCGCAGCCCGCTCTTCAACGAACTTCTCTCCCTGCGCGATACCGTCGATCAGATGTTCCGCGAGAACCCGTTTGGCGATGCGTTCGGGACGCTCTGGTCTAGGTCCGAATCCAGCAACGGATCCGTTCCGAGACCGATGCCGCTCGATATTTACTCCACCGATGACAACGTGGTGATCATCGCCGCGGTCCCGGGGATGCATCCGGATGACCTGGACCTGACCGTCCAGCGGAACACCGTCACGCTGAGTGGCACGATCCGCGACGCGATGGGTGAAGATGAGGCGAAGGAGGTCACGTGGTACGCTCGCGAGCTGACCCGTGGTACCTACCGTCGCAGCATTACGCTCCCGTTCGCCGTCGACGCTGACCACGCGACCGCGGAGTTCGAGCACGGTATCCTGCGCGTCGTCCTTCCGAAGGAAGAGTCCGCGAGACCGCGGCGGATCTCGATCCAGCCTGGCTCCCATAAGGAAGAGGCGATCGAGGCAGGAGCGGCAAGCTAATGGCTGACAAGGTCCGTCAGATCCGGCGCCGCATCCAGAAGTTGGCGAGCCCGCTTGCACGGCTCGCACGCTCCCGCCAGCGATCGGCGAAGAGCGCCGGATAGATCGAATCGATAGGTGACCCCGATGGAGTATCTCCATCGGGGTTTTGCTATGTTGCGCCAGGCTGGCTCGCGAAGGCCCTATGCTGGGAGCCTGGATACGGCGACCAGTGAACGGGAGCGATACCTATGATGGTGGACAAGGATGACCTGAAACGGATCGCGCTGGACCTGCCCGGCGTCGCGGAGAAGCGCGCTGGAAGCTACGAGTTCTATCGGGACGGGCGTATGATGGCGGTACCGTACCCGGAGCGGGTGCACCCGAAGAGGCCACGAGTAAGGCGTGATGACATGTTCGTGGTCCGGGTTGCGGACGCCGACGACAAGGAGGCCTTGCTTTCGGGAGAGCCGGACGTGTTCTTTACGACGGATCACTATGACGGGTACGCGACCGTCATCGTCCGCCTCGACGCGGTCGATCAGGACCGATTGGCCGAGATCGTTCATGAGGCGTGGGAGGCCACACCACGGAGCACGAAGCTCAGCCGGCGAGTGTAGCGTCTGGGATCATACCGGACGGGCGTCCATGTGATACCGGAGATAGTCCAGGATCTCGTCCTTTGTGAGGAGGCCGCAGATGCGATCGCCCTCCATCACGGGAAGATACATCGCGTTCGTTCGTTCCATGATGGCGAGCGCCTCGCGCAACGGTGTGTCCGGCTGCACGACGATTATGCGGCTCCATGGGGTCATGACCTCCGAGACGGAGATCCAGTCCAGCCGGTCCTGCGGCGCCCTCGCCACGTGATCCAGTGAGATCACGCCACGCGGTACGCCGTCGTCAATCACCGGGAAGTGGCGGTGAGGACTGGGGAGCGCGACGTCGTCAAGAAATTGGCGCAGCCGCATCGATCCCGGTACCGCAGGCTCCATGGGTCCCATCACCCGATCGACGGTGACCCCGCGCAGGGCGAGGTCGAGACGCGTGGCGGTGACCTCGGACGTCCCCGCGTTCTGCAGGAACCAGCCAATGACGATGAGCCACACACCCGAGCTGATTGGACCGGTAAAGGCGATATAAGCGCCGATGCCCATCAGCCCGAATGCGACGATCTGGCCGCTGATTCTGGCAACCTCGGCGGCTCTTCGTTCGCTCCCGGTTTTCTGCCACGCCAGCGCTCGGAGGATCCGTCCACCATCGAGCGGAAAGCCGGGCAACAGGTTGAAGAGCGCCAGCACGAGATTCAGGCCGGCGAGCCAGCTCAGTGGAGCCGCGATATAGGCGACATCTTCTGCGATCCAGGCGATGAGGCCGAAGATACCGGCGAGCGCGAAGCTGACGGCGGGGCCGGCCGCGGCAACCCGGAGCTCGACCCCTGCCGAGGGGGCACGTCCGCTGATCTGGGCGACTCCGCCGAAGATGAAGAGCGTAATGCTGATGACCGGCAGGTTGTTCCGCTGTGCCACCCAGGCGTGTCCGAGCTCGTGGAGGAGGATGGACAGGAAGAACAGGAGGGCGGAGATGACCGCCATGATGGTGTACGCGCCTTCCCCGAGGTCGGGATGCGTGCTGGGGAAGAACGACTGGGCGAGCGACACGACAAGTAATCCGAACACGAGGAGCAGGCTCCAGTGGAACCCGATCGGTATGCCCCAGATCTTGCCGATGCGCCAGGTCGCGGTCATGTCGTGCGTCGCTCCGTCTGTCCCGGGTCGAGGGACTCTCTTCTCTACAATATGTTGTACCGCACGGACCGCAATTCCCGCTCGATTGCAAGGGCTGCCCGCAGGTAATAGCGGTCGATCATGGCGGAGGAGAACATAGTGGTGTTCGCCTCACCATGCCGGATCTCCAGGCTTCGTGCGTCGAGGATGCGTGCCGGGACCGACGTGACCTCACCGGCAAAGAGCTGGATCGCGTCCTCAAGCCGGATGTGGAGCAGCCCCTGGAGCTCTGCCGCGTTGGGTCGGAACGCCGCGAGCGGCCGCTCGTCCCGGTAGAGATAGACTTCCTGCAGCTCCCGGTCTATCACGCCGGGCGTGGTGTGTTCGGCCGCGCGAGGCCGGGTGCCGACGTGCCGCATCTTCGCCGGGTCCGGCAGGATGCCGATCTCCTCTTCCATCTCCCGGAAGCCGTCCTCGACCGATTCTCCGGCGCCGAGATGCCCCGAGACCGCCGGGTCGAGCATCCCGGGGTTGGTGTCCTTGGTCAGGCCACGCTGCTGCATCAGCACATAGGACCCGTCCTCGCCCACGCCGTAGACCCAAATGTGCAGTGCACGGTGCCAGTCGCCGTCGCGGTGAACGTCAGCCCGCCGCTTTGTGCAGCCGGTCGGCTCACCGTCGGCGGTGACGACGTCGAAGAGTTCGTTCGGGTCTTGTGCGGGCGGTAACGACACGTCCGATTTGTCCTTCACGGGTACCGGTTCCATTGAGTGAACGCTACCACGAAGACCCTGGCAGCGCGTACAAAGTGAGAGGGCCGGTGGAATGTTCCACCGGCCCTCTCACTTTGCCTGATCGTTTTGTGTGGTTCTACGGAGTCGTGGAAGCGACGATCGTCAGGGCGTCGGTCCAGTTGTCGGCGAGGTCGATGATGGAGCCGGAGAAGAGGCCCATCGCGAAGACGCCGATCACCATGATCAGGATGCCGGCATTGAGCAGCGGCGTTGAGAACGCGCGCTTCGACTCCGTGCCCTCCTGGAAGTACATCACCGCGACGACGCGCAGGTAGTAGAAGGCGGAGACGGCCGACGTCAGCACGATCGTGATCGCGAGCCAGAGCAGGTCGGCATCGAGCAGCGCGACGATGACGTAGTACTTCGCGTAGAAGCCGATCGTCGGCGGGATACCCATCAGCGAGACCATGAAGACGGTCATCGCGGCGGCTGCTCCCGGATGGCTCGAGCCGAGGCCGTAGAAGTCCTCGAGCTGGTAGCCACGGCCACGGTGCTGGATCCAGACGATGATCGCGAACGCGCCGATGTTCATCAGCGTGTACGAGAGCAGGTAGTAGAGGACGCTCGACACGCTCAGGTCGTTCGTCGAGCCGGTCCCGAAGCCCTCCGTCACCTGGTAGGCGGCAAACCCGGCCATCATGTAGCCGGTGTGGGCGATGGAGGAGTAGGCGAGCATTCGCTTCACGTCGCGCTGTGAGACCGCGACGATGTTACCGAAGATCATCGTGATGAACGCGAGCGCCGCGATCAGGATGCGCCAGTCATCGACGAGCGGCTCGAGCCCCTGGATGAGCATGCGGACCGTAGCGGCGAAGGCGGCGGCCTTCGGCACCACCGACATCCAGCCGGTCACCGGGGTCGGGGCGCCATCGTAGGCGTCCGGCGTCCAGAAGTGGAACGGCACGGCGGCCATCTTGAACGCAAGGCCAACGATCACCAGCAGGAGGCCGAGCAGGAGGCTGGCGTCCAGGCTGTCCTGGCCACTGACCTGGGCGGCCAGCGACGACGCGATCGCATCGAGGTTCGTCGAGCCGGTCGAGCCGTAGATCCACGCCATGCCGTAGAGCAGGATGGCGCTGGCGAAGAGACCGAGCAGGAAGTACTTGAGCGCGCCTTCGAGGGCCGTCGCGCGGCGGCGGGCAAAGGCGGTCAGCACGTAGGTCGCGATCGAGGTCAGCTCGATGCCGATGTAGACCATCACCATGTCGCCGGCCGCGCCGGTGATCATGGCGCCGAAGGTGGCGAAGGCCACGAGCGTGTAGAACTCGCCGATCGGCATCCGGCCCTCGAGGTTCTCGACGTAGCTCGCCGAGATGAGGACCGTCAGGATCGCCGAGACGAGGATGATGATCGAGAGGAAGACGGTCAGCCCATCGGCCCGGAACAGGCCGTGGAACGTCTCTCCCTTGTCATCCTCCGTGGCGAAGACGGCCACCAGCGCCAGCCCGTAGCCGAGCAGCGAGGCGATGGTGATCGTCGAATATTGTCTGTCCTTCGGCATGAAGGCATCCATCATGGACACGACGACGGCCGTGACCAGGACGATGAGTGAGGGGATCAGCAATCCCCATGACGGTGCATCGAGATTCAATGGCATGGAGTCGACTCCGTACTCCCTGGATGATCAGGCTGTTCGCGCATGACCGGCCTTCCCGGCCACGCGCGAATAACGAACTCCTCGTTCCTAGTTTCCGACGACGCGGAGCGCGCCGTCGAGGATGGCCTGGAGACTCGGCTCCATGATTTCGAACAACGGCTTCGGATAGACACCGGCGAAGATCGTCAGCGCGACCAGCGGGATGATGATCGCCAGTTCACGGGCCGTCATGTCCGGCCAGCGCGAGCTGTCGATCTGGCCCGGATGCGTCGGGTAGCCGTCGGCGGAAGCGGTGTGCGCGTCGTGGTGATGGTCACCACCGCTGACCGGGTTGATGGACGTGTCCAGCCCGCCGTGATCGTCGGTGTCATAGGTGCCGTGCTCGACGCCGTGCGAATCGCCATGATGCGGGTCGCTGCCCATCCGGCGGATTTCCTCCTGCTCGGCGGGGGTCAGCTCGGAATCACCGGGATCCGGCGCCTGGCCCCAGGCACGGCCGAAGGCAAGGCGCTGGTACATCTGCATCATGTACCAAGCGGCGAAGATGACGACGGAGAAGGCGAAGAACGCGGCCCACGGGTTGTAGTCCCACGTGCCAAGCGCGACGAGGAACTCACCGACGAACCCGGAGAGACCCGGAAGGCCGATGCTGGCGAACATGAAGAGCATGAACATC
>DATGPC010000007.1:0-5501 GCA_035305265.1 Thermomicrobiales bacterium | reverse complement strand
TCGGACTGGGACGAGGACCTGAACGACTACGGCAACGAGGACGACGACCAGCCCATCGCCGCCCGTGCGATCGTCCAGCTTGCCCCCGGGATCGATCCGGACGCCTTCGCGGCCCGCTATGGCGCCGTGGTCCTGCGCGTCGTCGCCGGCCCGAACATCGTCCTCCTCGGCATCGGCGACCGCTCACTTGCCTCCGTCGCCGCCCCCATGAGCGCATTCGCCCAGGACGACGAGATGGATGATGACGAGCTGGACGACGACGATGATCTCGACGATCTGGATGACAACTTCGATGACGATGACATCGATGACGACGTCGATACGCCGGACGATGTCGATGACGATGAGGACGACTTCGACGAAGACGATGATGACGTGGACGATGTCGACGATGATGACCTGCAGCCGGTGATTGATGACGACTTCTACACGCGCTATCCGGTGCGCGAGGATCGCCGGGCGGACCTGACCGCCATCCTTAGCGATCCCGATGTGCTCTGGGCCGAGTTCAACTTCACCAGCCGCGCCCCGGAAGGACGTCCGCGCTACTTCTTCACCAGCTCGGTGGGCGAGCCGCAGGTCGTCGAGGAGCCGGCCCTGCCGCAGGGTCTCGAGATGCAACCTGGCGTCTGCGCAACCGGCAATGCGGTTACCGTCGCCGTCCTCGATACCGGCGTCGATGCCACGCACCCCGCCATCGCGGACAACATCCTCGACAACGGCGTCGACATGCTGCGGGTCTCCCGCGACGTCAGCGACACCGGCAACGGCATCGACGATGACGGCGACGGCCTGGTCGACGAGATGGTCGGCCACGGCACCCACGTCGCCGGCACCATCCTCCAGGTCGCGCCAGATGCGCAAATCCTGCCCGTGAAGGTCCTCGACTCCGACGGCAACGGAGACACCTTCTCCGTCATGGCTGGCATCGTCTACGCCGTCGAGCAGGACGCCGACATCATCAACCTCAGTCTCGGCTCTACCTGGGATTCCGCCGCCATCGCCTGGGCTGTGAGCTACGCCGAACAGCAGGGAGTGCTGGTTATCGCCGCCGCCGGCAACGGCGACCGCGAGACCCCGATGGAGTACCCGGCATCGAACCCCGGCGTCATCTCCGTCGCCGCGACCGACGCCGCCGGCGACAAGGCCACCTACAGCAACTACAACACCATGGTCGATATCAGCGCCCCCGGCGACAACGTCGCCAGCGCCTACCCCGGCGGCACCTACACCACCGCCAGCGGCACCAGCATGTCTGCCCCGCTCGTCAGCGGCACCGCCGCCCTCATGCTCGAGCGCTCACCGACCATGACCCCGCAGGTCGTCCGCGACCGCGTCGTCAACTCCGCCGCCCCGCTGAACCTCAGCGACCCCGCCTACGACGGCAAGATGGGCGGCGGCGAGCTCGACGTCAACGCCGCCCTCGTCTGCGGCGGCTAACCCGAACACCGCTCCGGCTCACCCGGGTGGCGGGCGTGGCTCGCCACCCTGCGTACGGGCCGTACTTCCGAAGGAATGTCGGCCCGATCGCCCGCAGGGCGATATCCGTAGGGGCGGACCCCGTGTCCGCCCACCCCGCGCCCAAATCCCCGTCATCCTGCCCGCCTAATGGCCCGCCTCTCACCCCCGAAAAGACCGCCAGGAATCCAAGATGCCCAGGTTTCTCCTATACCCGGAAACTTGGTTAACTTGAATTCTTGACGCCCGAACCGTCCCGCCATTTGCGCATGATCATGATCACCTTCCGCGCATCCCCATCCCGCCCGGCACCCTTCCCGGACGGTCTATGCTTGTCTCCATCACGACACGACCCTCGATGGAGCCTGCATGGACGCCGACCACGCACCGACAACGAAATCGCCCCGCCAGCCATCAACCGCCGCGCTCGCCATCCTGCTGGCCCTCACCCTGATCGCCCTCCTGCTCCTCGGCTGGGTCTGGTACTCCCGCTATGCCCCGGTCCACTATGACATCGGTCCGGACACCACCATCACCGACGCCGAAGGCGCCCGCTACATCCTCCCTCTCATCTTCGGCGGCATCGCCCTCATCGCCATCATCTGGCTGGCGACATGGTTCCTCGCCCGATGGACATTCACCATCCTCCCCATGACCATCGCCGCGATCGGCGGCATAGCCCTGCTCGCCGCCCTCATCGGAGCCTGGCGAGGCATGAGCAACGGCCACGAGATCACGATCACGACCTACCTCTGCGAAGACGACTCGGAGCGCATAACCCCGCTCTCGAGCGGCCTCCCCGACGGTTGTGAAGCTGTCCCTGACGTCGAAGGCGTGACCCTCGGCACCACCGGCGACCCAACACTCGTCCGCCCGGATGCATCCTCGAACAGCCTCAGCCGGTTCTCGGACCTGCCACGGGGCACCTACTCGGCCACGATCACCGCCCAGGGACGATCCGACACCGCATCCGCCATCCTCGCGACCGAAACCCGCAACGGCATCCGCGCCATGTCGCCCCTCCAGCACCAGGGGGGCACCACCTGGTCCGGCCCCATGACCCTGCATCCGAACCTGGAGACTTACTATCTCCTGCTCTACCCCTCGCAATACGACGAGGCGCCGAACGCCCGGATCCGCATCACCGTCCAGGAATGCACCGGTACCTCGCTCGCGAGCTTCGACGCCTCCGCCTGCGAGCCGGTCCCGCTCTCCGGCCCGGTCGTGGAGCTCCAGCCGGCCAGCCCTTCAGGCCGCCCTGCGGTCACGTCGCTCGATACCGAGGGAATGACGTTCACGGGTCTCGAGCAGCGCACCTACACCTTCACGCCGGAGCTACCCGACGACGCCCTGCGCACCGGCCGGAGCGACATGCTCGTTATCCCCGCCGACGGGCCACAAACCAGCGACCGCAACGTCCTCATGCTCGATCCCGAGCACCCGCAAGGCGCGTTCACAGTCGAGGTCAGCGAAGACGCCGAAAACCTCGACTACACCATCTACGTCTTCGTCGAGAACGTCACCGTCGCTCGCCGCCCCGATGTGCGACCATGAACGCATGATGGAACGACCGGACGAGCAGCACATTCCATTCGACGAAGAGGACGAGGCCCCGCCCGACGCGCTGCCCGCCTCGCCCGGCCTGCGTAAGGTGGCGATCGCCATCTACATCCTCATCGTCTTCTGCGTCGTCGGCGGCCTGCTGCTCAGTCTCGTCTGGTCCGGCATCCTGGCGGATCGCTGGAGCATCCCGCTCCCCGACCGCTGGAGCGTATAGAGCGGTCATCCTGAGATAGACCTGTTGTAGGGGCCGCACGTGCGAAGCAATATCGGCCCGAGAACCCGACGCGAAGCGACCTTGCCAGGCTCACGACTGGCCCAATGCACCGAACCTTCGTACCGCCGGACCTTGTGTCCGGCGCACATCGCCCAATAGGACAACGCCGTACCGCCGCACCTCGTGACCAGGAACGGTGTGCGGCGCGGAGACACCGCAATACACGCCGACAATCGCTCACCATTCCGGATATCTCTGCTCGCTGTCACCCTGATCGGTGTCGCGCTCCTCACGCTCCCGACCGCCGCCCTTCTCTGGCGAGCCCTCGACGCTGGCTCGGTCCTCGACGACCCCACCACCCGCGAGATCCTCCGTGACGCGCTCGTCCTGAGCCTCACCACCTCTCTCATCGCCCTGACGGCGATCGTGCTGGTCGGCACGCCGGCCGCCTTCGTCCTCGCCCGCCATCGCGGCCGCCTCACGCGGGTCATCGACGCCCTCGTCGACCTCCCGATCATCCTGCCGCCCGCCGTCGCCGGTATCGCCCTGCTTGCGGCCTTCGGCCGCGCCGGTATCCTCGGCGATACGCTCGACGCCGTCGGCATACGCGTCGGGTTCTCTACCACAGCCGTGGTCATCGCCCAGGTCTTCGTCGGCGCGCCCTTCTATATCCGCAGCGCCCGCGCCGGGTTCCTCAAGATCGAGAAGCACCTGGAAGAGTCCGCCGCCGATCTCGGGGCGACACCCTGGCGCGTCTTCCGCTCCGTGACGTTGCCCCTCGCCCGGAACAGCCTCCTCGCCGGCGCCGTCCTCGCCTGGGCGAGAGCGCTCGGCGAGTTCGGCGCCACCATCATGTTCGCCGGCAACCGCCAGGGCGTGACCCAGACGATGCCCCTTGCCATCTACGAGCGCTTCGGCGCCGGCGACCTCAACACCGCCATCACCTTTTCGGCCATCCTGCTCGGCACCTCGATCCTCTTCCTCATCGTCATCCGCCTCATCGGCGAGGACCGGTAGCCGCGGCCCGATGGTGGCCGGGAAGGAACGCGAAAAGGGGACGGGCCAACGCCCATCCCCTTCCGCCTTGATCTGGTATCCCGGCAATCGCGCATGCTTCAACGCGCGATCTACATCTCCGGCACGTCCGCGCCGGGAACCTCGTCGCCTTCCACCGGGACCGCCACGAACCACACATCACCGACGTTCTGCCCGGTCACGTCGCCCGGCGCCGCATCGTTCACCCAGTAGTAGAGCGGCCAGCCGTTGTACGTCACCTGCATCGTCCCGTCCGTCCGCTCGATCGTGCCCAGCTCTCCCGGGATGCCTTCCGGCAACGTCAGGGGCTCTTCGGCCGAGAACACTGGCCAGTTCTCTTCACACTGGTCATAGCAGGCACTCTCGCCGGAATTCGGCTCGTCGTTCAGGAAGATGTAGAGGGTCATCCCCTCCGCGTCCGTGAAGAACGTCCCGAGGCTCATGTCCTCCGCCGTCAGGACCGTCGTGTCGCCCATCGCGACCGGGGACGCCATCGGCGAGGCCTCGGGCACGGCAGCGCCCGGGATCGCATCGCCCTCGGTCGGGACCGCCAGGAACCAGACCTCTCCAACGTTTTGCCCGGTCACGTCACCCGGCTCCATGTCGGAGGCCCAGTAGTACAGGGGCCAGCCGTTGTATGTCACCTGCATCGTTCCATCGGTTCGCTCGATCGTGCCAAGCTCACCCGGAACACCCTCCGGCAAGGTCAGCGGCTCCTCCGCGGAGAAGACCGGCCAGGCTTCCTCGCAGTCCCCGTAACAGCTGCTCTCGCCAGAATCGGGAACATCCTTGAGGAAGATGTAGAGCGCCATACCGTCCGCGTCGGTGAAGTAGGTCCCGTACTCCATATCGTCGGCGGTCATGACCGTCGTGGTGTCCTGGGCCAGCGCAGCCGGTGCCACCAACGCAAGCACGACGGACATGGCGAACAACACTCGCTTGAACATCATCGGGCTCCATTCCGTATGAGATCGACACGCCGATCCTGCGTGTACCCTCCCTACGGGCGAACCCTGAATTCGGATGAGTTCATTACCAGGAGTGAGTCATGAGCCTCGGGTCCTACTCCATCGGCGCCAGCAGGAACGTCTCCCCATCAGGGCTTTCCGGCGTGACCAGGCTCAACCCGACCGTCTCGTAGGTGTACATCGGCTCTGGCCCGTACAGGTACAGCCAGCCCGTGCCCTGGTCGTTGACCTCCAGCTCGCCGAGGTCCACCCGTTCGCCGCCG
>DATGPC010000006.1:0-2898 GCA_035305265.1 Thermomicrobiales bacterium | reverse complement strand
GTGGCAATGGCGATGAGCGCGAACAATAGGACCGGCCGGCGCAGGTATCTCATGAATTCCAGAAGATCGGCGCGACCGAAGCCGCGCCGGCTAGAGGCTATCGGGGGTTACCAGATGCCAAGCTCGTCCTTGGCCTCTTCGCTCATCATCTCCGGCGACCAGGGCGGACTCCAGACGAGCTTGACGTCCGTGTCGCCGATGCCCGGCAGATCCTTGAGCGCATTGTTGACCTCCTGCATGATGACCGGCCCGAGCGGGCAGCCAAGCGAGGTCAGGGTCATGGTCACGAGCACATCGCCCGTCTCGTCAATATCGGCGTCGTATACAAGGCCCAGGTCGACGACATTGATCCCGATTTCCGGGTCGTAGACGTTCTTCAGGCCCTCGTAGACGTCGTCCTTGGTGAATTCGACAGCCATTGGGGGAAGGTACCTCCATTGAAAAAATGAACTTCGTCCGGTCGCGGTGGCGTGCCCGGGCGTCTGTATCTAGTGTACCGGGCCGGGGCTAGAAGACCACCAGCATTGTCCCGGCAATCGCCGGCGTCGCCACCACCGCGAAGCGGAGTAGCTTCCGTGGCGCCCGGCGGGTGAACTTCGCGCCGACGTACGAGCCGGCAGTCATCCCGATCGTGACGCCAATGGTATGGATGAGCGAGACATCGCCGTGACTGGCCAGCGCCAGGCTTCCCGAGAGGCTGATGAATGTCAGGGAAAGCATCGTCGTGCCCAGCGCCTGGATCAGCGGAAGCCGCATGACCGTCATCAACGACAGTTGCACGAAGGGCGCCATCCCGACGCCGAAGAACGACGAAGCCATGCCTCCCAGGACTCCAGCGCCGGCACCGGCGGCGATCTGTGGCGTCGACACGCGGTAATCCGTGCCTTCCGGGTGCGACTTGATGTAGTCGCGCAGCCGCATCCGGAGCCAGACGAGGAACGCGAGAAACCAGAGCGCGGCACCGGCCGCCGGTTGCAGGATGTGCTCGGGAATGTCCTGGCTCAGGTTTGCGCCGACGACCGCGCCGGTCATGCCGGCCGCGCCGATGATGATTCCCGGCAGGATCACGACATTGCCCTCGCGGTAATGCGAGATGCTGCCCGACACGGTTGTGAAGAGCATCGCGGCCAACGCGGTGCCGACCGCCTGGTGGATGGGCAGGCCGAACACCAGCGTCAGGATAGACACCATGACACCGGCCCCGCCGGCTCCGATGAACCCGATCAGCGCGCCGACGGCAAACATGACGATGAGAAGGGACCCCAGAAGCGTCAGCTCTTTCGCTCCTGTGTCCGTGCGTCGTTCAGGTCGACGACATCACCGGGCTGGAAGCCCATGTTGCCGTATGGGCCGGTAGCGGAATCGCCACCGTACGGAGAAAACGCCCCGCCGTTCCAGCGCATCACGGTCATCGTCGTCTGGAGACGGTTTCGCTCGCGCGACGATCGCCACCACATGAAGGCAAGCAGCAGCAACGGCACGAGGAGCACGAAGACGACGCCGAAGCGCACGGCCATCGAGATGATCCCGTGGAAGAACCAGCCGAACAAGACGCCGACCAGCATCCCGGCGATGAACGCGTAACGCAGCATACGTGTGCGGTCCCACCAGCCAGGGGGTGTGTAGGTATTGAAGCTCATATGACACCTCCGGAGTTTCGCATATCCGGCCTCTAGCCCCGATTCTGGTAGCCATCGCACGACGGAGTATGCTGGGTCTGTATTGTATCGCCTGAAGCCGGAAATCGGGAAGGTACCGGTCCGGCACCAACACGCCCGGGGAGATCTCATGCCGATTCGCGCCGACGTCCTGCAGTTGAAATCCCGCGTGTCCGGAGAGCCGCGTTTCCTCGGCCTTCTTCTTCAACGCACGATGGAGGCCGGGGCGATCGACGCATGGACGACCCCCCTCACCGACCACACCGGCCAGCCCGGCCTGGAGCTGACGGTGATGGTGACGGCCGATGCGCGGGACGAGGTCGAAGCCGTGATCGTCCGGAATTCCTCGGTCCTTCGCATGTACGCAACTCCCGCCGAGATTTCGTCGGTGGAGACTTCCAGCGAGCAGATCACCACCCGCTTCGGCGATGTGACGATCACCCATCGCCGGTGGCAGGGTCGCATCATCGATATCGAGCCGGATGCAGCGGCCTGTGAGGCATATGCCCGTCAACACGACATCCCGGCCAGCACCGTTTGGCACGAGGCCTACCGGATCGGTGAGGCGAGGATCGGCCAGAAGAGATAGCGCATCGCTTCCCTCCAGCCCTGATGTCAGGCGCCACACACAAGGTGTGGCGGTACGGGCATCAATCAGGCGCCCGGCAGCTTCGCCCGGACCGCCATTGTGATCCGGTGTACCTCGTCCGGCACCATTCGCATCACCGCCGCGACGTAGATCGCCGCGAAGATGGCTCCGGGAACGCCGACCAATGCGACGCGCCAGGCAATCTCGAGGATCCCGGAGGCGACGGGCGCGATGGCATCGAGCCCGTACCAGACCAGCCACGCGATGACCCCGGCGATGCCCGCCGCACCCGCGCACCTCGGGACGAGCCACCTGAGCGCCGGGGATGGCATCCAGCCGAAGCGTTGCCGCCCGAAAAACCAGATCACGGCGGTGTGCGCGACGAACTGGGCGGAGTTCGCGAGCACCAACCCCATCATCCCCAGGGTGTCGACCAGCGCGAACGCCACCGCGAAGTAGACCAGCACCGCCATCACACCGATGACGACCGGAAGGCGGGTGTTCTGGCGGGCATAGAACGCGAAGATCAAGATCTGGTCATAGGCGGCGACGAGCGTACCAGGCAGGTATCCGAGCAGGGCCAGCGAGATCTGGGAGAGGCCCTCGTCGTTGGTCGCTCCATATCCGAAGAGCAATGTGGCGATCGGTTCG
>DATGPC010000005.1:0-3350 GCA_035305265.1 Thermomicrobiales bacterium | reverse complement strand
TACGGCCCGCGTTCCGCCCCCTCCGACGGCCGAGTCGTCCCGAACTTTTGCATCCAGGCCCTCGCCGGCATCCCGATCACCATCTACGGTGACGGCTCCCAGACCCGCTCCTTCTGCTACGTCGATGACTTGGTCGAGGGGCTCGTTCGCCTCATGGAAGCCCCCGGTCTCGCCGGCGAAATCGTGAACCTCGGCAATCCGAAGGAGCAGACCATCCTCGAGTTCGCCGAGCGAATCCTCGCGCATGCTGGCTCCGATGCCGGTATCACCTTTGCCCCGCTTCCCCAGGACGATCCCCGTCGCCGCCGACCGGACATCGGCAAGGCGCAGCGATTGCTCGGCTGGCAGCCCCGTACCACGCTCGACGATGGCCTGCGTCGCACGCTCGATTTCTTCCGCAGCCGCGTCCCGGTCGCTCCCGCGGAATCGAGCCACCGCTAACAAGCTGAAAGAAAAGAAGGGCGAGCCACTTGTGGCTCGCCCTTTTCGCGTTGTCTGGTCTGGTGCTGGCTAGTCCGGCGTCGCGACCGGCGTTCCCGTTGGGTCGACGCCTTCGATCAGCCAGTCGAGCCGCCGGTCAATCTCTTCCTGCGGGACGACGGTGTAGGTAATGTCGTCCTTGACGATCGGGTCCTCGTGGGTTTCGAGCTCGCCCGCCAGGGACCCGGTCTCCAGCGTTTCCGAGGTGCAGTTCGTCCGGTAGTCGTTCACCAGCCCGAGCATCTGCGTCGCCTTGAGATCGCTCTTGATGTGCCCCTCCAGCGCGCCGAGCACGTCCGGGGCCTTGCGGACCACGTTGACGCCGCCGGTCTGCGCGATCAGCCCCCGCAGGACCTGGTTCCGACGCGTCTCAGCGAGGTCCTCGCTGGACTCGGCTTCTTCCTCCTCGGACGTCATCTGCCGCGAGTAGACGAGGGCCTGCTCGCCGTCCAGCTCGATCTCCCCCTCGTCAAAGGTGAACCCCTCGGCCTCGAACGCTTCGGGGTTGTCGACCATGACGCCACCCATTGCGTCGACGAGCCCGTCCACGCTGGCCCAGTCGATCAGGCCAAAGTGATCGATTTTCAGCCCCAGCATCTGCTCCACGACCAGGATCTCGTACCGGATGCCGCCAAGTGCCAAGGCGTTGTTGATGCGGGATTCGCCGTATCCGGGCAGCGTGGTTCGCATGCCCGTCGGGATCGAGAGGACGCGGCATACGCCGGAGTCGCCATCGAAATGCAGCACGGCGATCTGGTCCGGCCGGACACCGGTGTCGATCGGTTCCCCTTCTGGCGCGTCGACACTCACCAGGAGAATCGTGCGGGAGCCATCCTCCGGGTCGAGCACAGGGTTCAACCGAACGTTCGTCGCCGGTGTCGGTGTTGGCTCCGACGTCGGCGTTGCCGATGGCGACGCCAGACCGGGGAAGTCCCGGCCACCGGTGCCGTCGCCCTCCGGAGTGGCGATCTCGGACGCGGGGGATGCGGCGGGCGCTGTGCCGTCAGCTAAAGGGTCGCTTCCTTCAAGGATGAACTCTCCGCCTTCGCCGGATCCCGCGAGGTCCAGGACCTGCTGTGCAGGTCCGGTGTTGACTTCACCCTCAGGTGCGCCAAATACCGATCCGGACACCACCGGTGGGGGAGTGCTGATCTCGTTGATATCGCCGAACCGGTTCTGGATGTACAGTGCGGCGCCTGCTGCGCCAATCACCAGGAGCGCGGAGAAGATGAGGAGCGCCATCCAGAGCGGACGGCGATACCAGCGCCGGCGGGATCTGCGACGCTTGCGCGTCCGGGTATCCGGCTGGGACGTCACGCCGGGTAGCGGCACGAAGTCGTCGCTGGGCCAGTCTTTCAAGGTAATGGGTTGTCCACATGCCGGGCAGAACTTGTCGCGATGAAGGACCTTCGCCTGGCAGTTTGGGCATGTGACACTCATGAGGTGAACGATTCTCCTGGTCACCCGGGCGGTCGATACGTGGAAAGCGATGGAGGAGGCATGACGCCCGGTGCGGAGTGTACCATGCGTGCCGGATGCTCCGTTCGCGTTGACGACAGCGTCAGCCCGAACTCGAACGGAGACCATATGCCCGGAGCGCGATCGTCGCGCCTCGGTCCATATACTATGATTGTCAGGTTGTAGAGGTGGCGCGTGCTGTGGGTACGTATCGCCACCGGGACAACGGGACGCCCGCCAATGCCAAATTTGGGGCAGGTGTTTTGTCCCTCCGTGCCCGGCCCCGCCTGTTCTGCGGGGCGATCGATTGCAGAGAGAAGCCCAGTCTTGATGCGATGTACCGAGCTTTCCTCCTGCTGTCCGTTGGAATGAGCGTGAAGCGATTCGATATGAAAGAAGCGAAGGCCGCCCTTTCTGGCGCCGGAGCGCCGTTCCGACTGGCCGCATCCGCCCTGGGACAGTGGACGGCGCAACGTCTCCGCGGCAACGCCGGCAACCCGTCTGACGGACGGCAGGGAGATCCTCCTGAAGCGGGCATGGAGCGGGTGCTGATCGTGGGTGCTGGCTCCGGCGGCCAGGTTTTGGCTCGGGAGCTTCGGAACAATCCCCGCTGGAAGCTGTGGCCGGTGGGTTTCGCCGATGATGACCCCTCCAAGCATGGCCGGATCATTCACGGTTTGCCCGTCCTTGGCGACACAGAGGATCTGCCGACGCTCGTCCGCAAGGAAGAGATCGAGGTCATCGTCGTCGCTATTCCATCCGCGTCATCCCATGACCACGCTCGGTTGGTCCAGTGTGCCCAGGGAACCGCGGCGCGAGTGTTGACGATGCCGCCGATCGGGTCGATTTTGCGGGGGGACTCGCAGGTGACGACGTTGCGGTCGGTGCGGCCGGTGGATGTCCTGGGCCGCCCGGTGGTCGACCCGGACCGCGAGAGCTGTCTGCAGTTCATCCGCGGCAAGCGCGTGCTCGTCACTGGCGCCGCCGGCTCGATTGGCGCCGAGCTCGCCACCCAGATCGCCGCCCTCGACCCCGCCCACCTCGTGCTGCTCGACACCAACGAGACGGGGCTGCACGATCTGGTGCTCGACATCCGCCGCCGCCTCCCGCAGGTGCCGGTGGAGATGGTGATCGCCTCGGTGACGGACAGCCGGCGGCTGGGACGGCTCTTTGGCCGGGTGTTGCCGCAGATCGTGCTGCATGCGGCGGCCTACAAGCATGTGCCGGCGATGGAGGCCCAGCCGGACATGGCGCTGGAGACGAACGTGGTCGGCACCGATGTGGTGGTGCGCCACGCGGCGGCCTTCGGGGCGGAACGCTTCGTGCTGGTCTCCACGGACAAGGCGGTGCGCCCGAGCAGCGTGATGGGGGCGACGAAGCGGCTGGCCGAGCTGGTCGTGGCGTCGGTGGGC
>DATGPC010000004.1:0-2588 GCA_035305265.1 Thermomicrobiales bacterium | reverse complement strand
TCAAGACGTGCGGAAGGACGCCGCCTGATCACCCTCGATCCACAACATTTGACAATACCTCGTAGGGGCGGTTTCGCGAGTCTCGGCACGACGGCAATGAGCGGTCTGTTCGTTCCAGTAATAGAGTGGAGCGGGGTCCCCGAGGTGACACTGAACCGGTATCGGCACTCCCGGCAGTCGAACTGCGTGCGACGTGTGGACAGCCGGCGAACGAGCTCGCTGGAGCAACGGGGACAGCGTACTCCATTGGGCCAGCGGGCGGCCTCGAACCAGGCCCGACACGCGGCTTCAGAGCGGAACTTGTCCAGCAGACCTGGCAGCGTCCAGTCGTGCATGATTACAATCCACCGGACACCGCCAGCACACCAGAATCCGGTGCGGCAAGGCAATAATTCCGGATGGCGCTACCGCGACCTTCCGGATCACTTCAAGGCTGTTCTCAGGGAATGGGCGTTCGACGACATGCTCCTTACCCAGGAGCGCATTGCGCGACTGGCTCCGGATGCTCCCGCCTGGGAGAAGTGGCAACTCGCATCCGGCGCCCGTGCGCTCCATGAGATTGCGGCGTTCGGCCACCCCGGCGGATCTCGCTGGATGGCCGAAGCGCTGAGCGATCCTGAGATCAATCGGCTGGTCGCGATGCTGGACATGAATGATGACGCCGAGTTCGGTCCTGCCCGACTCGCGGCGCGGGTTCTGCACGCCTGCGTCGGCCGTCTCGTTGAGGCCGCTCTCCTGAAGCTGCTTGCCCGGCTGGATCCGTGCTTCGCCGACGTCCCGCGCTTCATCGCGGCGCCTCGTGCGACGCCGAACGTCTGGAAGGCGTGTCTCGAGCGCAGCCCCACGACGCTGGTCAGAACGGCCCTGGCGGCGCATCCGGAAGCGATCGCCATACCGGAGATTCGTCGCGGTCTTCACCGCCATGCTAACACCTCCGTGTTGACGAGCTTGCTTCGAAGCGCTCCCGACGAGGAGTTCGTCCGCACGTTCCGGAAGCTGGTGCGCCGCGATCCCGACATGGCCGCCACGGTGTTGGCGGAACATCCCGAGCGCACTCGGCTTCTCGGCAAGACTGATTTCCTGCCCCTCATGCAATTCTCCAGGCAGGAGCACCGCGTGTTGGCCATCATGCTCATGGCCGAGGCGAGGGCGGACCAGGTCCGGAACGAACGAAGGTTCGCGCAGCGCTGAGAGGCCTCTCCCCTCACCGCCGCACGCCGCCGAAAGACAGCCGCGTTCAGTACAATCCGTCTCCCATGCTCTTGACCCCTCTGTGGAAGTGGAGAAATTGTGCAAAAGGGTTTTCCATCTTCCGTGTGGCCTCGCCCACGAATCCTTCCGGACGATATTCCCGCCCAACCGATCATGCGTAAGCGCTCTGGCATTACGGTTCTCGAGTTTCTGATCGTCACGATCGTGATCGCTTTGCTCGCGACCCTCGCGTACATCAGGTACGGCGATGTGCGGGAGGAGGCATACGTCGTGGCGATGAAGAACGACCTCCGAAACTACGCGATCGCGCAGTACGAGTATCGGTCGAACCACGGCAGCTGGGGAACCGAGGAGATCATTCAAGCCAAGACCTGGTTCGACTATTCCAAGGACGTTTTCCCGGACACGGCCACGGCCTATTCGACGGCCGATGCGTTCTACCTTCGTGTCTATCACAAGAAGACGAACCGTTACTGCGAGCTTGAGGTCTTGAGCAAGGACAGCATTTCCGCGACGCACGACCAGATTCGGTGTCCTGGCAAGGATTCGAACGAGTCTGCTACGGAGCCGACGCTCGCGGCGCCCACCATCACCCCGCCCCCTGGTTTCTTCGTTTCTGCGAACGAGACGTACGATGCTGTCTTCATCGTCCACAACAACTCGAGCTTGACCCGGACCTTCCAGCTTTCGGTGCAGTCGAGCAACCCGGATGTCGTGCCGACCCCGCCGAATCCATCGGCCGTCACGATCGCTGGCCGCAGCTCGCGGTCGGTGACCATTCATTTTACCGTCTCGGGAGATGCCGTCGCTGGTATGGCGAGCACTCTCTCCCTCCACGCCGTTGACGTCGAAGCCCCGCAGCTCTCCGGATCGGGGGCCACCCAGGCGATCGTCGCAAGCGAGCTCATGAGTCCGACGGTGACCGCAGTATCGCCTGCGGTCGTTGCCGCGCCGGGTGGTTCGTACTCTCTCGATTTCGTGGTCGTGAACAACTCGAACACCACGAGGAGCTTCGAGTTCATGGCGATTTCGAGCGACCCGTCGGTCGTTCCGAATCCGGCGAATCCTCCCGGCCAGTCGATCGGCGCGCATGCTCAGGTCACAGTCACCGTGTCGGTCACCGTGAGCGCGAGTGCCTCGGATGCCGACCTGAGTAACGTCACGCTCGTCGCGACCGATGCCGATGCTCCAGAACTGTCCGGAGATGCCTCGACGGCCGTCCAGGTCGTCGTTGTGGTGGAGAATCGGCCGCCGACGGTTTCCCTGAGCTGCCCGAACCAGGTCACGCGGAGCACCTTGTACAGCTGCACCGCCACGTTCAGCGATCCGGACGGGAACCTCTCGCATACGAGTTGGGGCGCCCTGTCCGTGACGTC
>DATGPC010000003.1:0-12649 GCA_035305265.1 Thermomicrobiales bacterium | reverse complement strand
CGGCGGCGACATAGACGAACGTCAGCGCCAGCTGCGGGATAGAGATATCGATGATGCCGTTCATGCCCGCTCCACCCCGTTCGTCGTGACGACCCGCCCGGCCTCGATCTCGACCAGGTGGTCGGCAACAGCTTCCGCCAGCGGTCGCGAGTGCGTCACCATGACCACCGTCACGCCGCGCTCGCGGGCAGCGTCGGCCAGGCGGCCGATGACCGCGCGCTCGGTGCCCTCGTCCAGCGCCGACGATGGCTCGTCCAGCAACGCGGCGTCCGGCCGCATGACGAGGATGCGCCCCAGCGCGACGCGCTGCTTCTCGCCGCCGGAGAGGGTCGCGGCGTCGTCATCCAGCTTCTTGCGCAGGTCCATGATCTCCATCACGCGACGCAGCGCGTCGTCAGGCACCGGCTCCCGCTCGGAGAATTGGAGGCCGATCAACAGGTTGTCGCGGATCGTGCCGTCGAACATCACGGGCGTCTGCGGCAGCATCACGACCTGGCGCCGAAGCCTGACCGGGTCGATCTCGGAGATCGGGGTTCCTTTATAGAGGATGGTTCCGGTGTCCGGGCTGATCATCCGGTTCAGCATCCGCAGCGTCGTCGTCTTGCCGCTACCACTGCGCCCGACGATGCAGGTGACCTTGCCGGACGGAATGTCGAGATGGGGAATATCGACGATATCGCGGTAGGTGACGTCCTTGAGGGTGAACATGGATGGTCGAGTCCCGATTGATGAAGGCGACGAGGTGGGCGCGTACGCGTGCCCGGATCATCCTACCGCTGGACCGCTGACATCGCGAGGGTGACGGCTGGAAGGGGATGTGCGATAGATAGGGGTATGAATACAGCGCCGGATATCCCCGGCCGGAAAGGATCACCCTCCATGTCTCATTTCTTCAAACTCCAGGTTGATCTCGACGAGCTGACCGACGCGATGCACCAGTTCGTCACCGAGCCAACGCCGAAGCGCAACGACCTCCCGATCGTCCAGGAGCTGGACGATGTGAACCCCGATATCGTAGATGTGCTGGAGTGCATGGTGCTCGACGGCACGGAAGCGCGTCAGGATGTCGCGGACTTCGTCCACGCCGTGTTCGGTCCGCACGGGTTCGGAGCGGTGAAGCAGGAGTCGTAGGCCCGTCAGTCCTCGGCGGACGAACGGGCCGGCCCTTCGACCAGCGGCTGGTACTCCGGGTACCGGCGGATGAACGTCTGCACATAGGGGCAGACGGGAACGACCCTGCGCGTGCCCTCATCCCGGACAGCGTCGAGCGCGAACCGGACCAACTCCGCCGCCACGCCCCGGCCGCGGAAGCGGGGATTGACTTCGACATGGGGGAACACGATGGTGTCGTCTGTCTTCCGGTAGTCCGACACGCCCGCGAACTCCCCGTCCACGAAGACCTCGAAGCGGTTTTCTGCCGGATTGTCCCGGACCTCGATGTTCGACATGATGCTCTGTCCTTTGGTGGTGCGATGCAGTCCTGTGCCCCGTTGGGCGCATATGGATGATCGCACGCAGGTCCCGGGCCAGCCGCATCGGGCTGGCAAGCGCGAGGCGGTCCTGGGGGAGGGAGGTGATTAGCTGGTCGGCGCGATGGCTGGATGGCCGGAAAACGAATCCGGCGCGCGGTCACTGTGGCGGCGCTGAGAGATCCAGCCGGCAATGGCCAGGCCGGTCAGCGCCACGATCGAGCCGACGAGGCCATCGAGCACGAAGTGGTTCGCCGTCAGCACCGTGGCTACCCACATCAGCACCGGCATCACGACGGCGAAGGCTCGCCAGAAGAGATGGCGGCTGTTGCGGTAGATCATGATCCCCATCAGGAGATTCCAGCCAACATGGAGGCTCGGCATCGCGGCGTAGGGGTTCGTGAACATCGGGGGTTGCAGCACGCGGTAGGAGCTGGTGTCGCGCATGATGGTATCGACGACCGCCAGCTCAGGCATCAGCCTCGGCGGCGCCATCGGGTAGAGCGCGAAAAACGCGAAGCCGATCAGGCCGGAGATGACCATCGCCATGCGGACGAGGCGGAAGCTCTCCCGGTATGAGCGGAGTAGCCAGATGAGGGTCAGGGCGATGACCGGCCAGTGACCGTAGATGTAGATGCTGTTCATTGCCGCGATCAATCCGGGAACGCCATGCGCCCATGCCTGGAGATTCTCTTCCCAGGCGATGCCGAGGGCACGCTCGAACCGCAGGAGCGCGTATGCATGCTCGACCGCCAGCTCATACGACGAGATCATCAGGCCACGGATGAAGAAGTAGATGAAGATCGCGAAGAGGACGATCAGCGAGTCGGCCGACCGCTCGATGACGTTCCGGAGCAGCGTCGTCCAGGCTCGCACGATCCCTCCGGGCTGTCGGAGAAGCGCCAACAGCCCCGGGTAAGGCATTGGTCCCGGTGCGTTTGGACGAGCTTTCACGATCGTTCTTCCTGGATGACGGCAAACAGAGTGCGACAAGCGCGCGTTCCTGACATTCCCAACGACTTCTGTCTTAAGTATACGTCTGGGGTGTCAGGAAGTCTTCACCAGGGCACGTGTATCGGATTTGTTGGTTAGAGGTCCCGTTAGCGGGCGAGGACACGCGCCTTCGCCGGTTGGCGCTGCGTCATGCGTCGGATCCACTGGATGGCCAGCGTCGTGACGGCCAGCACGCATGTCAGGATCGTGCCGCTCATCATGATCAGCCAGAACCATTCGGTCGCTTCCGACCCGAACCAGGCGAAAACGATCGATTGTGGAAGGAACCCGAAGAGGGTGGCAATGAGGTAGGTGCGCCAGGAGACGTTCGTGAACCCGGCGACATAGGACAGCATGTCTGACGGCATGCCCGGGATCGCGCGGGTCGCGAAGACGGCCCAGCCACCCCGACGATGCATCCAGCGCTCGAACTTGCGGGTCTGGGTCAACTTCCCGACCAGCATCTCCACGGCGCCCTTGCCGAGCATCCGCGCGATGCCGAAGGTGATTGCCGCACCGACCATCCGGCCGAGGATGTTCACCACGGCGCCATTGCTCGTGCCGAAGGCGACGCCGTTCGCGAACATCACCAGGCTGGCCGGGATGCCGACGATGACGGCCTGCGCGACCAGCAGGACGACGGAGACGACCGGCGCCCACGCACCGTAGCCAAGGATGTACTCGCGGATCAGCTCCTGGTTACCGCTCTTGACGATGGCCAGCGCATGGTCGATCTCGGCACGGAAGGAGTCGTGGGTTTGGTAGGTGACGATGGTTGCTGCAATGGCGAGAAGAATCAGGACCCAGGGGGCGATCATCAGCCAGTGATCGCGCCACCAGTGAACGGTGCGAATGGCCCGCAACCGTTGTTGCAGATTCCGTTGTAGACCCGTCAATTCATGTGCTCCATGGTGAATGGGGCCTTGCGGCCCGGGAAAGGGTGGGGGAGCTGGTCGTCCTGAAGACGGCCGTCCGCGTGTACATAAGACGCAGGAGTTATACCACCATCGCGGCCCGGCGGCTGCGCCAGCGACGAACGGCCTGGACGGAGATCACGCTCGCGGCGATCGTCGCGGAGACAACCGTGCCGAACAGCATGACAGCCCAGAACCATCCCGTGGCGGCCGAGCCCAACCATGCGTAGAGGATGGATTGTGGCAGGAAGCCGAAGAAGGTTGCCACCAGGTAGGTGCGCCAGGAGACGTTGGTAAAGCCGGCGACGTAGGAGAAGACGTCCGACGGCATGCCGGGGATCGCGCGGGTCGCGAAGACGGCCCAGCCGCCCCATCGCTCCATCCAGCCCTCGAAGCGATCAGCATGCGTCAACCGGCCGACGAGCTTCTCGACGGCACCCTTCCCGAGCAGGCGGGCGAGACCGAAGGCAATGATCGCGCCGAGCGTGCGACCGACGATGTTCAGGGTTGCGCCACCAAGCGTGCCGAAGGCGACGCCGTTGGCAAAGAGGACGATCGTGGCGGGGATACCGACGACAATCACCTGCGCCACCATCAGCACGATCGAGACGACAGGCGCCCAGACACCAAACCCGACGAGGTAGTCGCGGATCAGTTCCTGGTCACCGGTCATGACGGTGGCGAAGGCGTGGTCGATCTCGAATCGGAAGGATTCGCTGAGGGAATAGGTGACGGTTGCGGCAACGATCAGGAGAAGGATGAGCGCCCAGGGCGCCAGCATGAGCGCGTGCTCACGCCACCAGCGAGCCGAGCGGATATCCCGCAGGCGTCGCTGAAGGGAGGAAAGGAGAATCGTCAATCGTGGGCTCCGAGAACGAACGTCAAGACCCGGGTACAGTCAGGTGCCGGCGCGTTTCGCCGCGCACTCGAGCCAGACGCAGAACCTATGCCTGCGATTGCTGACGGCGTTCGGGGCGGTTCCGGCGCTGTAGTGCCCATGATACCAGCGCGATGACGCCGGAGACACCGAATCCGCCAAAGACGATCCACCAGAAGTAGTCCATCGCGTCATCGCCGAGCCATGCGTAGGCGACGGACTGGGGGATATAGCCGAGGAACGTGGCGGTGAGGTAGGTGCGCACCGGCATCTTCGTCAGGCCGGCGAGGTAGGAGACGAAGTCGGACGGCATGCCGGGGATGGCGCGGACAACGAAGAGCGCCTTGCCGCCCCAGCGCTGGAGCCAAATCTCGACGCCCTCGTGTTGCGTCTTCCCGGCGAGCTTCTCGACCGTGCCCTTGCCGAGCGACCGCGCGATCGTGAAGGCCATCGTCGCCCCGGCCATCTGCCCGATGAGGTTGAGCAGGCCGCCCCAGAAGGTGCCGTAGACGACACCGTTGGCGAGCTGCACCACCGACGCCGGGATCGGCGCGAACACGACCTGCGCCATCATCAGGAGGACGGACGCGATCGGCCCGTAGACGCCATAGCCGTGAAGATAGTCGCGGATCCGCTCCTGGTCGCCGCTGGTCAGGACCTCGGCAACTTCGGTCACCTCGGCCCGGAATGCGTCGCTGAAGGCCCACGCGATCCCGAAGGCGATCGCGCCGCCGATCAGGACCGTCCATGGTACGGCCCGGTGCCAGTTGACCCGCCACCACGCGCCGCGCGTCATGTCTCGCGGAAGACTTTTCAATTGGGAGATCGTGCGGGGCACGGCTGTGCTCATTGGCGGGTGCTCATCCTCGTCGTTGCGTTCACTGCTCCCCATAATGCCACGGGAAGGAGGACAGTTGGTGTCCAAAGCGTCACGGTTTCTCCTGGGAATTGTGAATCCGGCGTGACCCGGTATGATGACGACCGACATCCGACCGATGTGAGGGAGCAGCCATCATGAGCACGATCATCCGTAACGTCCGCCCGTTCGGGCACGAATCCGTCGACGTCCTCATCGATGACGGGCGCATCGTGGCGATCGGGCCATCGATTGAAGCGGAAGGCGCTGACGCGATCGATGGCGGAGGGAGCCTGCTGTTCCAGGGGCTGGTCGATGCCCATACGCATATGGACAAGACGCTGATGGGCCTGCCGTGGCATCGCCACACCGCCGGACCCGCGCTGCTGGACAAGATCGAACACGAGCGCGCGCTCCGCCGGGAGGAGGGCATCGATTCCCACCAGCAGTCCTCGAGACACGCGGATGCCGCGATCCTCGCTGGCACCACGCATATTCGCTCGTTCTCCGACATTGATACGGAATGGAAACTCGACGGGTTCCACGGGCTGATGCAGACCAGGGCGGATTACGCTGACCGGGTCACGATCCAGGTCGTCGCCTTTCCGCAGAGCGGGATGCTGGTCCGTCCCGGTACCGTCGAGCTGATGGATGCTGCGCTTGCCGAGGGGGCGGATCTCGTCGGCGGACTGGATCCGTGCACGATCGACCGGGACCCGAAGGGGCACATCGACACGATCTTCGGGCTGGCGGAGAAGTACGACGTCGATGTCGACATGCATCTCCACGAGCCGGGCGAGCTGGGCGCGTTCGATCTGGAGCTGATCGCCGAGCGGACGAAGGTGCTGGGTTGGCAGGGGCGCGTCACGATCAGCCACGCATTCTGCCTGGGCAGCGTCGAGCCCGCGCGTCGCGCCGCCCTGATCGACCTGCTCGTGGAGAACGACATCGCGATCATGAGCACCGGCCCGGGCGCCTCGGCCGCGCCGCCGATCCGCGAGCTGCGCGAGGCGGGCGTGCGCGTTTGCACCGGCAATGACGGCATCCAGGACGCCTGGGGACCGCTGAACCGGCCGGACATGCTGCTGCGGACCTATCTCCTCTCGTACCGCAACAACTTCCGGCGCGATGACGACATCGAGACGGCGATCGATATCGCCACCAACGGCGGCGCGGACGTGATGGGCATCGGGGACTACGGTTTCGCGCCCGGCAAGGCGGCGGATCTCGTGCTCATCGACCACGAGACGCATGTGTCGGCGGTCGTTCATCAGCCCCGGCCGTGGCTGGTGATGAAGGGCGGCCGGGTGACGGCGCGCGACGGCGAGCTGGTCTAGCGAACCAGCACTGGAGACACCGTAGGGGACGACCTGGATGCGCTCTGGGCCCCGGATCAACCGGGCAGTCTTGCGCATCCAATGTCGTCCCAGGTGGCGCAATCGCTTACCGGCTTAACGGGGCGTCCAGCTTTCGGGGAACGTACTCCAGCAGTTGGGAGCGGTTGTCGAAGGTGCGACTCTCGACCAGCTCCAGGACAAAGTCCTGATACCCGTCGTAGATCCGGCCCGAGCCCGTTTTCCCGGTGATGACGGGGAAGATCACGACCCGGAACCTGTCGACCAGACCCGCTTCCATCAGGGAGCGGCAGAGGCTCACGCTGCCGAGGGTATGGATCGGCTTGGTGGCGGTTCGCTTGAGCTCCCGTACGATCTCCACCGCATCGCCGGACAGCACGGTGGTATTGGGCCACGCATAGGGCGGCTTCAGCGTGGACGAGATGACCACCTTGTCGGCCGCGGCAAGCCCGGTGATCGATTCCGTCTCATCATCGCTGAAGGATTCGTCGCCCTGCGCCATCTGTGACATCAACGTCTAGGTGTTCGAGCCCATCAGCACGATGAAGTCGCTTTCCGGCACCTCTCCCATCCAGCCGAGGTACTCCGGGCCTTCCAGCCCCCACCATCCGGGCCAACCTTCAGCGGATCCGTATCCGTCGAGTGAGGTGATGAAATCCACCGTGAGTTCTTGGGTGGTTCCTGTCGTTTGCTCGGTCATGATGCCTCCAGTGCGTGTTGTTCGCCTCAGGACCCGCTTCGAGTGTCAACCCCGGGCGGGTTGGCCACTTCTTCTCGCTTGCCTTTCGGCGCGACCATCCGAACGCCCTGATCACTCGCCGACGTAGCCGGGCGCGCCTTCGAGCGCACCGCGAACCGCCTCGATACGCGGGTCGAGCACCTTGAGCACTTCCTCCTTGATCATCGGGTGGGTCTTGTCGGGAGTCCCCGAGTCGAACGGCGGGTCGGGGTCGTACTCGGTGCCGAGCTGCCACCCTCGCGCGTAGTCATCGCCCGCCAGGCGGCCAAGCAGCGAGAGCCCGAAGTCGATGCCGGAGGTCACGCCGCCGCCCGTGATCCGGTTCCGGTCCTCCACGATCCGGGCGGACGTCGGCTCGGCGCCGACGAGGGGAAGCAGGTCGTGATAGGCCCAGTGCGTGGTGGCCTGGTAGCCCTGCAGCAAGCCGGCCGCGCCGAGGATCAGGGCGCCGGTGCAGACGGACGTGACATATTCGGCACGCTCCCCACGGCTTGCGACGAAGTCCAGCACTTCCGGATCCTCGATCATGGCGGCGGTTCCCTGGAAGCCGCCAGGAACGAACAGGACTTCGAGCTCCTCCGGTACATCGTCGAATGTGGCGGTGGGCATGATCGGCACGCCGCTGTCACTGACGACCGGTTCCTGTGCTTTCCAGATCAGGTGCGTCGTGCGGCCCGGCGCGACGGCGAAGTACTGCTGCGGACCGATCAGGTCGAGAGCCGTCATGCCCGGGAAGACGAGCATGCCGATATGGCCGGATGAGGAAGGCGGGCTCGCGTTTTCCTGGGCATTGGCCTGGGCTCCGGTCATGTGCTGGAGGGCTGCAACCGTGGCGACCGAGCCTGCGAGGCCGGTGAAGGTTCGTCGGTTCATTATGGAGATCTCCTGTGCGGTTCGATCGTTCCGTCGGACCCGACCGCCAACCAGCGGTCCAATCCAGACTATGGGGATGGCTGGCGATCGTCGCCGTCAGATCAGGAGGTTTGAGGGACTGTACATGGATCGGCGATGAGGCGGATCCGGAGGTCAGGAGGCAACCCTATCGATCGATAGGGTTGCTAGGCGCGGACCAGTCCGCGCCTGATAGCCTCGGTGGCTGCCTGCGTGCGGTCGCGCACATCCAGCTTGGCGAGGATGTTGTTCACGTGGAACTTGACGGTGCCCTCGCTGAGGGAGAGGGCCTGGCCGATCTCCTTGTTACTGCGGCCTTCCACGATCCCGTGCAGGACATCCCGCTCACGGGGCGTCAGGTCCTGCCCGGCGATGCGGCCGGCAAGGATCGCCCCGACTTCCGGCGGGATACGCTTCTCACCCCGGTGGACCGCCTCGACCGCTTCCAGCAGCTCCTCGCGGGAGGCATCCTTCAGCAAATACGCCTTCGCGCCGGCATGGAGCGCCTGGTAGATGTCCTCATCGCCGTCGTAAGTCGTCAGCACGATCACGCGGGCATCCGGCCATGAGGCCCGGATGGTCTGGATTGCCTCCACGCCACTCATGGTGGGCAATCGCAGGTCCATCAGGATCACGTCCGGGCGATGCGTCAGTGCGAGCGTGACGGCCTCCTCGCCGGTCCCGGCCTCGGCGACGAGATCCATGCGCGGGTGGTCCTGGACGAGCGCGATGATGCCCGCTCGCACGATGGGGTGGTCATCCACGACCAGCACGCGGATCGGCGCGTCACTCATGGGCACCCCTGTAGGCAACGGGCGCGACGATACGAGCGACCAGCGCGGTCCCCATCCCGGCGGCGCTGTGCACGCCCAGCTCGCCACCGTGGCGTTCCAGCCGCTCGCGCATCGCGGTCAGGCCAAATCCTCCGCCATCCTTCCGCTCCACCGGCCGCTCGGGCGCGAAACCGTGACCGTCATCGTTGACACGCAGCTCGACAGCCGCCGGGTCGTAACGAAGCTGGAGGATGATGTTCCGGGCCCCGGCGTGCTTCGTCGCGTTGGCGATGGCTTCCTGCGCCACGCGCAGGAGGTCATTCTCCACCTCGGGTGGCAGTGGACGCGCCTCGCCGATCGTCTCGATCCGGACCTCGGGTCCGCCGTCGAGGGATAGGGCGTTGACTACGTCGCGAACGGCATCGGGCAGGGTTTGGTGCTCCAACGCACGTGGCCGCATCGACCAGACCGAGCGGCGGGCTTCCGCGAGGCTTTCCTTCCCGAGGACGCGGGCATGTTCCAGGCGCTCCCGCGCAAGCGCCGTGTTGGAGGAGTCGAGCGCCGAATCAACCCCTTCGAGCTGGAGCAGGATGCCCGTGAAGCCCTGGGCAAGAGTGTCGTGGATCTCCCGCGCCATGCGATTCCGCTCCCGCATGGTTGCGAGCTCTTCCGCCTGCGCCGCGTACGCTCGCAGGCGCCGGTTGGCCTCGTCCAGCTCGGCCCGGGCGCGGCGCTCGCGCTCCACGGCACGGCTGAACCCGATCGTGAGGATGATTGCCGCGAGGAAGATAGCGCCGCTCGTGACAGCCTCGCCGCGATCCTCCATTCCGGCATGCAGGAACGGCATGGGAGCTGACATCGCGACGACCCATCTCAGCGGCAACACCCGGACGGCCTGCCCGACGGTGAGGACGAGCAGGAACATGCCGCCCGGATGGCTGAAGGAGAAGACCGCGATACCGAGCGCGAGCTGGACGACCACATAGCCGAAGGTGGCAACGGGTGACTGGTTCCGCACGATGTGCGGAAAAACGCCGATCCCGATGGCGACGCACAGGATGCCGAGGAGGAGCGCGACGATACTCCATCCTCCGGACCAGGCGACCAGCTCGTCAGAGAGGAGGACCAGCCACGCGGCGCTGAAGAGCAGGGCAAAGCCGGGCTCGATCCGTTTGGAGGTGGGTTCGACTCGCCTTGCCTCAGCGCTCGTGTCCATCGGCTTTTCACTATGTCAGCCAGCTTCGCTCGTGACCCCGTCCATAAGAGAGGACCCCAGTATACAGGCAGGTTGATGCCGGACTGGCCCCTGCAGGGCCGGCGTTACGCTGCCCCGAACCACGTCGTCAGGGCGTCCCGAAGCCCGACGTCGGTCCCGTCGCCGACCCACGCGACATGACCATCCGGCCGGATCAGCACGGCGGCAGGCGCCGGGGTCTCGCCCAATACCGGGATCTCCCAGGCGCCGTCGAACGTTGCGCGGATCGTCTGCACCCGGTCCGCCCACCGCGTGATATCCAGGGCATCGGGCTCCCCCAGGTCCAGCAGGACCGGCCGGGCATCGTGGAGCAGGCTCGAGACTTGCTTCGGGCCGTCGTCGGTGGTCAGGTCGAGATCGGGCATGCGGCGTCCGAGTAGCGGGTGCCCCTCGCCAAGGTCGTAGTGGATGTCCAGCCCGGAGATCATCGCGCCGAGTCGCTGACGCGGCTCGTCCATCCCCAGCAGCTCGCTCGCGATCTCCCTCAGCGCATCGGTCCGGTCATCGTGGCGGAGCAGAGCGACCTGCGCCATTGTGTTGCGCAGGACGTTCGCGGCGACCGGGTGTCGCTCGGCATGGTAGGTATCGAGGAGGCTGTCCGGCGATATGCCCTTGATGACCTGCGCCAGCTTCCATCCGAGGTTCACGGCATCCTGCACACCGGTGTTCAGGCCCTGCCCGCCGGTCGGGTAGTGCACATGCGCGGCGTCGCCGGCAAGCAGCACCCGGCCCTTGCGGTAGGCCGCGGCCTGCCGGGCCATATCGGTGAACCGGGAGAGCCACGTCGGGTTGTGGACGCCGAAGTCGGTTCCGTAGACGGCGACGAGCTCCTCGCTCAGGTCCTGGAGCGTCGGATCGCCGATCCGGTCGGCCCGCTGCTCGGTCACCATGACCCGCACGCCCTTTCCGTCGTCCATCTTGCTCAGGGAGTGGATGCCGTGCGCGTCCCGTTTCAGGCCCCTTTCCGGCTCGTCGGCCACCTCAACCTCGGCGATCAGGTGACTGACGGTCGCGTCCCAGCCGGGGAAGTCGATCCCGGCCGCCTTCCGCACCGTGCTGCGACCGCCGTCGCACCCGACGAGGTACTGTGCCCGAAGCGAGCTGCCGTCGGACACGGCCACATCGACGCCGGTGTCATCCTGCGTGAAGCTCGTCACCTCCCGGCCGCGATAGACCGGCACGCGCAGCTCATCGACCCAGCCCGCGAGGATGCGCTCGATGTGGTTCTGCCACAGGGCGAGGCCGTGGTTGTAACGACTTGGGAGATCGCTGATGTCCAGGCGGAACCAGGCGAAGCCCGCGACCTGGGCGACCTGCCCCTCGGACAGGAACCGATCGACGATGCCTCTCTGGGCCAGGACTTCGAGCGTGCGCGCGTGCAATCCGCCTGCGCGGGATCCGGCCAGCTCCTGATCCGGACGTCTCTCGACGATGGCGACATCGATGCCTGCCAGTGCCAGCTCCGCCGCCAGCATCATCCCTGTCGGTCCGCCCCCCGCAATCACGACTGCATGTTCGGCCATCGTCCTTCTCCTTTTCGGCGTCACGCCGATCGCAGGCGCGCATGCTGTCATGTGCGCCTGCCTGCTGCTTTCCGGGCCCGGCCGCCGACTATACAGGACGAGGCGGGGCTTGCCGCAAGCCCCCATGCGATTGGTAAAATGAAAGCAACGAGAGGGAAAACAGAGAAATTTAGGGGTGTTGTGTGGCCGTATCAGGGTCGGCGCAGCCGGCTCGATGTGCTCTGTACGTTGGGCATTGCCAGCTCTGGTAGGGGCATTTGGGAGTCGGTAGGGCCCCCTACAACCACCCGCGCTCTTCGGCGATGCGGGCGGCGTCCACCCGGTTCCGCGCGTCGAGCTTCGAGATCGCCTCGGAGAGATAGTTCCGGATCGTGCCTTCCGACAGGAACATCGCTTTCGACATCTCCGAGATCGAGGCGCCTCCCAGCGAGAGCCGCAGGACCTCGCGCTGCCGGTCCGTGAGGGGGTTCGGGCCGCTGGACAGCGCTGCCATCGCGAGCTCCGGGTCAATCACCCGCTCGCCACGCATCGCCCGGCGAATCGCGTCCGCCAACTGGGAGGCGGGGGCGTCCTTGACGAGGAAACCGACCGCGCCGGCGTCCATCGCCCCGCGTAGGTAGCCCGGCCGGCCGAACGTTGTCAGGATCAGGACCTTGCAGTCCGGGGTGTGCCCGCGGATGGCGCCGGCGGCGGCGATGCCGTCCATGCCGGGCATCTCGATATCCATCAGGACGACGTCCGGTCGCTCCCGGAGGACCGTCTCCACGACGTCGGCGCCGGAGGCGACGTCGCCAACGACGTCGATGTCCTGCTCCAGCGACAGCAACGCGACGAGCGCCCCGCGTACCATCGACTGGTCCTCCGCGATCACGACCCGGATCATCCCGTTACTCCACAGAAGCCATCGGGACGGTCAGGCACAGTCGGTGACCTGTCCCATCCGGCAACACGTCGAAAGAAAGCGACCCGTCCAGCTCCCCGGCCCGATCACGCAGGCTGGCAAG
>DATGPC010000002.1:0-5319 GCA_035305265.1 Thermomicrobiales bacterium | reverse complement strand
GCATCTTCACCAGGTGCTTCAGCGACGGCTCGATGTTGGATTTCGAGATGTATTCCTCGATGCCGCTCAGGTGCTGGATCAGGCCGCGTGCCTCGTTGTAGTTCGACAAGCGAAAGCTCATGAAGCGTTCTCCTTTGATCGATCTGGCGCGGCACCTCCGCGCCTCTGCCCCGTGGACGATTTCCAATGCGGGAATGTGACAACCTCTCCGTCATGCCGTCAGCGGCTCCGGGATACCCCGCCCCGAAGCGGCCTCCCCGGCCCGTTCGCGTTCCTCGCGGCGGAACGCCTCGGCCGCGTCCGTCCCAGCCGTCTTCTCGATCTGCTGGTACCGGATGATCCGGTCCTGCAGCGACAGCACGCCGTAATACAGCGCCTCCGGCGTCGGCGGGCATCCGGGGACATAGACGTCGACCGGGATGGTCTGGTCCACGCCCTGGAGCACCGCGTAGGTGTCGTACGGGCCGCCGACGTTCGCGCAGGAGCCCATCGATATCACCCACTTCGGCTCCGGCATCTGCTCGTAGAGCGCCATCACCACCGGCGCCATCTTCTTCGTCACCGTCCCGGCCACGATCATGAAATCGGCCTGGCGCGGCGATGGCCGTTGCAGGTTGCCGAATCGCTCCGACATGTCCCATCGCGACATCTGCGCGGAGATCATCTCGATGCCGCAGCACGCGAGCCCGAATTCCAGCCACCACAGCGATGACCGGCGTCCCCAGGTGAACAGCGCATCGACGGAGATGGTAAAGACGTTCTTCTCGACCCGTGTCCCGGTGGTGTTCATGGCACTGCCTCCTCGATCGGGAGGGCGCGTCCGGTCCGCGCCCATCCGGGAGACGAGCGGGGAGGGGAGTGCGTGACGTGCTCCTCGGGCTGCGCTTCGCCGGGGTCCGGAAAATGCACGGTAGTGGGTGGACACCTTTCGCGTCCACGCTGCCAATCCCCGGCCAGTCCGGGAGCAGAGGAGGGGGCGGGAATCGCCCCGGAACATGGCCACCGACACGACATCAGCCCCAAATGGTGCCAGGGATCGGCGACGCTGGGTTACGTGGGGTGCCCTGCTGGTGCTCATCGCGATCGTCGCGTTCAGCATCTTCCATCCCGACGTCCGCGCCCTCGTCCGCGCGACGGTGCGCGAGATGCTCTCGATCGCGCCCGGAATGCTGGCCGTCATCGTCGTCCTTCGGGTCGGTCAGGCCCTCCTGTCGACGTTGAGCTGGTTCAATGCGCTGAAATCCGCCTGGCCTCGAGCCGGACTTTCCTACCGCTTCGTGCTCGGCATCGACCAGGGGCAGGACATCGTCAACGCCGTCGCGCCCGGCCGGGCCGGCACCTGGGCGATGCTCGGCGTCATCGACGTCTCGATCCCGGGCGCGAGGGTCCCGAAGCTCCTCGCTGTCTGGGGCGTGCAGAACCTCGCGTTCATCCTCTTCGCGTCGGTGAACTATGTCCTCGTCGCCGTCGGGATCCCGGATCGACCGCGGGAGCAATCCGGTGTGCTCGACCGCGCCTCGGGATTCGTGTCCTCGCAGCCGCTCGTGACGGCGGCCCTGGGACTTTTGCTGTTGGTGCTCGTGGTTCTCGGCGCCAGGCTCGGTCGCCGCAAGCTCGGCCAGGTTCGCCAGCAGGTGCGCGAAGGGGTGGCGATCCTCGGCACGCCCTCGCGATACCTGCGGCTGATGTTCGTTCCCGCCCTCGGCTCCTACGCCTTCCGCTGCGCGTCGACCGCCGTGCTGCTGGCCGCCTTCGACATCCCCGTGACGATCTGGACCCTCTCCCTCGCGCTCGGCTCCCAGGCCGTGGCCGGCGCGGTGCGCGTTACCCCGGGAGGGCTCGGGACCACCCAGGCGATCGATGTCGTCGCCCTCAGCCCCTATGCCCCGCCTGAGGTCGTGACCGCCTTCTCGCTGGCCCAGATCGCCATCATGACCATCGTCAACTCCGCGGTCTCGGTCGTCGCCCTGATCTCGATCAACGACTGGCGCCGCAACCTGGAGCTGCTCGGGCACCTGCGACGCGGCGACCTCTCTGCCGGACTGCACAGCCTCGCCGTCCGCCAGCGATCGCACCGGAAGCCGCCAACATCCGACCGGTAGGTGACCGCGCATCCGTCGACGCTGCCACAAAAGGGTGGCCTGGACGTTACGCTGGTGCTCCCCGTATCTCTTATGGCGCTCTCAGGTTCCACGCACACAATGCTCGAAAACGGGGTACACCGTCAGGGGCCGAACGGTATCGATCGCGTTCAGGACCACGGAGAACGACCGATGGCGCACCTTTCAGCGAACAGGACTCGGCGGGACATCATTGTTGAGGCACTTCGTTCGGACGAGCACGATGCCGCGCTCGACGTGCTCGTCCGCAGCATGCACACCAACCCCATCAGCGACGCCGTCGCCCGGAACGACCCCTGGCGCAGCGCGAGGGCGATCCGGATCATGTTCGAAGGCGGCTTCCGTCATCTCGGCTGGGCGCAACACATGCTCGTGGCGCGCGACAGCGAAGGGACCATCGTAGGAGTTTGCGGCATGATCCCGCCCGGGAAATGCCAGCCCACGGCATCGCAGCAGGTGCGGCTCCTCCCGGCGATCCTTCGGCTTGGCCCGTTCACGGCGCTTCGGACCCTGACGTGGCTCGGCACGTGGGCGAAGCGCGACACCGATACACCCCACTGGCACCTCGGCCCCGTCGCCGTCGACCCGGACCTACAGGGGCAGGGCATCGGCTCCGCGCTCTTGCAGGCCTTCTGCGACCACGTCGATGCCAACGGGGATGCCGCCTGGCTCGAGACGGACAAGCCGGAAAACGTCCGCTTCTACGAGCGCTTCGGCTTCCAGGTCGCCCACCAGGAGGACATCCTCGGCGTCCCGAACTGGTTCATGCTCCGCCCGGCTCCCGAACCGTAGGGGTCGACCCGGCCGAGCCGAAGGCGAGAAGCGGGAGCGGGCCTTCCATGTCGACCCGATCGACCGAAGGTTGATATCCGCGGACGGCATCTCCGGGTCATGACCTACATTGCCGTACGGGACGTACGTGACCGCGACCACCACGTGGAGTTCCCTACACGCCGGTCGCGGTCAATGTCGTCCCTGTACACAACCCGAGGTATCCCGCCGCGCAGGACTATTCCTCGCCGAAGTACGCCGGATCGATCCGCTGGACCTTGTACGTCGCGACATCGGTCACCCCGAGCCCGTAGTCCAGCATCAGGCTCGCCAGTTCGGTCCCGTCGATCAGCACGATTCGCTTTTCAATTCGCTGCACGTAGTCCCGGGCGCCGTCGGTGAAAGAGGACGTCGTGATGAACACGCCCTTACGGGCGCGTTGCCCCTCGAGGCTGCCAGCGAATCCCTGGATCTGGGGACGTCCGACGACGTTCTCCCAACGCTTGGCCTGGATGTAGACGAAGTCCAGACCGAGCCGGTCTTCCTTGATGATGCCGTCGATACCACCGTCGCCGCTCTTGCCGATCGCTCGCCCGGCGTCATCCTGCGATCCTCCGTATCCCATGCGCACGAGCAGATCAACGACCAACTGCTCGAAGAACGCTGGCGGAGCGGACTTGATTTGCGTCAGGAGGTCGTCCGCCAACGAGCGCCGGAGCTGACGGTAGCTCGCAAGAAGTTGCTCATCAGGAGGAAGTGCTTCCCGTTCCTCGACGGACTCCGATGTCCTGACAGGCTGGTTTTGGCGGGTGCCGGACAGCGATTCGAACTCGCGAAAACTCTCGAATTCGCGGAGGGTCTCGTTGTCGATTCGCGACGGGTTGGAGCGCAGGAGTTGCTGGCCCAGGGCGGTTATCTTGAGGAATCCCCGCTGTGGCCGTTCCAGGAGACCTGCCTTCACCAGGTACGTGCCTGCCCATCCGATGCGGTTCTTGTACGCCGCTTGCGTGCCGCTCGGTAGGAGCTGTTCCCGATCCTCGGCGGTGAGCGACGTGGCATTTGCTACCGCCTCGTAATAATCGGATGACTTGATCGGCCCTCGATCCGCAACGACGCGGAGGAGCGGAAGCATGAACTCCTGGTAATCGGGCACCGACATGGCAAGACTGTCCCTTGTGTTGTGGCGGATATTTCCTCACATGATGGTACGACAAAACGCCTCTGCCGCCAGGAAACCGGCGACAGAGGCGTGCATTGACCAGGGGATTCGTGGCCTGGGAGGAGGCCGGTTCCCTACATCTCCGCCAACCGCGCCAGCAACGTCGCGCTCGTCGTGATCCCTTGCCACAACCGCTCCACCCGGTAACTCTCGTTCGGCGAGTGGTTCGCCTGCTCCGGCGCTCCGTACGGCACCAGGAACGACGGCATCCCCAGCGTCTTCGTCCACACCGCATCCGGCAGCGACCCGCCTACCAGCGGGATATCGATCGGACGCTTCCCGAACCCGGCCTCCACCGCGTCGCGCACCACCTCCGCCATCGGGTGCTCGACCGGCGTGAACGACGGCAGCATCCCGCCGTCGAGCCGCACCAGCTCGATATCCTCACCCGTGCGCGCGACATAGGCGTCGACGTGCGCCTTCACCTTCTCCCAGATCTCGTCCGGCGTCTGCTCCGGCACCAGGCGCATGTCGATCTTCACCATCGCCTTCGCCGGGATAATCGTCTTGCTCCCCGGACCGCTGTAGCCGCCGTTGATCCCGGCGATGTTCAGCGTCGGGCGCGCCATGATCCGGTCGGCGTAGGGGAGGTTGGCCGGCGGCACCATGCGGTCGATCCCGATTCCCGCGATCGTCTGTTGCGTGTCGAACGGCAGCGCCTCCATCGCCTTCCGGGCGCCCGGCGTCGGCTCAAGCACCTCGTCGTAGAAGCCCTCGATGAGCACGTTGTTCTGCTCGTCCACCATCGTGTTCAGCAGCCGCACCAGCTGCCATGCCGGGTTCGGCGCCACGCCGCCCCAGTGGCCGGAGTGCAGGTCCCGGTTCGGGCCGGTGGAGCGCAATTCAACATAGAGCAGCCCGCGCACGCCGAACGCGATCTCCGGGTACTGGTCGTTCGTCACCGGGCCGTCGGAGGTATAGACGAGGTCCGCCTTCAGCAGGTCGCCATACTTCTCCGCGACCTCGTCGAGGTGCGGGCTCCCGACTTCTTCCTCGCCCTCCAGCAGCACCTTCACGTTCACCGGCAGCGAGCCGGCCGCCTGCATCCACGCCCGGATCGCGGCGATGTGGCTGAAGTGCTGCGCCTTGTTGTCGGCGACGCCCCGGCAATAGATCCTGCCGTCGCGGATCTCCGGCTCGAACGGCTCGCTCTCCCAGAGGTCCAGCGGATCCGCCGGCTGCACGTCGTAGTGCCCGTAGAACAGCACC
>DATGPC010000001.1:0-3461 GCA_035305265.1 Thermomicrobiales bacterium | reverse complement strand
TCCTGGCAGATCATCCCGAACCGGCTGATGGAGCTGATGGCCGACGAGGATCGCGAGAAGGCCGGGCGCGTGCAGCAGGCAATGTTCCAGATGCGCAAGATCGACGTCGCGGCGCTGGAAGAGGCGTATAGTGGAAATGAGGTGACGTCATCGTGATAAGGAGGCCACGATGTGGTGGCACGACCTGTTGTGGGGCATCTGGAACGGGCTGACGGCGTGGATCGTCCTGATCGCGCATGTCTTCAACGCACTTGAGGGCCAGCCCGTCTACGATAGCCTCCGCGCGGGGAACTGGTACGACTTCGGGTTCCTGCTGGGCGCTGGATCTCCGTTTCTCGGCATGTTTGGCGGGAGCAAGAGTCGCCGCGATTGAGTTGAAGATCCGCCGCGAGAACATGTCAGGAAGCCCGGCCAATTTGGCCGGGCTTCCTTCGTCAGTGGATTCATCCAGGGGATCGTAAGACCTATGTCTACGATCGCCAGCCGTTGGCGAGCTTCGGGTGGGACATGATCTCGCGATAGCGGTCCGGGCTCATTTTGGGGTTGCGGCGGGCGTCGAAGGCCTCGCTGACGGTGAGGCCGATCGGGTCGCGGTGGATGATCTCGATCTCGCCGGTGACAGGTGCGGTGCCCGGTTCGATCACGCGCAGGTACCAGCCGGAGAAACCGGAGGCGATGAGGCGCTTCATCATCAGCGGGACGCCGCTGTGCATGTCCAGCTTGTAGCAGGGCCAGCGGGGCTGGCTCACCTCCAGCAGGACATCGCCCCAGAGCCAGGTGTCGCCGATGCAGACCTGCGTCTCGTCGATGCCGGAGACCGTCAGGTTCTGGCCGAAGGGCGAATGGACGCCGTCACCCTCGTAGCCGAGCGACTCGCGCCAGAAGGCGTCGTGGTCGGCGGAGTAGCAGTAGACCGCCTTGTCGATGCCGCCATGGTTGACGAGGTCGGCCTGGCCGTCGCCTTCGATGTTGGTGGTCGAGACGTTGACGATCGGGGTCGAAACGGATTGCTTGCGGATGCCGCTGGTGACCGGCTCCCCGCGCCGCTCGCCGAGCAGCGCGGGGGTACCGACATGGACCGAGAGAAGGTGGATCGTCATTCGCCCTGCTCGATCGATTCAGGACCGGCGATGCCGATCGCGAGGCGGTCCGGGTCGATGTGCGTGGCCATCGCGCGCATCAGGTCGTCCTTCGTCAGGGCGTTGATGATATCCGGGTAGCGGTCGAGGTAGTCGAGCCCGAGCCCGTAGCGCTCCAGCGTCAGGAGCAGGTCGGTGACGCCGCCGAGCGACTCCAGTCCGAGTGGCAGCGAGCCGATAAGGTAGCTCTTCGCGTCGGCGAACTCGTCGTCGGTCACCGGCTCGGTGCGGATGCGGCGCAGCTCCTGGTCGATACCATCCAGGGCGCGGTCGATGTTCCCCGGGTCGACGCCGGCGCGGGAGGTCCAGAGGCTGTTCGCGACGTCTCCGGCGAGGGAGCTCATCGCGTAGTAGGCGAGGCCGTTCTTGTCGCGAACCTCGCCGCCGAGGCGGCCCATGAGGCCGAGTTGGCCGAGGATGAGGTTCGCGACCTGGAGGGCGTAGTAGTCCTCATGCAGGCGCGGGATCGTGGGGAAGCCGATGGCGATGTCCGCCTGGCTCTTGCCGCGGATGACCTTCGTCGCGCGCTGCGTCGACGGTAGCGGGTCGACCGCCGGTGCTTCGCCGGGCGCGGGGATCTCGTTCGTCCAGTCGCCGAAGGCGCGGGCGATTTTCTCGACGGCAACCTCGAGGCTCTCGACGCCTCCAACGAGCGCAATCGTGGTGGCGGTAGGGCCGAAGTACCGCTTGTGGTAGTCGGCAAGCTGCTCGCGCTGGATTGCCGTCACGGATTCCTCGGTCCCCCGGGTGCGGATGCGGTAGGGGTGGCCCTCCGGGTAGAGCAGCTCCTGGAAGGCGAGCGAGGCCATGGTGCCGGTGTCCTGCTCCGCCTCGCGGATGCCGGTCAGGACCTGCTGCCGCACCTTCTCAAGCTCGTCTTCCGGGAAGACAGGATTCCGGACGATATCCGCCGCGATGTCGAGCACCCGGTCGAGGTCTTCGGCCAGGGCGTGCCAGACGACCTCGACGTTGGTTCGTCCAGTGGCGGTGCCGACCATTGCGCCGAGGCTGTCCGTCTCGTCGTTGAAGGCCTCGAAGGTCCGGTTCTGCGTGCCACGATTGAGCATCGACCCGGTCAGGTTAGCGAGGCCCGGCGTGGTGTCGCCGGTCGCGGCATGGCCCGCCTGGATGCGGATGGTGCCGTCGATGGCACCGTCGCCGGGGCGTGGCTGCGCGAGGACGACGATGCCGTTCGGCAGCTCGGTGCGCACGAAGCCGTGCGACGAGACTTCTGACCCGGTGTAGTTGAAGATCTTCGGCGCGAACGCCTCGGCGGCGACCATTTCCTCGGCCATGTCTGCTCCTGCGACGGAGACGGAGTCATCCGGCAGCTGCCAGCCGATCGTGCGCTTGTGCGGGACAAGGTACTGCTGTGCGACGCGCTGGACGTCCTCGGGCGTGACGGCGTCGAACTCGTCGGCGAAGGTGTCGACGCGACCGGCGTGGTCGAGGATCTCCATGTTGCCGAGCCAGAACGCCTGGTTGGTAACGGTCTCCTGGGAGTAGACGTACTGGGCGCGGATCTGTTTGCGGGCCTTCACGAACTCCTCTTCCTCGGGAAGTGTCGTCTTCAGGCGCTCGATCTCGGCCTCGATTGCCGCCTCGATCTTCTCCGGCTCGATGCCCGGCAGCGCGGTCACGTTGAAGGACCAGAGCGACTCGTCGAGGTCCGGGGACGCCGACGAGCTCGCCGATCTGGCGAGGCCGGAGGCGACAAGCGCCTTGTAGAGGCGAGACGAGCGACCCATGCCGCTACCGCCGCCCATGCCCATCGCCTTCGCGCCGGAGAGGATGGCGTCCGCGACCATGAGGGCCGGGACGTCCTCGTGCTTCGCGCCCGGGATCTTGTAGCCCATCATCAGGTAGGACGCTGGGGAGGGCTGGCGCAGGGTCACCCGGCGCTCGGCGAGCTGGGGCGCCGGGAGCGCGACTTCCGGGATCGTCATGCCCGGGTTCTCGATGCTGCCGAAGGCGTCGGTGAGCTTCTTCGTCATCTCGTCAGCATCGAAGTCGCCGACGACGGTGATGAAGGCGTTATCCGGCCGGTAGTAGCGGCGGTAATGGTTGTAGAGATCGTCGCGGGTGATTCGCTTCAGGTCCTGCTCGCGCCCGATGACCGAGTGGCTGTAGGCGTGGCCGGAGAAGGCCGTCGCGATGACTTCCTCATAGAGCTTGTAAGTCGGGCGGTTCTCGGCGCCCTGCCGCTCGGAGAGGATGACAGTGCGCTCGGAGTCGACTTCGTCGGCGTCGAAGAGGGAATTCACCATGCGGTCGGACTCGATCTCGATCGCGAGGTCGACCTGGTCGGCTGGAAGGGTCTCG